>JBARRR010000165.1:0-6536 GCA_049644325.1 Candidatus Dormiibacterota bacterium
GCGGGCGTTTCGACGACGCCGCCCGCGTCGGCGCCGAGCTGCGGCCGCTGGCCGACCACATCAAGCACCACGGTGCTCACCTGCTCCTGGTCCGCGGCGACATCGCCAGGGCGTCGATGAACGGCGACCTCGATGGAATCCAGGCACTGGCCCGACGCGAGATCGAGGTCTGCGAGGAGGCGGGGTTCACCTGGACCGACACCCCGCACGTCTCGCTGGCGCACGCGGCCTTCTGGCGCGGCGACTGGGAGACCGCGCTCGAGGAGGTCAAGATCGCCGAGTCCATGGAGCAGCCGAGCTTCGCCGCGGGGCAGGCCGGTGGCGCCAGGTTCCGCCTGCTGGCCTACATGGACCGCCGCGACGAAGCGATGGAGCTGCACCGCAGCCTGCGCCACGATATCGCCGAGCCTGACCAGCCCAACGCCGCCGGCCGCTGGGTGGCGCTGCAGCGGGTCGTCGAGGGCTTCTGGGCCTTGGGCATGTACGACGAGGCCGCCGAGCTGCTCCCGGCGATGGAGCAGGCGCTCGCCCTGGGCGCGATCTTCAACGGCTTTGAGGGCACCATCCTCGAAACCACGGCCGGCATCGGCGCCGCTGCCGCGCGTCTGTGGGACAAGTCCGAGGCCCACTTCGCCTCGGCGCTGAAGGTGGCGGAATCGACGCCCCACCGAATCGAGCGGGCCGACATCCGGCGCTTCCGAGCCCAGGCCCTGCTGCTCCGGGGAGAGGACGGCGATGCCCAGACCGCCGGGGCACTGTTGGTCGAGGCCGGCGATGCCTACCGGAAGCTGGGGATGCCGCGCCACGCGGCCATCGTCAAGGAGCTGGCGGAAGGGATCTAGCCGGGGTCAGAGCCAGCCCTTGGCCTCGGCGGCCTTGGCGGCCTCGAACCGGTTGCGCGCCCCGAGCTTCTGGATCGCCGCCGAGAGATGGTTCCGGACCGTCCCCTCGGAAAGGTGCAGCGACCTGGCGATCTCGGCGATGGTGCTGCCCGCGGCCGACGCCTCCAGGACCTCCCGTTCCCGCCACGAGAGCGGCCCCTTGCCCTCGGTCAGCGCCTGCGCCGCGAGGTTGGGATCCACCACCCGCTCCCCCGCCACCGTGCGCCGGATGGCCACCGCCAGCTCGGCCGCCGGCGCGTCCTTGAGGAGGAAGCCGCGGGCGCCGCTCTCCATCGCCCGGCGCAGGAAGCCGGGCCGGCCGAAGGTGGTCAGGATCAGCACGGCGCAGGCGGGCAGCTCCGCGGTCAGCTCGGCGGCCGCCTGGATGCCGTCCAGGCCCGGCATCTCGATGTCGAGCAGGGCGACATCGGGTCGGGCTTCGCGGGCAGCCGCCAGCACGGCGTCACCGCGGTCGACCTGGGCTACCACGTCGATGTCCTCTTCGATGCCGAGCAGCGACGCCAGTGCCTCGCGGACCATCGTCTGGTCCTCGGCCAAAAGGACCCGGATCAATTGCGGACCGGGATCAGTTGCTGCTGGCCTCGGGGACGGGGACGCGGACGGCGAGGCGGAAGCCGCGGCCCGCCAGCTGCTCGGCCCGCATCTTGCCGCCCACCGCGGCAACCCGTTCGCCCAGGCCCTGGAGCCCATTGCCGGGGGCGCTGCCGGGCTCCAGCCGCCCAGTGCCGTCGTCGGTGATGACCAGGACCGCCGCCCCGTTGTCGCGCGCCAGCCGCACGAAGCACTCGTTGGCGCGCGAGTGGCGCAGGATGTTGGTGGCTCCCTCGCGCACCGCCCAGGCCAGCACCGACTCGGTGTCCTCGGGCAGCTCGCCCGCCTTCTGGTCGTACCGCACCGAGATGCCCGCGCTCTCCAGCATCTCGCGGGCACCGTGCAGCTCGGCGTCGAGACTGGTCTGGCGGTAACCGGCGACCGCCGCGCGCACGTCACGCAGGGAGTCGCGGGCAACGCGCTCGATATCGGCGATCTCGCCGGCCGCACGCCCCGGGTCCCGGTCGAGCATGTTGCGGGCGACCTCGCTCTTGAGGACGATCACCGACAGGCTGTGGCCCAGCAGGTCATGGAGGTCGCGGGCAAAACGCATCCGCTCCTCCCCCACCGCCAGCCGTGACAGCTCGTCCTGGGCCGACTTGAGCCGCTCGATCGCGTTGATCAGCTGCCGAACCCCTACCATGCCCAGGCCAATGAGGGTCACCAGCACCACCGGGTTCAGGTCGGGGAGGTGGTTGCGGTTGGAGATGACGCCGATCGCCGCCGCCAACAGGCCCAGGCCGATGCACCACGCGATTCCCGTCTTCCAGCCCGACCAGACGGCGGCCGCCACCGCGACGTAGATCAGCATGTAGCTGATGCTGATGGCCGCCGCGCCGCCGCTCCCAACCACCGATACCAGGATGATGCCGAGCATCCCGCCGATGGCGATCGCGAAGGCCACGCGAGAGCCACCATATGCGACCCGGAACCAGAACCAGACGTAGATGGCAGCGAAGGCAACGATGATCGCGATGACCGGCCACGGGTTGGGATAGTCCGGCGATCCCTGGAGCGCCTGGGTGATCGGCCAGGCCAGCATGCACAGCCACGCCAGCGCGAAAAATCGACCTATCCAGCGGCCCCTTGTCTCGTAGCTGAGCACGATCTCAGGATAGGCCAACCCTGGCTTTAACCAAACTGACGCACGCCATCAATCCGGCGTGACTAATGTCACCGAATACTGCTTATCGCGGGCACTTTCGGGCATAGCCACCCCCCGTCTAGGGTTGAAGCCACAAGTCAGAAGGGCGAAGCGATCCCAGCCTTAAGGAGACCGCAATGAACGTCACCGATACTGTTCAACAGCCAACCACCGAACAGGACGACGCCTACCGGCGCGCGCGGCGGAGGGTCCACCAGCTGCGCGGCTTCTACAGCAACCTTTTCATGTACGTTGTCATAGTCGCGTTCCTGGCGGTGCTTAACCTTCTGACAGACCGTTCGTCCATCTGGGTCGCGTGGGTGGCTCTTGCCTGGGGACTGGCCATCGCACTCCACGGGTATTCGGTTTTCGTGACCCACGGGCCATTGGGCAGGGACTGGGAAGAGCGCAAGATCCGCGAGCTGATGGA
This sequence comes from Candidatus Dormiibacterota bacterium, assembly GCA_049644325.1. GTDB lineage: Bacteria > Chloroflexota > Dormibacteria > DASZGP01 > DASZGP01 > DASZHA01. Next base: position 3,068 of record JBARRR010000165.1, read on the forward strand.
GCGCGAGCAGCGCGCCGGCGTCGCAGGTTCCAACCAACACCGGTAATCACTCAGAAGAAATAGAGGTAGTCAGTAGATATATGGAAATCCTGCGTAACCTGTGGCGCCGCAAGCTCCGCAACATCTTGACCATCAGCGGCATCGCGATTGGCATCCTGGCCTTCTCGACGATGGGCGCGATGGCGGAGAAGAACAACAAGCTGGTCGACGGTGGCGTGAAGTATTTCTCAGACCACATCTCGGTTGCCGATTCCTCCAGCCAGGGCTTCGCCGGCGGCGGCGGCGGGCTTATCGCCATCGACAAGGTCGACAAGATCAAGCAGGTCGACGGCGTGGCGGCGGCGTTTGCCAGCGCAGGCGCCCCGGCCCAAGCGGAGAGCGGCATCAGCTTCTCCGTGCCGCCAACCATCACTGGCTCGGCGCCCGGCGTCTCGAACTACGAGAACTTCAAGCTGACGGCGTCGAAGGGCGTCGGACCTGACAACCTTCAGGACGGCACCGTCGTCATGGGCGCGGACATCGCCAAGCAATTCAGCAAGACCGTCGGCGAGACCATCGACCTGCCCCAGGCGCCCAAGACGCCACGGTCGGACTTCGTCAACCACAGCTTCAAGGTGGTCGGCATCCTCGACAAGACGCTTACCGCGCCGGACAACTTCGCCTTCGTCAACCTGCATGACGGCCAGCGGGCACTGTTTGACAGCCTGCCGCCGGCGCTGCGCAGCGGACCGACCAAGGTCGATCAGAACAACCTCGTCAGCGGCATCGACGTGTACGGCAAGCCCGGCGTCAACCTCGACGACCTGGCCAAGAGGATCAACGACAACGTCGTCGGTGTGAAGGCGCAGACGCCGACGGAGATCATCAACGCCTTCAAGTCGTTCTCGCTGATCTTCAGCGCCATCACCCTGGGCGCCGCCCTGCTGGCGCTGGTCGTCGGAGGCCTCTCGGTGGTCAACACCATGCTGATGTCGGTCACCGAGCGCTACCGGGAGATCGGCCTCAAGAAGGCGGTGGGGGCCAAGACCCGCCACATCCTGCGTGAATACCTCGCCGAGTCGGTGGTTATCGGGCTGATCGGGGGCGGCATCGGCCTCGGTTTCGGCTACGCAATCACGAGCACGATCAACGCCCTGACTGATGCCCAGAACCTGAACCTATTCCTCCTGACGCCATCACTGGCGCTGGGGGCAATCCTGTTCTCGGTCGGCCTCGGCGCCATCGCGGGGGTGATCCCCGCCTGGAACGCCGCCCGGCTTGACCCCGTCACCGCGCTGCGGTCGCAGTAGTCGCCTGGACATCGAAGGAGAAATTGAAATGGCTTTGATTGAGCTGAGAGACTTGAAGAAGTTCTACGGCAAGGGCGACAAGGCGGTCCACGCCATCGACGGCGTCAACCTGGACATCGAGAAGGGTGAGTTCGTCTCCATCGTCGGCCGCTCGGGGAGCGGCAAGACCACCACCCTGGACTGCCTCGGGCTCTTGATGCGGCCAACCTCGGGAACGGTCACCATCGACGGTATTGACACCAGCACGCTGTCGGATGCCAAGCGCGCCGACTTCCGCAGCAAGCGGGTCGGCTTCATCTTCCAGGGGTTCAACCTGCTGCCCTCGCTGAACGCCATGGACAACGTCCTGCTGCCGCTGCGCTACAGCGGCGGTGACAAGAAGGCGGCGCGGAGGCGCGCCGAGGGGCTGTTCGAGGAGATCGGCATGTCCGACCGCGCCAAGCACCGGCCGGCGGAGCTGTCCGGCGGCGAGCAGCAGCGCGTCGCCATCGCCCGGTCGCTGATCAATGAGCCGGCACTGGTGCTCGGCGACGAGCCCACCGGCGAGGTCGACACCGAGACCAGTCAGAAGCTGATCGCGCTCATGCGCCGGATGAACCGTGAGTACGGCGTCACCTTCATCATCGTCACCCACGACCTCGACCTCTCGGCCCGTACCGACCGGGTCATACGCCTCAAGGATGGTCGCGTTATCGGCGACGAGAAGCAGACGGCGCGCGAAGAGCCGGTGGCCCCCGGTGGGGACGGCGTCGGCGAGAAGATCCTGGTCGGCTGACCCGAGGAGGAGTGTCTTAGGCGGCGGCCAGGAGGTGGGGAAGCCTGGCGCCGTCGACCAGCTCGAGGCCCTTGGCGGCGGCGTGGGAGTGCGCCTCGTCGGTGAACTGCCCGGTGGTCAGCATGTAGCCCCGGGTCGCGCCCGCGCCCGACATGTAGCCGGTCAGCTCGCGGACGGCGCGGTCGGAAACCTCCCAGACGTTCCAGTTGCGACACTGGACGAAGACCTTCTCAGCGCCGCGCTCGATGACGAAGTCGACAGGGCCATGGCGCTCGCTGACCGGCATCACGGAGAACCCGTCACGATGAAAGAGACGAGCCACCAGGCGCTCGACGTCCTTCCAGCCCAGCCCCTCGAGCGGCTGGGCGCCGGCGTTCGAGGGCGCGGCCCGCTGCGCCTCTTCCATGGCCACGTTGCCGCGGAAGAGCCTGGCACGGGCCGACTGGCGAAGTTGTCCCACTTGAAGAGCCACGGGTCCCAGCGTAACCACCAATCCCGCCCGAGTCAGTGGCGTTTGCCACCCCGTGACATAGCTGCTATCTCGCGGTGCTGCCAGTCAGCTCCTGAGCTGGCTCACCGCCCCCTGGATTACTTCAACTGCGGCGTCGACCTCCGCGTCCTGGGTGCGCTTGCCGACGGTCAGGCGGAGGCTGCTGAGCGCCTCCTCGGGTGAGATGCCCATCGCCAGGAGCACGTGGGAAGGCTCCAGCGAGCCGGAGGTGCAGGCCGAGCCGCTGGACGCGCTGACGCCCTCGCGGTCGAGCAGCATCAGCAGGCTGTCGCCCTCGACGCCGTCGATGATGAAGCTGGCGTGGTGCGGTAGGCGCTCGGTGGGATGGCCGGTGACACGGGCGCCGTCGACCGCGGTCATGCCCTCGACCAGGCGGTCCCGGGTCGACCGCAGCCGCACGGTGTCGGTCGTGAAGTCGCGCACCGCGACCTCCACCGCCTTGGCCAGGCCGACGATGCCGGCGACGTTCTCGGTGCCGGCGCGACGGTTGCGCTCGTGGCCGCCACCGGTGATCAGAGGCTGGATCCGGGTGCCCATCCGCACGTAGAGACAGCCCACACCCTTGGGTCCGTAGATCTTGTGGGCCGAGAGGCTGAGCATGTCGACGCCCAGGTCGTCGACGCGCACCGGCACCTTGCCAAAGGCCTGCACCGCGTCGGTGTGGAAATAGGCATTGCTGTTGGCGTGCGTGATGTCGGCCAGCTCGCGCACCGGCTCCATGGTGCCGACCTCGTTATTGCCCAGCATCACTGAGACCAGCACCGTGTCGGGGCGCAGTGCCGCGCGCAAATCGTCGGGCTCGACGAGGGCCTCGGCGTCGACTGGGAGGTAGGTCACCTCGAAGCCCTGACGCTCCAGGTCCTGCATGGTGGTCAGCACGGCGTGGTGCTCGAC
>JBARRR010000166.1:0-5892 GCA_049644325.1 Candidatus Dormiibacterota bacterium
GGTACCATGGCCCACGATGGCCGAGACCACGGCGAACCCCTTCCGCATCGACTTCTCGGCGTCCGAGCGTGCCTCCCTGGGCATCGAGATGGAGCTGGAGGTGGTCGATGGTGAGAGCCGCGAGCTGACCAGCGTCGCCACCGAGGTCCTCGGCGAGATGGGCAGGGAGCACCCCACTGGTGAGCACCCCAAGGCCAAGCACGAGCTGCTGGAGTCCACCATCGAGATCCTGACCAGCATTTGCCAGACCGTTGGGGAGGCCAAGGCCGACCTGGGCCAGACGATCCGGGAGATCGAGGTCCACACCAGGCCCAGGGGCCTGGAGCTGATGTGCTCCGGCACCCATCCCTTCAGCCACTGGGCCAAGCAGGTGATCAGCCCCAACCCGCGCTACGCCAAGCTGATCGACGACATGCAGTGGCTGGCCCGCCGGCTGCAGATCTTCGGCGTCCACATCCACGTTGGGGTGCGGTCGCCGGAAAAGGCGATTCCCATGGTCAACGCCCTCACCTTCTATATTCCGCACTTCCTGGCGTTGTCGGCTTCGAGCCCCTACTGGGTGGGCAAGGACACCGGGCTGGCCTCCTGCCGCACCAAGGTCTTCGAGGGACTGCCCACCGCCGGCCTGCCCTACGAGCTGTCCGGCTGGCCCGAGTTCGAGCAGTTCATGCACACCCTGATCGAAGCCCGCACCATCAACACCATCCGCGAGGTGTGGTGGGATATCCGGCCCCATCCCCAGTTCGGCACCATGGAGCTCCGGGTCTGTGACGGTATCCCCACGCTGGGCGAGGTGGCCACCGCCGCCGCCCTCTTCCAGTCGTTGGTGGAGCGCCTCGACCAGAGGATGGATGCGGGCGAGGAACTGCATCGCCCTAACGAGTGGATCGTCCGTGAGAACAAATGGCGGGCTGCGCGGCACGGCCTGGAGGCCGGCATCATCGTCGACGACTCAGGCACGGTTATGCCACTGCGCGAGTCGATCGAGTTGATGCTGGAGGAGCTGGCGCCGGTGGCCTCCAGCCTGGGTTGCCAGGTCGAGCTGGAGGGTGCCCGGGCAATCATGGAGCGTGGCCCCAGCTATGTCCGCCAGCGCCAGGTGCTGGCGGCCGGCGGCAGCCTGGTGGACGTGGTCGACTCCCTCGTCGAGGAGCTGCGCAACGACCGCATGAGCTCGGTCGGCATCTAACTCGCGCGGACGTCCTCAATGAGGGCGGCCAGCAGCGCGGCCCGCTCCGGCATCCGGGCCACTTCGACGTACTCGCCCTCGGCGTGGGCGTGGTCGCCGACGGCGCCCAGGCCGTCCAGCGTCGGCGTCCCCATCGCCGCGGTGAAGTTGCCGTCGGAGCCGCCGGAGGCCTCGACCCCGTCGGTGGCGAACCCGATGCCTAGGCCGGCGGCGCAGCGGCGGGCTCGCTCGAAGAGATCGCGGGTGGCCTCGACCGGCATCGGCGGCCGGTTGGGCCCACCGGTGACGCTGAGGAGGACGCGGGAGTCGTGGGGCGGGAGGGCGCGGATCTCGTTGTCGACGCGTGCCTGCTCTTCTGCGCTGCCGACCCGGACGTCGATGTAGGCATAGGCCTCGGCCGGCACCGTGTTCTGGGTCACCCCGGCACTGGCCAGCGTGGGTGTCAGCGTGGTACCCAGCGTGGGCCGCGCCAGCTGCTGGATGGCCACGACCTGGTGGGCCATCTCCAGCATGGCGTTGGCGCCACGGGTCGCCTCGGAGGCGTGGGCCGCAGCGCCGGTGAAATTCAGGTGGTAGAAGGAGACCCCCTTGCGGGCAACCTTCAACGCGCCCTTGCGGCTTGGCTCCAGCACCAGGGCCGCGGCCGCATCGAGGGCCATCGTCTCGATTGTGGCCCGGGAGGTGATCGAGCCCAGCTCCTCGTCGGAGGTGAAGAGCAGCTGCACCCCGGAGCGATCCTCCAGCGAGGCCACGGCGTAGAGCGCCTGGACCAACCCGGCCTTCATGTCGAAGATGCCAGGCCCGGTGGCGCGGCCGTCCTCGACCGCGTAGGGCCACCGCCTCACCGTCCCCACTGGCCAGACGGTGTCGAAGTGGCCGACCAGGAGCACCCTGGGGGCGCCGGCGAAGCCCCACCGAAGGTGGACCCGACCCTCGATCTCCAGCCGCTCCGGCTTCTCCCCCAGGAGGACGCTGCCGATGCCGGCCAGCTCGGCGGCGCAAGCCGCGGTGGCGGCGGGGTCAGCCGACGGCGACTCCACCATGACCAGCTCCTCGAGCGCCCCCAGCATCCCGTGCGTCTGCTCGGACAGGTGGCGAACGCGCTCGTTGGGCGCCGAATCGGGCGCGGCAGTGGCCATGTCGGCTCCAAATCTACCCTCCAAGGCCGCCGCGGCTGCCGGGGCGACCTCATCTCGCAGCGCCATGGCTGATAACCTCTGGCGGACAATGCCGCAGGATTCGGGACTTCGCGTCGCCCTGCTGGTCTACCGGGGGAACCCTCACTCGGGGGGCCAGGGCGTGTACACGCGCCACCTGGCGCGCGCCCTGGTGGGGATGGGGCACAGGGTCGAGGTCTTTGCCGGCCAGCCCTACCCCGAGCTGGATCCCGGCGTCGACTTCACACCGGTGCCGTCGCTTGACATGTACCGCCCCGACGATCCCTTTCGCGTCCCCCGTCCCCGAGAGTTCCGTGACTGGATCGACGTGCTCGAGTACGCCACCGTCTGCACGGCCGCATTCCCCGAGCCGCTGACCTTCAGCCTGCGGGTCCGGCGCCTGCTCAAGCCGCGCCTGGCGGATTTCGACATCGTCCACGACAACCAGTGCCTGGGCTACGGCATCCTCGACATCCAGCGCGCCGGGTTCCCGGTGATCGGCACCATCCATCACCCCATCACCGTGGACCGCGACCTGGAGATGACCCACGCCACCAGCATCCGGCGCAAGATCTCGATGCGCCGCTTCTACAGCTTCACCCGGATGCAGGTCCGGGTGGCCCGCCAGATCCCGCGGCTGATCACCGTGTCGGAGTCCTCCAGGCGCGACCTCAAGGACGAGATGGGGATCGAGCTGGAGAAGCTGGCGGTGGTGCCGGTGGGCGTCGACCATGAGGTCTTCCGACCATTGCCCGAGGTCGCCCGGGTGCCGGGACGAATTCTCGCCATGGCCAGCGCCGACGTTCCCCTCAAGGGGGTGCGGCCGCTGCTGCAGGCGATTGCAAGGCTGCGGCAGACCCGGCCGGTGGAGCTGGTGATCGTGTCCCGGCCCCGGGAGGGCAGCGATACGCCGGCCTTCGTGCGCAAGCTGGGGCTGGGGGATGCCGTGCGCTTCGTCAACGGCATCACCGAGGAGCAGCTGGTGCGCCACTACGCCGAGGCCGAGGTGGCGGTGGTGCCCTCGCTGTACGAGGGGTTCTCGCTGCCCGCGGTGCAGGCGATGGCGTCGGGGCTGCCGCTGGTGGCGACCACCGCCGGCGCCCTCCCCGAAGTCATCGGCCGCCACGGCGAGCACGGCCTGCTGGTCACCCCCGGGGACAGCTCCGCCCTGGCCGCGGCCCTCGACCTGGCGCTGGGCGACGCGGAGCTGCGCGCCCGCCTGGCTGACGCGGCCCGGACCAGGGCACTGGCCCGCTACAGCTGGGAGGCGACCGCCGCCGCCACCGTGGAGCAGTACCGCATCCTCCTCGACAGCCGACAGCCGACCGTGGTCGCCGCCCCCGCGGAGGTTGCGTAGTGCTTACCGTCGACTTCGACCGCCTCGGCGTCGGCCCGGGCACGCGGCTGCTGGACATCGGCTGCGGCATGGGGCGCCACAGCTTCGAGGCCTTCCGGCGCGGCGCCCAGGTGACCGCCGCCGACCTCGACACCACCGCGCTGGCCGAGGTCGACAAGATGTCCGAGGCCATGGTCGAAGCCGGCCAGGTGCCGCCGGGGTCGGCGCTCAAGACCGCCGAGGTCAACGTCCTCGACATGCCCTTTGGCGACGGCAGCTTCGACGTCGTCATCGCCAGCGAGATCCTGGAGCATATCCCTGAGGACCGTCGCGCCATGAGCGAGATCACGCGGGTGCTGCGCCCCCGCGGCCTGGCCGCCGTGACGGTGCCCCGCCGCGGTCCCGAGGAGGTCTGCTGGCTCCTCTCCGACGACTACCACAACACCCCCGGCGGGCACGTCCGCATCTACCGTGGCGACGAGCTGGTCGCGCGGCTGCGCGGCGCCGGCCTGCGCCTGCGCGCCACCACCCACGCCCACGGCCTCCACTCGCCTTACTGGTGGCTCAAGTGCGCGGTTGGCGTGCGCAAGGAAGACTCACCTCTGCCCAGGCTGTACCACCGCTTCCTGGTCTGGGACATGGTCAACGCGCCGCCGTTGACCCGGGCCCTGGAGACGGCCCTCAACCCCATCATCGGCAAGAGCTTTGTCGCCTACCTGGAGAAGCCGGCCGTAGGCACCGCCCGGTCCAGCACGGCGGACGGCAAGAGGAGTACCGGTGCTGCTGCCTGACGCCCTCGGCGTCCTCGAGGTCGCGGACCTGGAGGCGACCGTGGACGCCATCGCGCGCGGCCAGGAGTCCGACGGCGGCATCCCCTGGCATCCCGGCGGGAAGATGGATCCTTGGAACCACGTCGAGGCGGCGATGGCCCTGTGCCTCGGCGGTCGGTGGGACGAGGTCAACCGCGCCTACGACTGGATGCTCCGCAACCAGCGCCACGACGGCGCCTGGCACGCCTACTACCAGGCTGGCAAGGTCAAGGACCCAACCCTCGACACCAACGTCTCGACCTACGTCGCCACCGGCGCCTGGCACCATTACCTGGTCACCGGCGAGCGCGGCTTTCTCAAGTGGCTGTGGCCCTCGATTGACGCGGCCATCGAGTTCGCCCTGACGCTGCGGCGCAAGAGTGGGGTGATCGCCTGGTCGCGGCCGCCGGACGGCTGGGGCGCGCGCAAGGGACTGGTCGCGGGTGGGTCATCGCTGCACCTCAGCCTCCGCTGCGCGGTCCGCGTGGCGGACGCCCTGGGTTACAGCCGCCTGGACTGGACAGAGGCTGCGGAGACCCACGGACACGCCATCCAGCACCAGCCGGGGGCCTTCGTCGACAAGCACCGCTGGGCGATGGACTGGTACTACCCGATCCTCACCGGCGTCCTCCGCGGCCCGGCGGCACAGGCGCGCCTGGAGGAGAAGTGGGATGAGTTCGTGGTGCCCGACAAGGGCGTCCGCTGCATCAGCGGCCGGGCGTGGGTCACCGCTGCCGAGACCGCCGAGCTGGTGATGGCGCTCAACGCCATCGGCGACCACGACGAGGCCCGGCGGCTGCTGGAGTGGGCCCAGCACCTCCGCGGCGATGACGCCGCCTACTGGATGGGCGCCAACTTCACCGATGGCGCCTACTGGCCGCTGCAGCGCCCAGCGTGGTCGTCAGCCGCGATCGTGATGGCGGCTGATGCCCTCGCTGGCGGCCCTACCGCGGAGCTATTCGCCGGGCGCTAGAGGCGTTCCAGTCCCCGCAGGCTGCCCTCAACCAGGACCTCGCGGAATCGTCCCGAGGCCACCGCCCGGAGGTACACGTTGTGCGGCGGCCGTCCCCCGGCGGCGGGGTCGGGGAAGACGTCGTGGATGGCAAGGATGCCGCCGGGCATGACAAAGCCGCCCCACGCCTCGTAGTCGCCCTGGGCGGCCGCCTCGGAGTGGCCGCCGTCGATGAAGACCAGCCCCAGGGACGTCGACCAGTCCGCCGCGGTCGCCGTCGACCGGCCTACGATCGCCACCACTGTGTTCTCGAGTCCGGCGTCAGCGATCGCCCGCCGGAACCAGGGGAGGGTGTCGACTCGTCCGTTGGAGTCGACCAGCCGGGGGTCGTGGTACTGCTGCCCCGGCTGGTTCTCCTCGGATCCGTGGTGGTGGTCGATGCTGAACAC
>JBARRR010000167.1:0-11068 GCA_049644325.1 Candidatus Dormiibacterota bacterium
GAGGACCTGCGCTACGTCTTCGAGGTCAACGTGGTTGCCCCCACCCTGGCCAACTCGCTCGTCCTGCCGGGGATGCTGCGGCGCAAGCGCGGGCACGTGGTCAACGTCGGGTCGGTGGCATCCCACATCGCCAGCCCCGACCTGGGCGGCTACGCCGCCACCAAGCACGCCCTCAAGGCGCTCAGCGATGCGCTGCGGATGGAGCTGCAGGGCACCGGCGTGCGCGTCACCCTGGTCTGTCCCGGGCCGATCGCCACCGACTTCACCGAGAACACCCGGGGCAAATACCCCGACCATTACCCCAAGCGGCCGGTCGGCGCCCCCGCCGAGGATGTCGGCCGGGCCATCGCCCGGGCGATCCAGAAGCGGCTGGCCGAGGTCTTCATCCCCGCTTACTTCCAGCCGCTGGTCGGCATCGACGCCATGGTGCCCCAGATCATGCGCGTCGGTGGCAAGCGCGGAATGAAGGTCGCCACCAGGATCGCCGACCGCTTCATGTAAAGCGGGGAAGTGTGTCCAGGGGGGTTCGCCGGAGCGGGGAAGTGTGTCCGGGGCGGCTCGCCGGGCCTCTTTGTCATGTCTCTAGACCGTCAACTGCCCTTACCTCACCACCCCGGACACACTTCCCCTTGACCGGGAGAGCAGTAGCTCTGGCCTGTTTCCCAGATCAGCCGGTCAGCTGAAGGTCGCCAGCCTGCCCACCTCGCCGTTCAGCGGCTAGGAGATCAAACGCTCTCCTAGCAGTCGTCGCAATGCTTGCCGGTGCGCGCCGACTCGAGGGCCTCGTTGGCCTCGTTGCGGATCCACCAGATCATCGCCAGGCCGGCGACCGGGTCGGCCCACCACCAGCCGAACAGCCGGTTCAGGACCAGCCCGACGAGCAGGGTCGCCGCCATGTAAAGGCAGACCGCGGAGCAGGCGGCGTCCGCGCGGAGGGCGGCGCTGTGGATGCGCCGCGAGAGCGCCAGGCGCCAACGCCAGAGCACGGGCATGATCACCAGCGACGCCACCGCAAGCCCAAGGCCGAGCGGGGACGGGTCGGGGTGGATGCCGCGGAGCAGGGTGTACGCCGAGCTCAGCACGATATAGACCGCGACTCCGTAGAGACCGATTCCCACCAGGCGCGACGCGCGCCGTTCCCCCTGCTTCAGCTCGTCGCTGGGTTCGGTGCGCGAGCGCACCAGCTGGCGCAGGACCACGGTGGCACTGAAGATCTCGATGACACTGTCGAAACCGAACGCGGTGAGCGCCACCGAGGAGGCGAGGATGCCGGCGCCAATGGCCACCACGCCCTCGATCACCATCCAGGCCACAGTCAGGACCTGGGCCAGGCGGGCCTGCTGATAGGCGGAATCGGGGACCGAGATGACCGTGCTCATACCTTATTTAACCCCCGCAATAGGGGCGGCATGCCCGGCCGTGTAGAACTAATGTGGAGAAGCACATGAGTTGGGTTCGCCAGATGTTCTCCAATGGCGCGTCGCCGGGGACGCCGCGCGAGCAGCTGATCCGGCGCCTGGGAAATGACGGCACCCTGAGCCCCGACGCCGTCCGCGCCATCGCCTCGGTCCCCCGCGAGAAGTTCGTCCCCCCCCAGCACGCCGGCCTTGCATATGAGGACGCCGCCCTCGAGATCGGTCCAGCCGCCACCATCTCGGCGCCTTCGATGGTGGCGGCGATGCTCTCGGTGCTGGAGCTGCAGCCGGGGATGAAGGTGCTGGAGATTGGCGCCGGCAGCGGCTACGCCGCGGCGGCGTCGGCCGTGCTGGGAGCTTCTGTGGTGGGGATTGAGCTCCAACCCGAGCTGGCGGAGCAGGGCCGCCGCAACTTGGAGGCGGCCGGGGTGGCCGACCGGGTGGTGATGATCGCCGCCGACGGGACCCGCGGCTGGCCCGACGCGGCGCCGTACGACCGCATCCTGGTGTCGGCGGCGGTGGAGGCGGTGCCCCAGGAATGGCTGCAGCAACTCGCCCAGGGCGGCATGCTGGTGTACCCCGAGGCCGGCGAGGGCATCGACCTCCTCGTGCGCCTGACCAAGACCAGCGACGGCTTCCACCGCCAGGAGATGGGTCACTGCCGCTTCGTTCGCCTCCAGGTGGAGGGCGGCTACTCCTCCGCCATGTAGGGGTAGCGGTAGTCGGTGGCGGGCACGTAGGTCTCCTTCACGGTGCGCATGCTGGTCCAGCGCAGCAGGTTCATGAACGATCCCGCTTTGTCGTTGGTGCCGGATGCCCTGGCGCCGCCGAAGGGTTGCTGCCCCACCACCGCCCCGGTGGGCTTGTCGTTGACATAGAAGTTGCCGGCGGCGTTTACCAGCCGGTTGGTTGCCGTCCGCACCGCCTCGCGGTCGGTGGCGAATATCGCGCCGGTGAGCCCGTAGGGGGTGCTGGTGTCAACGATGTCCAGGGTCTTTTCGAAATCCCGGTCGGGGTACGGATAGACGGTGAGGATTGGGCCGAAGAGCTCCTCCCGCATGGTCTTGAAGTTGGGGTCGTCGGTCTCGATGACTGTGGGGCGGACAAACCAGCCCTCGCGGCCGTCGGTGACGCCGCCCGCGACCACCCGGGCGTTGGTGGCCGCCTTTGCCGCGGCGATCGCGGCCTTGTGCTTCTTGAAGGCGCCCTCGTTGATGACCGCGCCCATGAAGTTGTGGAAGTCGGCGACGTCGCCGACCTTGATGTCCTCAACGGTGTCGACCATGTCGTCGCGGAGCCGCTTCCACATCGACGCCGGCACGTAGGCCCGCGATGCCGCTGAGCACTTCTGGCCCTGGTACTCGAAGGCGCCGCGGACCAGCGCGGTCTTGAGCGCCTCGACGTCGGCCGAGGGATGCGCCACCACGAAGTCCTTGCCGCCGGTCTCGCCCACCAACCGCGGGTAGGTCCGGTACTTGGCGACGTTGGCGCCCACCCGTTGCCACATCCATTGGAAGACCGAGGTGGAGCCGGTGAAGTGGATGCCGGCGAGGTCCGGGTGATCTAGGACCTGGGTGCCGATGGCGGCGGAGTCGCCGCTGATCATGTTGATCACGCCAGGCGGCAGGCCGGCCGCCTCGAGCAGGTCGAGGAGGACGTGGCAGACCAGCATCGTCTCGCGGGACGGCTTGAAGACCACGGTGTTGCCCATCAGGGCCGGGGCTGTGGGGAGGTTGCCGGCGATCGAGGTGAAGTTGAAGGGCGAGACGGCGAAGACGAAACCCTCGAGCGGCCGGTACTCGAGCCGGTTCCAGGCGGTGGGGTCGCTGATGGGCTGCTGGTCGAGGATGAAGTCGCCGAAGTGGGCGTTGAAGCGCCAGAAGTCGATCAGCTCGGCGGCGGCGTCGATCTCTGCCTGGTGCACCGTTTTGCTCTGGCCCAGCATGGTGGCGGCGTTGACGACGTCGCGCCAGGGGCCGGCTAGCAGGTTGGCGGCGCGGAGCAGGACCGCGGCGCGGTCGGTGTAGGGAGCGTCTGCCCAGTCAGCCCGCGCACGCAGCGCCGCCTCGATGGCGACGCCAACGTGGGAAGGCTTGGCTACCGCAGCCTCTGCGATGACCAGCTCGTGGCGGTGGGGAGCGCGCAGCGAGACGCGCTCGCGGGTGTCCACCCGCCCACCGTCGATTCGCAGCGGAACCTGGGTGCGGGCATCTGTGAGCTCGGCCAGGCGCGCCTTGACGCTTTCCCGTTCAGGCGTCTGCGGCGCATAGGAGCGAACAGGCTCGTTCTGGGGAGTGGGGATCCGGACGTGCGAATCAGCCATGGGCTGAGGGTACTCTCTACGCCATGCCCGAAGCCGTCATCGTCGCCGCCGGCCGGAGCCCCATCGGTCGCGCCGGCAAGGGCGCCCTGGTCGATGTCCGGCCGGACGACATGGTGGGGTATGTCGTCGGCAAGGTGCTGGAGAAGGTGCCTGAGCTGCCGAGGGACGAGATCGACGACCTGATCTGCGGCTGTGGCTACCCCGCGGGCGAGCAGGGGATGAACATCGGCCGCCAGGCGGTCTTCCTCAGCGGGCTCCCGGCCTCGGTACCCGGCACCACCGTCAATCGGTTCTGCGCCTCCAGCCTGCAGGCGATCCGGATGGCGTATCACGCCATCAAATCGGGCGAGGGCGACGCCTTCGTCTGCGCCGGGGTCGAGTCATACTCGCGGGTCGGCCGTGGCGGCATGACCGACGAGGACAAGAACCCCCGGCTGATGGGCGCCGACGCCTGCGCCGAGGGGTACATGCTGATGGGCATCACCGCCGAGAACGTCGCCGACCAGTTCGGCGTCTCCCGCGAGGACATGGACGTCTTCGCCCTTGGCAGCCAGAAGAAGGCCGCCGCCGCCCGGGACAGCGGCGTCTTCGACCGCGAGATCATCCCTGTCATCACTCCCGCCGGCGACGCGGTTTCTCGCGATGACGGCATCCGGCCCGACACCACCCTGGAGAAGCTGGCGTCGCTGGAGCCCGTCTTCAGGGAGGGCGGCCGCGTAACCGCCGGCAACGCCTGCCCGCTCAACGATGGCGCGGCTGCTGTGGTGGTGCTGTCCGAGGACCGCGCGACCCAGCTGGGGCTCAAGCCTTTGGCGCGGATCGTGGCGTCGTCGGTCAGTGGCGTCGACCCCACCATCATGGGCGTGGGCCCTATCGAGGCGGTGCGAAAAGTGCTCAAGGCGACGGGCATGACGGTGAACGACATCGACGTCGTCGAGCTCAACGAGGCCTTCGCCTCCCAGGTGCTAGCCGTGTCTCGGGAGCTGGAGTGGGACATGGACCGCCTCAACCCCCACGGGGGTGCGATCGCCCTAGGCCACCCCTTCGGCATGACCGGGGCGCGGATCATGACCGCGCTGCTCAACGACCTCGCCACGAGGGACCGGACCTACGGGCTCGAGACCATGTGCGTCGGGGGCGGCCAGGGAATGGCGATGATTGTGGAGCGGCTCAACTAGCGGGTAGCACTGGCCCCAGGTGGGAATGTAACCAGCGTGGACAGGAGGGTACTGCCCGTGGCGATTGGACCGAGCCGCACCGCCGTCGCCGCCGCCGTGTCTCGCGCCATCCACCTGATGGACAGCGCGCCGCAGGTCTTCAACGACACGCTGGCGCTCGACCTCGCCGGCGAGGAAGGGCAGGCACGCCTGGCGGAACTGCGGAAGCTACCGGAGGAATCCCTGTACCCCATGGCCATGCTCTTCGCGATCCGCAGCCGCTACGTCGAGGACATGGTGGAGGCGGCGGTCGCCGAGGGCGTCACCCAGTACGTGCTCCTCGGCGCCGGGCTCGACTCCTTCGCCTACCGTCGCGGCGACCTGCTGGAGCAGCGCCTTCGGGTATTCGAGGTCGACGCCCCGGGAACCCAGGCCTACAAGCGCAGCCGGCTCGAGGAGCTTGGTGTCGCTACGCCCGAGGGCCTGACATTCGTGCCCGTCGATTTTGAGAAGGACGCGCTGGTCGACTCACTGGTAGCCGCCGGCCTCAACCCCCTGGCGCCGGTCGCGCTGTCATGGATCGCGGTCATCCCATACCTGACGCGTCCGGCCATCGACGCGACCCTCGACGCCGTCAGCTCGCTGCCGCCGGGGTCGCGGATCGCGCTGAGCTACACCCTGCCGCCGGAGGTCATGAACGAACGAAACCGCCGGGGGTTCCATTGGACCGCCAATCGCACCGCCGAGGTGGGTGAGCCTTTCCAGACGCTGTTCGAGCCGGCCCAGATCGAGCGCGCGCTTCGCGTGCTGGGGTTCAGCCGGGTTGACCATTTCACCTCAAGGGACGCCAAACGTCGCTACCTGGCGGATCGACCCGACCTTGACCTGGCCGACATCGAGCGCCTGCTGACCGCGACGATCTGAGCTAGGCGCGCTCCAGGTGGCGCAGGGCCAACCGTGGCCCGCGCCGTGGGGCGCTCATCCCCGCCGCCTCCAGCAGTCGCACCACGCGGCCGCGGTGGCCGCGGTAGGGCTCCAGCAGCTCCAGCATCCGCGCGTCGTCACCCCGGGGCTCGCCGGCCAGGGCCCACGACACCAGGTTGGGGACGTGGTAGTCGCCGACGGAGACCGCGTCAGCGTCACCCAGGGCGACGATCGCGACCTCGGCGGCGGTCCAGGGTCCGATCCCGGGAATCGCCTGCAGCCTTGCTCGGGCCACGGCGAGCTCCAGCCCCGCGCCCGCCTCCAGCCAGCGCGCCCGCTGGGCCACCCGCATCACGGTCTCGGCTCGGCGTCGCTCCAGGGCGAAGGGGTGGAAGGCCCAGTAGGGCATGGCCGCCAATCGCTCGGGCGCCGGCGGCAGCAACAGCGACCCTGGTCCCGGCGCTGGCTGGCTCACAGCGCGCAGCAGTCGGCTGTAGCCTGCCCTGGCCTCCGCCCCGATGACCTTCTGCTCCATGATCACCGGCACCAGCGCCTCCAGGACGGCGCCGCTGCGAGTGATTCGCAGGCCCGGCATGCGCCGGTCAAGCTCGCGCAGCAGCGGGTGGGCCGGGGCGAAGCCACCGCGATCGTCGTCCTCGCCGAGGACCTGGGGGGCGCGGTCCAGCTCGACCGCGGCCCCTGGTCCCCAGGCCTGCGCTAGCACCTCATCGCCGCGGAGCACGAACCGCGTTGTGGCCGGCCCCTCAGCGGTGCGCGATGCCCTCCAGGCCTCGTCGCGGCCGACCGCCGCGGTGCGGGCGAAGGCGGCACCATGGACCATCGGGCCCAGCGACAGCCGCAGGTCCAGCGGGGTCGAGAGGCGGATGCGACGCTCGATCGGTCCGGCCGGGCGCGGGGTTGGTTCTCCCGACGTCACCCGGCTTCCAGGGCGGGCCGATCCCTGATACGGATCACCAGGCGCATCGCCGCCTGGGTGTCGGAGAAACTGGCGATCTTGTTGTCGACCATCTGGGCGTCGAGGCCGGCGTTGATGACGTCGGTGTCCTTGATGGTTGCCTCGGCGCCCTTGCGCCGCACCACCCAGATGGCGCCGTCCGGCTTGATGTAGCCGCGCAGGTCCTGCAGGCGCTTCAGGTCCTTGAAGGTGTCGGCGCCGTAGAAGATCAGGTCGGACTCCGCTCGAAGCCGGGAGCGGACGTCCGCCTTGCGCGACTGGAGCTCGTCGACGAAGGCCTCGTCATCGATCCCCAGGACCGTGATCTTGTGACCCGCCTTGACGCCAAGCTTCTCTGCCAGTGGGCGATCGTAGACCTTGTTCTGCATCGGGCACCGATCGTACCTCGTGCCGGCTGGAGCCGTGTCACAGGAACCATCAACGGCATAGCCTGGCCCGGCCCGTGGTTACAATCCCTTGCCCATTTTCAAGCGAGGTTTACCAATGCCTGAAGCCGTAATCGTCGCAGCCGGCCGGTCGCCCATCGGCCGTGCCTACAAGGGGTCGCTGATCTCCTACCGGCCCGACGACATGCTCGGGTACGTCGTCCAGAAGGTGCTCGAGAAGGTGCCCGAGCTGCCCCACGACGACGTCCAGGACCTGATCACCGGCTGCGGCTTCCCGCTCGGCGAACAGGGCATGAACGTCGGCCGCCTCGCGGTCTTCCTCAGTGGGCTGCCGATGACCGTCCCCGGGACCACCGTCAACCGCTTCTGCGCCTCCAGCCTGCAGGCGATCCGCATGGGCTTCCACGCCATCAAGAGCGGCGAGGGCCGCGCCTTCGTCTGCGCCGGCGTCGAGTCGGTGTCGCGCGTCAAGACCATGCCCGAGATGGAGGACATCAACATGCGCCTATTCGGCCCGGATGCCATCGCCGACGCCTACATCACGATGGGCATGACCGCCGAGAACGTCGCCGACAAGTACGGCGTCACCCGCGAGGAGATGGACGAGTACGCCTACGGCAGCCAGATGCGGGCCACCAAGGCCCGCGACACCGGCATTTTCGACCGCGAGATCATCACCGTGGCGACGCCCGACGGCACCGAGGTCAGCCAGGACGATGGCATCCGCCCGGACACCACGCTCGAGGGCCTGGCCGGGCTGAAGCCGGTGTTCAAGGAGGATGGCCGGGTGACCGCGGGCAACTCCTGTCCTCTTAATGACGGCGCTGCCGCGGTCGTCGTCCTCGAGGCCGAGTACGCCAAGCAGCTGGGCATCAAGCCGCTGGCCCGCATCGTCGGCTCCGCGGTCAGCGGGCTCGACCCCGCGATTATGGGCGTGGGTCCGATCGAGGCCTGCAAACGCGTCTTCGCCCAGACCGGCATGACCGTCGACGACATCGACGTGGTCGAGCTCAACGAAGCATTCGCGGCCCAGGTGCTGCCCGTGTCCCGCGAGGTCGGCTGGGATATGAGCAAGCTCAACCCCCACGGCGGTGCCATCGCTTTGGGCCACCCCTTCGGCATGACCGGCGCCCGCATCATGACCACGCTGCTCAACGACCTGGCGACGCTGGACAAGACCTACGGGTTGGAGACGATGTGCGTGGGCGGCGGCCAGGGGATGGCGATGATCGTGGAGCGGCTGAACTAGCCGCTAGGGCGGTTTACGCGGGGCCGGCCGCCGCGGAGGCCGCGACCCGCACCAGCATCATCGCGCCCCAGGTGGCGCCATAACCGGCGATTGCCCCCAGGAGCGCCAGTCCGCCGACGAGGGGAACCGGCGTGGGCCCGGGCGGTGGCGGCGCCTGCGCCAGCGTGGCTCCGGGAGCCACGTCAGGGCTGTTGTTGGGGACCACGTTGAATAGCGTGCTGGGCGAAGGACTGGGCGCGGGTGCAGGGGTGGGTGAGGGCGGCGCAGCTGCGACGGCCGCGGCCGCCGGCCGGAGCGCCTTGAGCTTGAGCCCACCCGAGCTTCGGGCCGAGGAGGGCGTGCCCACGGCGGGGGTGCCGGGGCAGCCCGCGGAGCTGCCCAGCGCCGCGGCCGCATCGAGCTCGGGAAGGCCGTTCCGGTTGACGGCGGTGTCGATGATGCGCTGCCGCGCGGCGGCAGGGCTGTAGCCCTTGGCGATCAGCAGCGCCAGGGTCCCGGCAGCCTGGGGCGCGGCGAACGAGGTCCCGGTGCCGATGGCGTACTGGCCGCCAATGGTCGTCGAGAGGATCCAATAGGCGGAATCGGCGGTGCTGCCGTCGCCGCCGGGGGCGTAGATGTTGCCTACCGACGAGTAGCTAGCACGGTTGCCGTTTCGGTCCAGAGCGCCGACCACCAGCGCTTTGTCGACACTGTTTTTGTAGTCGCTCGAGGAATAAAAGGTATTGCCGGCGGCCGCTGCAACGATGGCGCCCTTCTGATAGGCATAGTCGATTGCCGCTGGCACGGGGTTACCCCCCAGGAGCTGGGCCAGGACCGGCAGGTCACTGCCGATGCTGAGGTTGATCACCTTGGCGCCCTGGTCGGCCGCGTACCTCACGCCCGCCGCAACGTCGCTCGCGTAGCCCTGGCCGCTGTCGTCGAGGACTTTGACGATCAACGCGTGACTATTGGGCGCCACGGCCGCGATGCCAACACCGTTGTTGGTGTCGGCGGTGATGATCCCGGTGGTCATGGTTCCGTGGCCGTAGCCGTCCTGGACCGCGGTGCCACTCTGCGAACCGTTTCCGCTGAGGAAGGCGGCTCCGGGAGTGAGCTTGCCGGCGAGGTCAGGATGGTTGAAGTCGGCCCCGGTGTCGACGTCGGCAACCAGCACCCCGGCGCCGGTGCTGGCACACCACGCCTGGGGCGCGTTGATGCTCGAGGTGGCGCCGGTGAGGGCCCACTGCTGGCCGAAGCCGGGGTCATTGCTGGCAAGGGCGGTCAGTGGCGTCATCGCCACCCACGCCAGGACCGCGGCCACCAGACCTAATCCCGCTTTTCTGCTCTTGACCCAACCCGCCCGCGTGGTCATTTCAGCCAGTGTATTTTCCCCCGCCTGTAAATGAATCCACTTGTTGGAACGGGATCTGGAGCGATTCCATGCGGCGTGCCGTCACCGCGACCGCCTCGGGCGAGCTGTCGACGAGGAGGAAAGACCGCCCCGCGCGATGCGCGGCGACACCGGTCGTGCCAGAACCGGCGAAGAAATCCAGCACCGTGTCTCCCGGTTTTGACGATGCCCTGACGATGCGCTCCAGGATCGCCAGCGGCTTCTGGGTCGGATAGCCGGTTCTCTCGCTGCCCGAGGTCGGCACGATCGTCTGCCACCAGGTGTCGGTGGGGGTCTTGCCGCGCGCCGCCTTCTCGGGGGTGACCAGCCCCGGCGCCATGTAGGGGATTCGATCGAGGTCGTCGTAGTTGAAGACGTAGCGGTCCAGGTCTTTGACGTAAACGAGGATGTTGTCGTGCTTGGCCGGCCAGCGGCGGCGACTCCGGCCGCCGTAGTCGTAGGCCCAGATCACCTCGTTGATGAAGTTGTCGCGGCCGAAGATGCCGTCGAGCAGCACCTTGCAGTAGTGGACCTCGCGATAGTCGACGTGGAAGTAGAGCGTCCCGTGGGCGGCCAGGACCCGGTGGGCCTGCCGCAGGCGCGGCTCGAGCCAGGCGGTGTAGTCATCGAAACTATCGGGGTAGGCGCTCTCCGGGCCCATGGTCACGTTGTACCGCCGGCCCTTGAAGCCGGAGCGGTCGCCGTTCTCGGACTGCGTCGCGGTCATCCGCGCGTGCCGTCGAGGCTTGCCGGTATTGAAGGGCGGGTCGAGGTAGATGAGCCCGAAGCCGGCGTCGCCGAGGGTGGGGAGGACGTCCAGGCACTCGCCCAGCACCAGCCGGTTGCCCAACTCGCCCGGAGTCATCGGGTGCGGTAGCGACGGCGCTGCCGGCGCGTCATGTTGTCGCGGAGGAGAAAGGCCGCCAGCAGTGGGATCGCCAGCCCGATCAAGCCGGCGATGAAGGTCGAGATGTTGGGCAGCTTGCCAGGGTCGCTGAGTCCCTGGTAGGTGAGCACCCCCGCCAGGGTGGCGCCGAAGACCAGGCCGAAGATGAACACCGCCAGCAGCCCGTTGCGCCGGTACTCGGCGAAGAACCAGCGGTCGGGCCAGCGGGCCTGGCCCAGGCGATAGGCGGTGACGGCGGTCAGGCCGTTTAGCACGATGGTGCTGAGCACCGCGCTCACCGTGATGCCGACGCGGAACACCCCGAGGTGCCCCATAACGAACGCGGCCACGTTGACGAGCACCAGGCCGGCAGGGGTGATGAT
>JBARRR010000168.1:0-12821 GCA_049644325.1 Candidatus Dormiibacterota bacterium
CTCCGACAGCTCGAGAAGCCCCAGCCCGTCTATCTCCTTGCGGCCCTCCAGGCGATAGAGGTCGGCATGCACCAGCGGCAGGCGGCCGTTGTACTGGCGCACCAGGACGAAGGTGGGGCTGCCCACCGTCGCGACCGAACCAAGCCCGGCTGCGATCCCCTGCACCAGCACGGTCTTGCCCGCGCCGAGGGGCCCCGCGAGCAGGATCACGTCACCCGGGCGGGCGCTGCGACCGAGGGCCTCCCCCAGGATCAGGGTCTCGGTGGGGCTGTGGCTCACCAGCTCAGGCGAAGTGTTGATGGCCGACCTCCGGGGCCGGCCGCTCCGCGCCGCCCACCCGCACGCGCACACCCTCACCGCTGTCGAAGCCGCCGATCACGCGGGTCGGGGTGCCGGCGGCGGCGATGGCCTCGACGGCGGGGTCCAGAAGCTGTGGCGGGCCGGCCAGCAGCAGCTCGTAGTCCTCTCCCCCGCCGGCGACCTCGAGCCAGTCCTGCGGCCATGCCTCGCGGATGCCTGGCGCAACCGGGATGGCGGCGGCATCGATGCTGAGTCCGGTGGCCCCGCTGCCGGCGCCGAGGAGACGGCCGGCGTCGGCGAAGAGGCCGTCGCTGACGTCTATCGCCACGCCGATGCCCAGCTTTGCGGCCATGGCGCCGGCGTCTAATCGTGGCTGCGGCCGCGCCAGGCGGCGCTTCCACGCCTCGTCGCCAGCCATGTGACCCACGCTGCGCAGCGCCGCGGTCGCCCCGCCGACGTCCCCGGTGACAGCCAGCAGCCAGCCCGCCTCGGCTCCGGATCGCCGCATCGCCATCGCCGCGTCCACCTCACCAAGGCAGCTGCTGGTCAGTACCGCGCCCTTGGCCGCGCTTATATTGCCCCCGGCCAGCCCTCCCCCGTGGGCGGCCACCAGCTCGCCCATTCCCCGGTAGAGCGCCTCTACCCACTCCACCTCCCAGTCCGCCGCCAGCGATAGCGAGATGAACGCCGGTCCTGGCCGGGCCCCCATCGCCGCCAGGTCGCTGTAGGAGATCGCCAGCAGCTTCCAGCCCAGGTCCTGGGCGGCGCCCATGCCCTCCGGGCGGCGGAAGTGCACGTCCTCGACCAGGCTGTCGGTGGTCACCGCCACTGCGCCGTGGGCGCCCGGCCTCCAGAGGGCGGCATCATCACCCGCGCCCAGCTCCAGGGTCCCCGCCATCGCGCCACCGGGCGCGGCCAGGTACGGCCGCAGCATCTCCAGGAGCTTCAGCTCCCCGACCTCGCCAACGGTGGGCCGGCTAAGAGCCAGGGAGGCCCTCGGCGGGGCTGGAGGCGAGCGCCTTGATGCTGATCTCGGCGGGGCCGGCCAGGAAGGCGCGGCGCCCGGCGGCCACCGCCTCGGCAAAGGCCCTGGCCATTAGTGGCGGGTCCTGCGCCCGGGCGATCGCGGTGTTGACGAGCACCCCGGCGGCCCCCCACTCCATGCAGCGGGCGGCATCCGAGGGCACCCCCAGGCCGGCGTCGACGATCACCGGGCAGGACAGCTTCTTGATGATCAGCCGGATGTTGGTGGGGTTGAGGACCCCCAGGGTGGTCCCGATAGGTGCCGCCGCGGGCATCACCGCAGCCGCCCCGGCCTCGCACAGCCGGATCGCCTGGACCACGTCGTCGCTGGTGTAGGGCAGCACCGTGAAGCCCTCCCCAACCAGCGCCCGGGTCGCCTCCAGCGTCCCCGCTGGATCCGGCAGCAGCGTCTCCTCGTCACCGACGACCTCGACCTTGACCAGGTCGCTGAGGCCGGCGGCGCGTCCCAGCCGAGCAAGCCGGACGGCTTGCTCCACGGTGGTGGCGCCGGCCGTATTGGGCAACAAGGTGTAGCCGCTGAGGTCGATGTCGTCGAGCTCGGAGGCGCCGCCCCCCAGCCCGAGGCGCCGCACCGCCAGGGTGATCATCGCCGGCGCCGCAGCCCGCAGGCAGTCGGCCAGCACGGCGTTGCTGCTGAACTTGCCGGTGCCGTGGATCAGCCGCGAGCCCAGGGTGACGCCGCCGATAATCAGCGGGTCGGTGACCTCACGCACCTCGGTGGCCAAGCTAAATGCCCCCCACCATCAGACGTCGCCCCCATAAGGCGCCCGGACCATCAGCCACCCCCCACAAAATGGACGATCTCGACGATGTCGCCGGCCGCCAGCACCGTGTCGAGGCCGTCTCCGCGACGGTAGATGGTGCCGTTGTGCTCCACGACAACGCGCTCCGGCCTGATCTCCAGCCGCGCAAGCAGCGCGCCGATGGTGTCGGTGCCGGCAAGCGCCATGGGGTCGCCGTTGACCGTCAGCTCCGCCGCGGCCGGTGCCTCGGATGACCCTGGGGACGCGTTCACACCGGGCCGCCTACTAGCGCGCCCAAGCGGGCCCGGAGGTCGGCTGCCGCGGCCGCCGGGTCTGCCGCGGCGCAAACTGCCCGCACCACCGCCACCCTGCGAGCCCCCGCCGCCACGACGGCGTCGATGTTGCTGCTGTCGATGCCGCCGATCGCGAACCAGGGGATCTCGATGCCGGCGGCAGACACGGCGGCAACCAGCTCGGTCCCCACTGCCGGGCGACCAGGCTTGGTGGGAGTGGCAAACACCGGCCCCACGCCGAGGTAGTCCGCCCCGTCGGCCACCGCCGAGAGAGCCTGGTCCATCGAGTGAGTCGAGCGTCCGACCAACCTTCCCTGCTGCCAGCGCCGCCGCGCCTCGGCGATCCCCATGTCGTCCTGGCCCAGGTGCACACCGTCGGCGCCGGCGGAGACAGCGACGTCGACATCGTCGTTGATGATCACAGGCACACCTCGCGGACGGCAGTAGGCTATCAGCCGGCCCGCCGCAGGCACCAATGCAGCTGCCGGTGCGGTCTTGTTGCGCAGCTGGACGATGTCGGCGCCGCCGTCGACCGCGGCGCAGAGGATCGAAACCTGGTTCTCGGGCGCGCCGTCGGCGGAGATCACGTAGAGCCGTGCATCGCTCAGCATCTCGAGTTCAAGGCTAGCAGCAGAACAACGCCACCAAGGCGGCGCGTCGGCCTACTTGACGGTCGCGCCGAGCAGAGGGGCGAGAAGCTCCGTCAGCCTCTCCTGCTGCTTCTCCCCGCGGAAGTCAAGAAGGACGTCCTGGTCGAGGATCTTCTCGTCGATCGCCGCGCCCCGCCGTCGGACGTAAATCGCCGGGTAGATATCGCCGCCGGAGTTGGTCTCCAGGGTCGCCGCCACCGCGTCGGGCCCGCCGGCGTCGAGAAAATGCGTCAGGGGCTGGATGCCCTCGTCGTACACGCCCTCCCCTGCGTCGATGCTGATGACGCGCGCCAGGTAGGAGCGCTGGTGGAAGATCTCCGCCCCATACCCCGGCTGGCCCGACAGCTCGTCGAGCAGCCGGCCGACCACCGCTCCCGCCTCGAGCGGCTCCCGAGGTGCTGCGACGCCGAAGTGCGCGCCTGCGATGTGCTGGGCCAGAACCCGGGCATTGTAGCGGTGGCCGTGGACCGCGCCCGAGTTGCTGGGGACACCGTGCTTGTTGAGGCCTGCGGCTCCCTGGCTGAGGGTGCCGGCGAAGTAGATCCCAGGAACTGTGGGGCACTCCCAGAAGGCGCCCTGGGCGGGGACCCCACTCTGCCCAAAGGTGGTCACCCCGAGCTTGGGCAGGTCCAGCAGGGGGGCCTGGAACCCCGTCGCGGCGATGACCTCATCGGCGTCAAAGACGTGCGAGCCGCTGCCATCGCTGTAATGGGTCTTGACCCGGAACCCGCTGCCGGTGCGCTCGACGGCGTCGATGCTGGCGTTGACCACCCAGACGCCGCCACCGAGGGCGTTGTCCTCGATCGGCTGCACGTAACGCGCCCGGACTCCCACCAGCGACCGCGTCTCGACCGACGTCTTGGCCGGGCTGGGCGAGGCCAGGGTGATGCTGCGGGCCCAGGGCAGCAGGCCGTTGGCGACCTCGAACGCCGAGTTCTTCTTGCCGACTATGAAGACGTCCTTGCCGCGGTAGGCTTCAGCGTCGTCCATGTCGGCGTAGTGTCGCGCCAGGTCCAGGCCGGTGGTCGAGCTGGGGCGCCAGGGCTCCGCCACACCCACCGCGAACACGAGCACCGGTGCCCGGTACTCGCCATCGCTGGTGCCCAAAACGAAGCCATTGCCCTCGGGCCGCGTTGACTCCCAGCGACAGCCGTAGCGAACCTTGACCCCGGCCCGGTCGGCAAAGGCGGTCAGCCCGGCTTCCATCTCCTGGCGGGAGGGGAAATACGAGGTCCCGTCCATGTGGTCGGCCTGCAGACCGCGAAGCTCCTCCTCATCGGCGAGCAGGCTGTTCCAGTCATACCGCTCGTACTCGCGGGATCGGCGGGCGAACGGCGCAAAGGGCTTGGTCCAGCTGAGCATGCGCTGGAAGAACGGCCACTTGCGAAACATGCCGCCCGGCCCCTCGTCAGCGGAGACCACGGCGTGGGTGGCGCCCAGGCGGGTCAGCGAGTAGCTAAGTTGCAGGGCGCCAGGACCACTGCCGACGACGACCAAGCGGTAGTCCCCCGGCGGAAACGGCTTCTCGGTCAGTGGCGTGCCAGCCGGCGCCTGGCCGCGCCTAGCTGCTCCACTGGTTGGTCTCGCGGAGGCGGCGGGCCTGGGCCTTGAGCATGCGGAACATCACCTGGGGATAGGCGGTGAGGAAGCCCTGGACCTGCTCCCCGGGGAGGACAAGGCAATGAAGCGGGCTCAGGGCGACCACGTCGGCAACCGGCTTCTCACCCAGCAGGATGGAGATCTCGCCGAAGAAGTCGCCCTTGCCCAGCGAGGTGCGATCGGTGCCATCAAGGCGGATCGACGCCTCACCCCGGATGATGATGTAGAAGCCGGAGCCGCTCAGGCCCTGGCGCAGCACCCGGTCTCCTTCCTGGAAGGAAGCCTCGTCGAACGCCTCGACCGCGGCGCGCAACTCAGGGTCGCTGAGGTCGGCGAACAGGGCAAAGCCACCCAGCTCCTTGGCCAGCTCCTCCTGTCGGTCCACGGCCCTCCTCGGTACGCAGATTAGAACGCCCAGTATAGAAAAGGCCGGTGGCTGGTGGAGCTAGCGCAGGAGCTCTGCCACGCCGGTCGACCCGTCGACGAAGACGGTGATGCCGATGGTGGTGCGCCAGTCCTTCTCCTCACCGGGGTCCGGCCGACGGCGAAAAGTCAGGATCCATCCGAGGCGGTAGCCCTGGCGGGTCTGCATCCTGGTCTCCTTGGTGTCGGCAAGGTCCCAACGGTCGCCATCCTTGACCCGTGCGCGCACCAGCGCGGTGCCGCTCTTCTCGGCTTTGGCGGTGGTCGGACCGGACATGGCGGCAGTCTACCTGGGTGGGGTTATGGAGGCGGCGGTATCGAAACCGCGTCCTGAACAGCGTCCCGCGGAACGTCTACGAGCCTAGACCGGAATTAGTCTCGCTCTAAGCCTGCCTCCGGACGGGCCAGCTAAGAGCCAGCGACCCTTTAAGAGTCCCCACTCGGGCGGTCACGATTCCCTTGAGGGCAAGCCCTGTGTTTTGTGGCCCTGCCTCCTTACCAGGACGCTCGGGAGGAGGACCCCGGGCCTAAGGCCCGGACCTAACCTCTACCGCTTACGCGGCGAGGGCTAGGCTCTGCGTGTTTTTCGCAGTTATGTTTTTTGCCCGTTTTAGGAGCCAGGCGCTCCGCTCGCAATTCCGCAAACCACTGCCCAGTCGAAACCTTGCGCCCCCACCAGGCCGCAGTGCGGTAGTCGAAATATACCCCCGAAGGGCCAGCGCCAACCCCAGGTAACCGCTGTGGCCGCAGGGGTCGAGCCCGCGGCCACAGCAGTAGGGGACGGGTTCTACCAGCCGGTTCGCAGGCGTCGCACCAGTTGCGCCGCGCTGGCGACAAGGGTTGCCCCCCCAAGGGCGAACAGCAGCGCCGCCAGGGGACTGAGCGGCGCTGAACCGCTCGTCGTCGGCATCGTGGCCGGCAGGTTCTGGTTTGCCGGAGCGGCGCCGCCGCTGTTGCCGGCGTTGCCGTTGGTGGCCGACCGGGGGACGATGATGCCCGGGTTGTCACCGTTGTTGGCAGCCAGGGTTGCGCCGTTCAGCCCCAACAGGTCACTGCCTGCGAAGCTGCCACAGTCGGAGGTGCCGACCACGTTGTCGATCGCATCACCGGCCGGCGCATTGGCGTCGATGGCCACGCTGAGTGTCTCGACCATCGGGTTGGGCGTCATCGGGTAGGGGTTGCCGCCGTTGGACCAAAACAGCTGCTGCTGGCCGTTGGGCAGCGAGGACACTCCTGGCACCCCGAGCGGACCCGACGCGCTCAGGAAGTGGAACCCGGGCGGGAGGATGTCGGTCACGCTGGTTACCGCGCAGCCATTGTTGTCGATGCTGATGGTGTAGCTGACGTCCTCGCCGGCGTTGGCGTGCTTGGTGCTGTCGGTGACCGTCACCGTGGGCACCGTCGCCTGGCTTGCCGCCGACACGCTATTGGTGGTGCTGCCGTCAGAGCAGAAGGACTCGCTGTGGGCGTGGCCCACGATGACGTCTGCGTTGGCGATCGGCGCCAGGCCGGTGGTGAAGATGTGGACGGCATTAACCGTCAGGCCGTGACCCTGCGAGTCATAGACCTGCTCGTTGAGGATTACGGTGGCCAGGTGCACCCCGGCCGGCAGGATCTGGACAATGGTGTTGGGCGCGGGTGTGTTGGTGGTGATCAGCGGGCTGGTCCCGCCAACGACGTCCGTACCCCCAACCGTCAGCTTGGCGATGTTGACGCGCCCCGCCGGGGTGGCGGTGCAGCTTTGCGTGGTCGACTGGGAGTCGACGCCGTTGACCGAGGCGAAGTCAACCGGCAGACCCGCGACCGGGTTGTTGAGCAACCCCGCGTAGGCAACGTGGGCGCAGGCGTTACCGCCCGTCAGGGCGCCGTTGTTGAAACCGGTCGGCAACGCGGGTCCCGGGACGGCGCATTCCGTGGAGGATGCGGACGCAATGGTCGCCTTGGCGTTGTCACCCGGCACGTCGACCTTCTCGACCAGGCCCTGCTGGTAGCTGGCGCAGAGCCCCGTCACCGCGTTTCGGTTGGTACAGGCGTCGTAGTTGACAAGACCCGACGACGCGACCTGCGTCACCCCCGGGGGGACGGTCGCGCGCGCCGGCGCGATCGGACCCACGAAGATCGGGCCCACCCCCAGGACCGGCGCGAACGCCTGCCCATAGACCGCGTATGAGTCGCCTTCGGCCGACCCTGGCGTGGCCGCCAGGGCGGGCGCTGGCGAGCTGAGCAGGATCCCCGACACAGCGATGCTGGTCGCAGCCAGCGCATGCCAAAAACGGTTCATGGGTATCTACAGCCTCCTTCCGTGAGCTACCAATCCCTTGCACCCAACGTAAGAAGCAACGGGGCCGGAGTCGTCGTACCCGCGTAGGAAAACGACCTACCTCATTCGGAGGGGATCCGGTCACCGCCCCTCCGGGGGGGTGGGGCACCCTGGCTGCCGGGGGAGCGGTTCGGGCTAGATCAGCCCGAGCTGTTCCGCGCGCCGCACGGCCTCGAGCTTGGAATGGACGCCAAGCTTCTCGAGGACGCTTTGGGTGTGGGTACGGACAGTGGTGAAGCTGATGCCAAGCTGCTCGGCGATGCTGCGGCCGTCACTGCCGCTGGCCATCGCCGCGAGCACCTCCAACTCCCTCGGGGTGAGGGCGCCACGGATGCGCTGCTGCTCCTCGCGCTCCTCGGCAAGTTCGCGCTCACGCCCCACCAGCTCGGCAAGCCGGGAGGCGGGGATCAACATCTCGCCCCTCGCCGCCCGGTGGAGGGCGTCGACGATCTCGGTGCCGACGGCGGTCTTACTGATGAAGCCCTTCGCCCCGGCTTCCACGGCAGCCAGCAGGGTCGCCTCGCCTTCGTCAGCGCTGAGGAAGACCACCGCGACGCTGTCGCGGTCGGCCAGGATGGCGCGAGCGGCATCCGCGCCCGAGCCATCGGGCAGGTGGAAGTCCATCAGCACAACGTCGGGCCGTTTGCGAGCGGCCATTCGAATCGCATCGACCACGTTCTCGGCGCGGCCTACGACCTCGATCTCCTCGCCGGCTTCGAGGTACGCCTCAAGCGCCTCGGCAACGACGTTGTGGTCCTCGACCAGGAGAACCTTCACGGCCCCTTGCCCGCTGCCCCATGCGGAGCCTATCGGGAAAGCAGCCCGCGTTGGTTGGCGTGCGCGACTGCCTCGAGGCGAGAGTGCGCGTCCAGCTTCTCCAGGACGGTCTGCACATGCCACGCCGCCGTACTCGGCTTGAGACTCAGCCGCTCCGCGATCGCCTTGGTGCCCAGGCCCTCGGCCATCAGGTGCAGCACGTCGGCCTGGCGCGGCGTCAGCTCGGAGTCGCGTGGGCTCGAGTCCTCGGACTCCCGTTCTTTGATCAGCTTGGCCAGCTGCCAGGCAGGCAGCAGGATCTCGCCGGCGGCAGCGCGGTGAACCGAGTCCACCACCTTGGTGCCGGCCTCGGTCTTGTTGAGGTACCCGATGGCGCCGGACTTGACCGCGGCAAAGATGGCGTCGTCGGTCTCGTCGGCGCTGAGGAACAGGACGGCGGTCTCGGGCAGAGCCTCCTTGATCGCGGCGGAGGCCTCGGCACCGGTCTGGTCTGGCAGCCGGTAGTCCATGATCACCACGTCGGGTTGATGGCGGCGCGCCATGTTGACGGCCTCCGCGCCGGAGACAGCGACGCCAACGACCGTGAGCCCGGCGTCGTCGCCAAGCAGCATCGCCAGGCCGTCGGCGACGATCTGGTGGTCCTCTACGATCAGGACCTTGGTGCTCTGAAGCGCTTGCGACAAGGACTTTCTCCGTGGTTCCGGCGAATCTCGGGATCCATCGTTAGGGCGCCAGGTGGTCCGCGTCAAGGCCCTGAGGTGACAGCTCGACAGCAATATCAGCACGCCGTCGGAGCGAAATTACGCCCCGGCGCCGCAGTTCAGGGCGCCGGCTGAGGGACGAAAAACTGGCGCTGCCGGATCAGGTCGAGGATCGCCTGGGCGCCCTCGGTGGGAGACTCCCGCACCCACTCGGCGGTGTCCTGGTCGCGCCAGAAGCCAAGCTCCCGCATCTCATCGTCAGGCAACGGGGTGTTGCTGATCGCAACCCAGCCGCTCTCCACGCGGCCTTCGGGCCGGGGCCAGTTGTGGCCGTAGTGCTCGAAGCGCCAGGGACCGGTCGAGACCAGTCCGCTCTCGGTTGGCACCAGGTCGACCCACAGGTTGCCGCTGCTGCCGTCATCAGCCAAGTCACCCCAGCCCCTGACCACGGTCCGCCGCTGGGAATCGATCCCAGGGGGCAGTACCAGGCGCACGCTGCGCTCCACCAGCGCGGCGCCGGTGCCGTCGCAGTGGGTGCAGGTGCCCGGGTGGATGAAGACCCAGGCCCGACCTTCACATGTCGAACAGGCCACGCTGACACCGCCGCGGCATTCGGGGCAGACCCGCTTGGGACTCGAGGGCGTGGCCCCCAGCCCGGCGCAGAAGACGCAGCTGCGCGGCTCCCGGCGCACGAAGCGGACGGTACGGGTGGAGCCGTGGAGGGCGTCGACGGTGTCGATCTCGAGGCGGGCCCGGCGGTCGGGAGATAGAACCGGTACGCCGACTTCGCCGTCGGCGGCCAGCCGCACCTCGAAAACCCGCTGCTGCGGCGGGGCCGGGGTGAAGTCGCGCATCGTCGGCGTGCGAGGCACGCCCTCGACGTAGCCCCCCGCCCGGATGTGGTCGCAGAGCACGTCGGTGGCACGGTTGATGAGGCCCATCCGCTCCACCGACCCGGACTCCGGGTTGATGTCGGGGTGCCAGAGCTTGGCCTGCGCCCGGCGGGCGTGCAGGACGTCGGCCACCGAGGCGCCACTGTCAACTCCCAGGAGGAGGACGGCAGCCTCGACGCTCATGGTTTTCTCGCTCTTTGCCTGTGCCATTTACTCGATTACACCACGTCCCGGGGCGCCCCAAACAGGCCTCGCCCGATCCTGCAGCCCGATACTCACGCCCTCGGCGCGCGCCAGCGCAGGACCGCGCCGTCACGGCGGACGATCGGCGGCTCATCACCGTGCCGCCAGAGCTTGACCTCCCCCGGCCCGTGCGCCGTCCAGGCGCCGTCGTGCACCACCCCGGTGGACTCGTCCAGCCCCAGGATGTCGCGGTCGCGGGCCTCGCGGCGCGCCGACTCCAGCCACCCCTTGGCGAAGCGGCCCAGGTGCGGGACCAGGACCACGCCGGGGAGCAGCTCGAGCGCATCCCGAGCGTGGCGGCGCGAGGGGCTGGGGTTGCGGCTCCGCAGGAGGATGCTCTCGCACAGCACCATCGCCCCGGCGCTGCTGCCGGCCAGGCCCCCGCCATCGCGGTAGGCGGCCTTCAGCGCCGCCCATGCCGGCGTCTCCCGCATGGTGTCGAGCAGGTAGCCGGGGTCGCCGCCCAGGATGTACGTCAAGGGCGACGTCCGGAGCGCCGCCACGACGTCGTCGCGAGAGGCGTCGGATCGACGGTGCAGCGGCACCTCCACGACCTTGAGTCCAAGCCGGCCGAAGTACTTCCGGGCCAGGGACATGGCGGCGGTCACCGAGCCGTTGTGAACCACCGCGGTGGCAACCACTCGGACCTCATCGGGCTCGCCGGCAGCTGCCAGCAGCGCCCGGTCGAACGGCTCGCAGGCGGCGTGCATCTCGTCACCGCCGAGCAGGCCGAGGGCCCCGGCCACTAGCGGAGCTCGCGCCGCATGGCCCGGTCCATCTCTCGGCGGGCATCGCGCTCAGCGATTGCCTGGCGCTTGTCCCACGACTTCTTGCCTTTGACCAGCCCGATTTCGACCTTGGCGCGCCCGTTCTTGAAATACAGGCGCAGCGGCACCAGGCTGAGGCCCTTCTCCCGCGTCTTGCTGAACAGCTCCACGATCTCGCCCTTGTGCAGCAGCAGGCGCCGGCTGCGGGTTGGCTCATGGTTCTGGCGGTTCCCGGCAGACCATGGCTGGATGGTCACGTTCTCGAGGAACGCCTGGCCGCCGTCGATGCGGACGTACCCGTCCTTGATGTTGACCTTGCCGTCGCGAATCGACTTGACCTCTGTGCCGAGCAGCTCCATGCCCGCCTCGTGGCGGTCGAGGACGAAATACTCGTGGAAGGCGGCGCGGTTGTTGGCGACGACCTTCTCGCCCTCCGCCATCAGGGCGCTCCGCCGGCGACGAGGTCGCGACGACCACGGGCATACTCGACCGCGGCCATCGCCCGCTTCCCCGGCGGCTGCACCGATCGCACCAGGAAGGGCGCATCGGCGGCCATCACCTCAAGTCCACGGGCGTCGATGGCGAGCACGTCGCCGGGCCGCACCGAGGCGTCGCCGCTCCACGACGGCAGAGCGTCACCCTCCAGCACCCGCACGGTGTGGCCGCCGATGGGAAGGCGGACGCCCGGCCACGGGTCGTAGGCGCGCACGCGGCGATCGATCTCGCCGGCGGGCAGCTTCCAGGTCAGGTCGCCATCGGCCTTGCCGATCACCGGCGCGTAGGTGACACCCTCATCGGGCTGGGGTTGGAACCGGGCCGCACCCGCCTCGATCTGGTCGAGCCCCTCGGCGACAGCGACAGCGCCAAGCTCGGCCAACCGCGACGTCAACGTCCGAGTGGTGTCGTCGGGCGCCACCCGGAGGCGGCGCTGCAGCAGGACCGGCCCGGTATCCAGGCCCTCCTCCATGCGCATGATGCTGACGCCGGTCTCAGCGTCCCCGGCCAGGATCGCGGCCGCGATCGGCGAGGCGCCCCGCCAGCGCGGCAGCAGGGAGGCGTGGACATTCAGGCCACCCCCCGGGGTGGCTTGGAGCATCTCCGGGGGCAGGATCCGGCCGTATGCCGCAACGACGATGGCATCGGCGCCCGACGCCTGGATGGCTTCGAAAAGCCCGGGCTCGCCCGCGCCGCGGGGCTGCAGCACCTCCAGCCCGACCTCGTCGGCGGCCTCAGCCACCGGCGACCGACGGAGCGCCATACCCCGCCCGGCGGGCTTGTCCGGTCGCGTGACGACCGCCGCCACCTGGTGCCGCGCCAGCAGCGCGCGCAGGCTGGGGACGGCGAACTCCGGCGTGCCAAAGAAAACCACGCGCATGGTGCCAACCCTAGCCCACGTCGACGCCGCGGACCCAAGCCGGGGAACCGCGCCGGCCTTTAGACCGCCAGCGCCTCCTTGTCGGGCTCGATGCCACCCTCGGCGGCCTCCTGGGCCTCCGCCGGCTCGACCTTGCGCAGCTTGGTGGGATCCTCCATCCGGTCCGGGAAGAGGATGCCGTCGACGTGGTCGATCTCGTGCTGGAAGCAGCGGGCGAGCAGGCCCTCGGCCTTGATGCGGACGTCCTTGCCGTTGCGGTTCTTGCCCTTGACCACCACCTTCATGGCCCGGGTCACCTCGCCGACGTAGCCGGGGATCGAGAGGCAACCCTCGTCGCCGACCTGCTCGCCCTCGGACCGGACGATCTCGGGGTTGACCAGGGTGTGCAGGTTCTCGTCGACCTCGCAGACGATAACCCGCAGAGGCACCCCCACCTGCGGGGCAGCCAGGCCGATGCCGGGTGCGGCGCGCATGGTGTCGACCATGTCGTCGATCAGCTGCTGGATGGACGTGTCGATCTTGGGCACGCGCGGGCTCTTGGTGCGCAGGCGCGAGTCCTCGACGACGACGATGTCACGAACCACGGATCAATTCTAAGAGGGGGAGGCTGGCGCCCCGCGCAGGGACGCTGGCTCCGCCCAAGCGGGCGGAGCCGCTGCCAGCTTCTCTATAACCGCGCTAGGCGCGCCTGCT
>JBARRR010000169.1:0-11238 GCA_049644325.1 Candidatus Dormiibacterota bacterium
TAAAGAAGCCATTGGCCACCTCATTGAGGGTGCCGTCGCCCCCCACCGCGACCACCACGTCGGCGCCGTCCGTCAGCGCCCGTGCGGTTAACTCCGTGGCTTCGGCGGGGGCGCGGGTCATGACCGCCTCGTGTTCGACGCCGAGTGACTTCAGCGTCGCCGACAGTCCCGGCCACTCCTTCCCGGTGCGCCCGTTGGCAGAGGCGGGATTGACGACGAAGACGGTTTTCACCGGCTCAGTATGGCCCGCGCCCGGGCGACGTCCTTGGTGATCTGTTGCACCAGGGCTTCCGGGGATTCGAACTTCTTCTCGTCGCGGATCCGCTGCACGAAACGCGCGCGGACCGTCTGCTGGTAGATGTCCCTGTCGAAGTCGAAAATGAAGGCCTCCACGGTCAACGTCGTCCCCCCGAAGGTCGGACGGTAGCCGATGTTCATGGCGCCCGGGTAGGCCTGGCCGTCGATGTCGACCCAGATGGCGTAGACGCCGTGCTTGGGCACCAGCTTGTTCGGCGTGATGGCGAAATTGGCCGTCGGGTAGCCGATGCGACTGCCGGTCCCGGTGCCGTGCTCAACGAACGATTTGATGGAGTAGTGGCGGCCCAGGAGCCGGGCGGCGTGGGCAACCTGGCCGTCGAGGAGAAGCTCGCGGAGGCGGGAGCTGCTGATGATCTTGCCCTCGGTGGAGTGCGGCGTGATCACCTCGACCTCGAACCCGTGGGTGTCGCCGTAGTGCTCAAGGAAAGCGCGATCGCCGCGCCGCTGGTGGCCGAGGGCGAAGTCATAGCCGATGACCAGGCCCCGGAGCGGGACCTTGCGGGTCACCTTCTCCATGAACTGAGTCGCCGTGAGCTGGGACAGCCTGCGCGTGAACGGCATGACCACCAGGTTGTCGACGCCAAGGTCGGCCATCGCCTCGGCCTGTTCGTCGACGGTGGTCAGGCTCAGGGGGCAGGTGTCGGGCGCCAGCACACAGCGTGGGTGCGGGTCGAACGTCATCACGGTGGAGGGCACGCCGTCGCGCCGGGCCGCGTCAACCAACCGCTTGATCACCTTCTGGTGGCCCCGGTGGACGCCGTCGAAGCTGCCGATTGTGAGCCAGCCCGGGGGGAGCGACTTCTTGGGGAGATCGAAGTGAACGTTCACGCCAGCTCCACCAGCCGCCGGGGTCGGAAGCGACGGCCCGAAACGTGACCCAGGGCCAGGACCCGGCCGGCGGCATCCACGGCGTAGGCGTCCCCCGCCTCGGCCTCGGGCGCCGGCACCGCGCGTCCGTGGCGCAGGTCCTCCTCGCCGGCCTTGTCGACGTCAACCGCGGTCCTCCCCGCCAGGGCCACGCTGGGCGGGGACAGCGCCGTCGCGATCTCTCGACCTCGAGCTTCGGCGTCCTCCAACGAGATCGCGTCCTCCAAACGCATCGGCCCCACGCTGGTGCGCACCAGCGACCCGAGGTATGCTGCCGTTCCCACTGCCTCACCCAGATCGCGGGCCAGGGAGCGGACGTAGAACCCAGGGCCACAGCTCACGTCGACCACGGCCACGGGCCCGACATCTCCGGCAGCGGCCGGCCGCCACGACGCCAGCGTCACCGAGTCCACCACCACTGGCCGCGGGGGCAGCGCCACCGCTTGCCCGGTCCGGGCGCGACTGTAGCTCCTCTCCCCCGCCACCTTGATCGCCGAGAAATCGGGTGGGCGCTGCTGGATGCTGCCGGCGAAGCCCGTCAGCGTGGCCCGCACGGCGTCGGCGTCGAGCCCCTCCGGGACCTCGGCCGGCGTCAGCTCGCCCTCGTCGTCATCGGTGGTCGAGGACGCGCCGAATCGGATCGTCGCCAGGTAGCTCTTGCCCTGCCGCGACAGGAGGTCGGCGAGAACGGTGGCCCTCCCGAAAAAGATGGGCAGAACGCCCGAGGCCAGCGGGTCAAGCGTGCCGCCATGACCGACACGCTTCACCCCCGAGCTCCGCCGGAGCCTTCCCACCACTGCCGCGGAGGTCGGGCCCTTCGGCTTGTCGAGGTTCAGCACCCCGACCACGGCCATCGCCGGGGCTAGTCCAGGGACTCGCGGGCTTTGGCCAGCACCGCTTCGGTTGCCTCGGCCAGCGGCAGTTCGATCTCCGCGCCGGCGGCCCGCTCGTGGCCGCCGCCCCCGAAGGCTGCCGCCAGCTCGTTGGCGCTGGCGTTGCCCCGGCTGCGCACCGAGATCTTGGTGAGGTTGGGGCCGGTTTCCTTGAAGAGGATGGCCAGCTCCAGCCCGTCAACGCTCTGGAGCATGTCGATCAGGCCCTCGGTCTCGTCCATACGGGCGCCCGCCTTG
The DNA here is from genome assembly GCA_049644325.1 of Candidatus Dormiibacterota bacterium. Classification (GTDB taxonomy): domain Bacteria; phylum Chloroflexota; class Dormibacteria; order DASZGP01; family DASZGP01; genus DASZHA01. The sequence continues at coordinate 2,316 of JBARRR010000169.1, forward strand.
TCGAGCAGTTCCTGCGATACCTGGGCGTGGACCAGGCGGTCGTCGCAGTCGAACCCCATCGTGCCCAGCACCAGCGCGGTCAGCTTCATGGTCGAGAGCTTGTGCGACTTGTACACCCGCTCGGCGATGCCGGCGGCGTCGGCGCCACAGTGCACCAGCCGGGCGGCGATCTCCAGCGCTCGCTCAGTGGTGTTCTCGTGGCGGAAGCCGCCGGTGTCGGTCAGGACGCCTACGTAGAGGTTGTTGGCGACCTGGGGCGAGATCTCCTTGCCCCAGTCGTTGAGCAGGTCGAAGGTGACCTCGGCGGTCGAGGATGCCCCGGGGGTGACCAGGTTGATATCGCCAAAGCGGGTGTTGCTGACGTGGTGGTCGATGTTGACCAGGGGGGTTCCCTCGGGCACGCTGTGGAGGACGTCGCCCAGGCGCTCCAGGTTGCTGGCGTCCATGCTGACCACCAGGTCATACGGTCGGCCGTCCTCCTCGGCGTTGATCAGCTCTGCCCCGGGAAGGAAGGTGTACATGCTGGGCATGGTGCCCAGCACACGGGTCGCCACCGTCTTGCCGAGCTCCCGGAGGACCTCGGTCATAGCCAGCGCCGACCCCAGGGTGTCGCCGTCGGGGTCCTTGTGGGCCAGCACCAGCACCCGGTCGCTGCGGTCAACGAGCCTGCGGATCTCGCCTGCCTCAGCCGCCATGCGGCTCCTCGGCGTGGATCTGCTCGATCACCTCTTCGATGTGGACGGCGTACTCGGTGTTGCGGTCGTCGATGAAGCGGATCTCGGGTATGCGTCGCAGGTTGCGCAGGCCCGCGGCGAGCTCGTGTCGGATGAAGCCGCGGGCGTGGTCCAGCACCTCCATCAGCTCGGCGCGGTCCTGGTCGCCTCCCAGGGTGCTGACCCGCACCCGGGCCACGCGTAGGTCCGGGGTCAGGTCGACGCCGAGGACGCTGATCAGCCCGACCCTGGGATCGCGAAGGCGGCGGGCCAGGATGTCGCTGATCTCAGCCTGCAGCTGGGCCGAGACCTTGTCGACGCGATGTGTCGGCATTTCACATCCAGCGGGCCCAGGCAGACCCTACGGGTTCTCCTGCTGGAGCACGAACGACTCGATGATGTCGCCCTCCTCGAATTCCTGGAAGTTCTCCAGGTGGATGCCGCACTCGAGGCCCTCGATGACCTCGCGCACGTCCTCCTTGAAGCGCCGGAGCGACGTTATCTTGGTCTCGATGACGATGTCGCGGCCGCGGTGCACCTTGGCCACCGACCCCCGCGATACCTTGCCCTCGGTGACCAGCGACCCGGCGATGAGCCCGATCTTGGGGACCTTGATGGGCAGCTTGATTTCGGCCTTGCCCTCGAAGACCTCCTTGAAGGTCGGCTCGTACATGCCCTTGACCGCCTTCTCGATGTCGTCGGTCAGGTTGTAGACGACGTCGTAGTTGCGGATCTCGATCTTCTGCTTCTCGGCCGCCTCGAGCGCCCGGTCGTCGCTCTTGACACTGAAGGCGATGACGATGGCCTCAGAGGCCGCCGCCAGGTTGACGTCGGACTCGCTGACATTGCCAACGCCCTCGTAGATGAGCTGGATCCGCACCTTCTCGTCCTGGATCCTGGTGATCTGCCCCTTGAGGGCCTCCAGGGCGCCGTGGCTGTCCGCCTTGACCACCAGGTTGAGGTCCTTGACGTCGCCCTGCTGCAGCTGGGCGTAGAGGTCCTCGAGCCGCTGCTTGGGCGCCGCTGCCACCTGGGCCTTGCGGCGTGTCTCCCGGCGCTGTTCGGCGATGGTGCGGGCGGTGCGCTCGGAGTCGACAACCTCGAGCAGGTCGCCGGCGTTGGGGACGTCGGGTAGGCCGGTGACGACCGCGGGCTGGCCCGGCCCGGCCGACTCCAGCTTGTTGCCGTCCTCGTCGAGAAGGGCGCGGACCCGGCCGTTGATGTCGTCGATGACGAAGGTGTCGCCGATGTTGAGCGTTCCCGCCTGGACCAGAACGGTGGCCACGGGGCCACGGCCGCGCTCCAGGTGGGCGTCGATGATCGTGCCCGCCGCCGGCTTGTCGGGGTTGGCCTTGAGGTCGGCGATCTCGATCACCAGCAGGATCATCTCCAGCAGGTCGTCGAGGCCGCGCTTCTCCTTGGCCGACACCGCCACCAGGGGAATGTCGCCTCCATATTCTTCGACCTGGACGGCGTTCTCGGCCAGCTCCTGCCTGACCCTGTCAGGGTTGGCGTTTTCCTTGTCGATCTTGTTGAGCGCCACGATCAGGGGCACGCCCGCGGCCTTGATGTGCTGGATCGCCTCCTTGGTCTGGGGCATGACGCCGTCGTCGGCGGCGACCACCAACACAGCGACGTCGGTGATCGAGGCGCCCCGGGCGCGCATGGCGGTGAAGGCCTCATGGCCCGGGGTGTCGATGAACGTGATCTTCTTGCCGTTCTTCTCGACCTGGTACGCGCCGACGCGTTGGGTGATGCCGCCCGCCTCCCCGGCTGCCACCTTGGTCTCACGGATGGCGTCGAGGATCGAGGTCTTGCCGTGGTCGACATGCCCCATGACAGTCACCACCGGCGGCCTTGGCTTGAGCGCCGCGGGGTCGTCCTGCTCGGTGCTGAAGAGCTCGGACTTGACCTGGGCTGTCTCGCCTTCGGCCGCCGTCTCCGCGCCGCCGGCCGGGCCGGCGGCAGCCGGAGTCGCGGCCACGCCGAAGTTGTCGGCGACGATCGCCGCCGTCTCGTAGTCGAGCTGCTGGTTGACGCTGGTGGCGATCCCGTTCTTCAGAAGGTCCTTGATAATGTCGACGGCGCTCACCTTCAGCTCCTCGGCAAGCTCTCGCACGGTGATGGTCGCCGGCAGCTGGACCTCGGCTGGTCGCCCCGCCACGATGCGGCCGGCGCCGCCCTTCTCGAAGTTCTTGCGAACGAGGTCTTCGATCTCGCCCGGGAGCTGGGCACCGGTGTGCGTGTACGGCTGGTTCTGCTCACGCAGCCAGCTGAGTACCTGGCGGGGATCCTGGTTGAGCTCCCGCGCCAGCTGTCCTACCCGGATGCCACGCGCCGGGCCACGCTTAGTTCGAGCGATGAGAAACCTCCAAGTCAGGGGCCCGCAGTCTCAATCGCGGGCCGGGAAGATACAAGATTCTGCCACGCGGCGCTGTCCAGCCTGACCGACAGCGCCCTTTCCAGGGCCCGGCGTCGCTCCGCCAGGGTCCAGCAGTCCTCGGTGCGGCAGATGTAGGCGCCGCGGCCGTTGAGCTTACCGGTGCTGTCGACTCGCACCTCCCCGTCGGCGGTCCGGACCAGCCGGACGAGCTCGCGCTTGGGCCTTGAGGTGCGACAGGCCACACACGTGCGCGTGGGCAGATGACCTTTGTTTGTCACCTCTATTGAACTCAGCCCGAACTCGGGCTATTCCGCCGCGGGGCGGCTTTGAACCGCCTCTGGGGCCTCCTCGGCATCCGCCACCGCCTCGGGGGCCTCGGGGGTGGCCTCCTCCTCGTCGCCCTCGACGCCCTTGATGTCGATCCGCCAACCCGTCAGGCGCGCCGCCAGCCGGGCGTTCTGGCCGTCCTTGCCGATCGCCAGCGACAGCTGGGCGGCGGGCACGATGACGGTGGCAGTGCGGCTGTCGACGTCGGTGCTCACGGAGGTGACCTTGGCCGGGCTGAGGGCGTTGGCGACCAGCCCGTTGGGGTCCTCGGACCACTCAAGGACATCAACGCGCTCGCCTCCGAGCTCGTCGACCACGGCGCGAATGCGGGCGCCCTTGGGCCCCACGCAGGCGCCCACCGCATCGAGCCCTTCCTCGGTCGACTCCACTGCCAGCTTGGTCCGCAGGCCGGCCTCACGGGCCAGGGCCTTGACCTGGACCGCGCCCGACAGGATCTCCGGCACCTCGAACTCCAGCAGCCGCTTGACCAGCGAGCGGTTGCTGCGCGACACCACCTGGCTCGGCCCCCGCCGTCCCATCCGGGGCTCCAAGAGCAGCACCTTGATGCGCTGGCCGGGGGCGTAGGTCTCGACTGGGATCTGCTCCTCGGGAGGCAGCAGGGCCTCCCCGCCGCCCTCGCCGTCGCGGTCGATCTTGACGAAGACCATGCTGCCGTCGACGCGGTCGACCACCGCCGAGGCCAGCTCGCCGCGGTGGCGGAGGGCGTCCTGGAGGACCTGCTCGCGCTCGGCGTCGCGAAGTTTGCCGAAGATGACCTTGCGCGCCGTCGTCGCCGCCGCCGCCTGGAACTCCTCGGCCGGGATCGGCTGGTACTCACCGTGCTGGTTGATCCCCGCACGCAACTCGCCGGTGCTGACGTCGATGCGAACCTCGACCTCGCCCTCGGGCTCATGCCGCTGCCGGTAGGCTTCGGCCAGGGCCTCCTCGAGGACCTGGATCAGACCCTCCTTGCTGAAGCCTTTCTCCTGCTGCAGCTGGTCCAGCGCGGCCAGCAGCTCGCCCATCACCAGGGTCATCGCGTCCGCCTCCGCCCCGGCCGCGCGCGAGGACGATCGTCGCCGCCGAAGTCCACCGCCAGGCGGGCCTCGATGAGGGCGTCGATGGGCACCGCGATGGCCCGGTCGCCGCGCGCCAGGACCGTGAGCTCGCGGTCGTCGACCTGCTGCAGCTGGCCCTCGACAACGCTCTCGGCGCCGCCCGCCTGATCTTCGGGCGCCGGTCGGTAACGCAGGTTGACGCGCGAGCCGGTGTAGCGGCGGTAGTCGTCCATGCCCCGCAGGCGTCGCTCGGCGCCCGGCGAGGAGACCTCCAGGTCGACGTCGGCGAGGTCTGGGGAAGCGTCAAGCATCGGACGCAGCGTACGCGAAACCCGGGAACAGCGCTCCAGGTCGACCCCCCCGGGGGCGTCGATAAAGACGCGCAGCAGACGCCGTCCCTCCCGCCCGGTGAGCGACATGTCCCACAGCTCACAGCCCATCGATGTCACCGCCGGCTCGACCAGGCTTTTGATCAGTTGTTCGGTGGCCAAGACGTCAGCGGCTGGTCGTCTCCCAGTCGCGCCAGGCCACCAACAGCGGGCTGGCGTTGAAGATCGATGAGTAGGTGCCGCTGATTATGCCCACCAGCAGCGCCAGGGCGAATCCCTTGATCGATTGGGGGGCGATCAGGAGCAGGCCAAGGAGCACGAAGATGACCGTCATCGAGGTGTTCACCGACCGCGCCAGCGACTGGATGATCGACAGGTTGACCACGGCCTCGAAGTTCTGCTTGAGCAGCCGCTGGGCGCCGCCAAAGCGAAGGTTCTCGCGGATCCGGTCGAAGATGACGATGGTGTCGTGGACGCTGAAGCCGACCACGGTCAACGCCGCCGTTACGAACAGGGTGTCGATTTCACCAATGGCGAGGTTGAACACCTTGCCCAGGATCGAGAAGACACCGAGAAGGATGAAGACGTCGTGGAGTAGCGCGATTATGGCGCTGACCGCGAACTTCCACCGCCCCACCCCGGGCACGGCGAACCGGAAGGCGAGGTAGCCGACGATCAGCACCGAGCTGATGGCGACCAGGACCGCCGCGGTGACCACCAGCTGGGACGCGATCTGAGGGCCGACGGTGTCGAAGGTCTCGACCGCGTCGCCACCCCCCGGCGCCGGGCCGAACTTCTGGTTGAGGTCCTCACGGATCAGCTGGTCTTGCGCCTTTTGGCCCGGCGGCGCCTGCGTGCCCAGCGGGCTGGTGGTGATGATGGCGCGGTTGTTGGTGGCGTCCTGGACCACCGCCTGGACGCCGAAGGTGTCCATCTGCTTCTGGATGTCGGTCAGCGACACCCCGCTCTTGTAGTGGACCGTGATCCGGTCGCCGCCGGCAAAGGCGATCCCAAGGCGGAAGCCCTGGGTGGCCATCGAGATGATGCCGGGCACGATGATCAGCAGCGACAGCAGGAAGAACCAGTTGCGCTTGCCAAGGATGTCCTTCACGCCATCCTCTCCACGGCGTACAGCGCCGGCGTGCGGAAGCGGTGGATGCGGACCGCCAGCTGCAGCAAGATCTGGGTCACGTAGACCGCCGAGAAGAAGCTGACGATGACCCCCACCCCAAGGGTGAGGGCGAAGCCCTTGGCCTGGGTGAAGCTGGGCAGGAACGGCAGCGCGGTGTCGTGCAGGTACAACACCAGGCAGGTGATCAGGGTGGCAATGTTGGAGTCACGGATCGCCGGGAAGGCGCGCTTGTGGGCTGCCTCGGCCGCCGCCGCCAGCGAGCGTCCGTTGCGCAGCTCCTCCCGAAGTCGCTCGAAGATGAGCACGTTGGCGTCGACCGCCATGCCCACCGAGAGGACGAAGCCCGCGATCCCGGCGAGGCTGATGGTCACCGGGATGAGCTTGTAGATCGCCAAGGTCACCGCCGCATAGAAGGCCAGCGCCAGCACCGCGACCACGCCGGGGAGGCGATAGTACAGCACCATGAACAGCGCCACCACGCCCAGGCCGAGGGCCCCGGCGAGCAGGCCGCGACGGACGGAGTCGAAGCCCAGGGTGGCTCCCACCGAGTTGGTCTGGACGATCGAGACCTTGCCCGGCAGGCGACCAGCCTTGAGGGTGGCGGCGAGGTCCTTGCGGTAGTTGGCGTCGCTACTGACGTTGCCCCCGGAGATCTGCACCTGGCCCTGGTTGAGCGGCGACTGGACGTTGGCGTTGTTGACCATGGTGTTGTCGAGGAAGATCGCCAGCTGGTTCTCGGGCGCGGTCTTGGTGGGCATGTCGGTGGTGACCTGGCCAAGGGTGTTGGTGCCCTGGTCGTTGAGACTGAACTGCACGTTGGGCTGGTTGGTGTTGGTGTCGGCGCCGACGCTGGCGCCAGTCACCATGCTGCCGTCAATCCCGATCTCCTTGGGCAGGTAGCCAAGGGGGATGCATTCCACGGTGGCGCTGCCGGTGCAGGTGCCGCCTTCCTGCTGAGGGACATAGGCGGGGTCCACGATCGGGTCGCCGGTGGCGTCGTTGGGGACCTTGAGCTTGCCGTCCGCGCCGAGCTGGTCGGGGGTCGCCTTCTGCCAGGTCCGGAAGGTGAGCTTGGCGGTCTTGCCGATCACCTGCCGCGCCCGGTCGACGCCAACGCCGGGCAGCTGGACAACCACGCGCCGGTCGCCCTGGGCCTGGACCGCAGCTTCGCTGACGCCGATTCCATTGGCGCGCTTGTCCATGACCGAGATGGTCGAGGCCTGGGCGTCGGAGAGCTGGACGCCGGTGGGCAGCGAGCGCTGGTCGATCTCCAGCACGATCTCGGTGCCGCCCTGCAGGTCGAGACCCTTGTGCACGTAGAGGTCGCGACCGAACAGCTGCGGTGCGGTGTGCAGGCTCTCGTTGAGGGGGACGTGGTTGAAGTAGCGGTAGATGTAGGTGTAGCCGTCGATGAAGAGCGCCACCACCGCCACCAGCGCGGCCGTGGCCACCAACCACCTATTAATGCGCAGCAAAGCTATGACTCATGAGGGACAGCGGCAAAGTATATCGGCCGCCGGTTGGCGGCAACTTAGGCCGGGATTGAGGCCAGGCGGGCCTCCACGAACTCGGCGTAGCCTCCCGCGAGGATGGCCGCGCGCGCCCGTCGCACCAGCTCCAACAGGTGGTGGAGGTTGTGGATGGTCAGCAGGCGGTAGCCGAGCAGCTCGCCCCGCATGAATAGGTAGCGGACCTGCGCCCGACCATGGCGGGCACAGGCTGGACAGGCGCAACCCGGCTCCAGTGGGCCGTGGTCGTCGGCCAGGGCCCGGCCCTTGATGTTGACCCGTCCGGCGCCGACCAGGATTGCCCCGGTGCGGGCCAGCCGCGTGGGCCACACGCAGTCGAACATGTCGACGCCGGCACTGATGGCGTCCAGCATCTCGGGCTCCGAGCCCACCCCCATCAGGTATCGCGGCTTGTCCACCTCGAGCACGGCGGTGACCGCCCGGGTCAGCTCGCGGCTCAGCTCGGCGGGCTCACCCAGGCTAAGGCCGCCGATGCCGTAACCGGGGAACCCGATCGCCCGGATCGCCTCCGCGCTTGCCGACCGGGTTGCGATCTCAAAACCGCCCTGGACGATGCCGAAGAGCTCGGGCGAACCGTGGCTCCAGGCGGCTGCGCAGCGCTCGGCCCACCGGTGGGTCCGCGCCGAGGCGGCAGCCGCCTCGATGGCCGCCGCCGGGAAGTAGAGCGGGTGGTCCAGCGCCATCATGACGTCGGGCGCGAGCCGCTCCTGGATCTCGACCGCGCCCTCTGGGGTGAGGCGCTGCGGGCCGGCCCCCGTGGTGAAATCGACGCCCCCGTCGTCAACGGCGGCCACCCCGGCCCGCACCAGGCTGACGGCCTGGAAGCCGCCACTGTCAGTGAGGATGTTGCCCGACCACCCCATCCACTGGTGCAGCCCACCGGCGGCGGCCACGGCGGCGTCGCCGGGGGCCTGCCAGAGGTGATAGGCATTGCCCAGCAGGATGTCGACCCCGAGACGGCGTAGATCCTCGGTATCGACCGCCTTTACCGTGCCCCGGGTGCCGACGGGCATGAACGCCGGGGTCTGGACCGCGCCGTGACCTAGGGTCAGGGTGCCGGCGCGCGGCTCGGTGGCGCCGCCGACCGCCAGCGTGAACTTCAAGCGCCTGGCGTGGCAGTGGCGCGGACGCCGGGGGCAGGCTCCAGCAGCATGGCGTCACCGAAGCTGTAGAAGCGATAGCGCCGGTCGATGGCCTCGGCGTAGGCCTCCAGCACCCGCTCGCGGCCGGCGAAGGCCGACACCATCACCAACAGCGTGCTCCTGGGGAGGTGGAAGTTGGTCAGAAGCATGTCGACCTCCCGCCAGCGGTGTCCCGGGCGAATGAAGATGTCGGTCGCCCCACGGTCGGCGGCCGAGCCCTGGCCAGCGCCGCGCCCCATCGCGGCCGCCTCCAGGGCGCGGGCCACGGTTGTGCCCACCGCCACCACGCGGCCCTCGCGCTCGCGGGCGG
>JBARRR010000170.1:0-4757 GCA_049644325.1 Candidatus Dormiibacterota bacterium
ACAGATCGGCGATCCTGCTGGTGGCGCGGCCGACGGGACCGAACCAGCCGCGCACCTCCGCGTAGTTCTCCTCCAGGGTGCTGTTGAACAGCTCACTCGGGAACGCGATCAGCAGGATGGCGGCCACAGCGAGGATGAGGTTGATTCCGATCGTAGCGGGGCTGGTCGATACATCCAGAGGGCCCAGCAAGGACGCCGGGAAGGTCGACCGCTGCGGACCGGGTTGGTTGACCAGCTGGTTCAAGGGCCCCAGGTCGTCGGGCGGGGGGTTGGCAAAGGTGGTCCCGATCCCGGCCACCGAGGAGTCCGGTGAGGACGATGGGGACGGCGATGCACTGGGGGAGGGCGAGGTTGAGGGGGTGGCCGAGGGATGTGAGGTTGAGCTATTTGTCGCGGTGCCGCCAGGCGGGCTCGTCGCGCTCGCCATGGCTGACGCTGACGGTGCGGGCGACGGCGACGGGCAACCCGTAACTGTGTAGGCGGTCGGGCCGCCGAGGCCAGGTTGGACCCGCGCACCATTCACGTCGACCGGGAACGCATAGACCTGGTAATCGGCACAAGTTGTGCCTGCTGGAGGGGAAAGACCGCGGGCCGTCGTTTGACAGTTACCGTCGCCGACGCCATTGGAGCCGGTTGCGAGTTGTTTCGTATCCGCGGGCGGGTTGGCCATCCCTGGATAACCGTCCCACCAAAATTGGATTTGCGATTGCGATCCCGGGCAGTAGCCCGTGTCCACCATGTAGGTTCCGTCGAATGTCTGTGCCGAATCACCGGAGCTGGCACTGAGCGTCAGGTGAACCCCAGGGTCTCCCGCATTGGCTGGCGCTGCCGACAGCAGCGCAAATAGTGCCGTCAATGGCAACGCGAACGCGACAATGCGCCGTCTCCAGCGCACTCGCCGTCTGCCCATATGTCCAACCAACGTCATGTCCCAGCGCTTCTTGTGCGCCCTAACCTAGCACCCGCTCCGTGTAGGCGTTGCCAAAGCGTCGTTCGGGATCGAGGCGGTCTCGCACGGCGATGAAGCGGTCCCACTGCGGGTAGCGTGGCCGCAGCGTCTCGGCCGTCTGGTAGTGCATCTTGCCCCAGTGGGGGCGGCCCATTACGCCGTCCATGATCGCCTCCACCTCGCGGAAGTAGCGCGCGAACGGCAGCTTGTTGAAGACGTGCACCGCGATGTACCCGGTCTTGCGGGCGGTCGCGGTGCTCAGCGGGATGTCGTCTTCCGCTGCCACCCGGACCTCGACCGGGAAGCTGATCGACATCCCCGTCCTCTCGATCATCTTGTTGACCTCCCGGACGGTGTCCACAACCGCCTCGCGGGGGATGGCGTACTCCATCTCCACGAAACGCACCAGCCGCGGGTTGATGAAGATGCGGTGGCTCAGGTCGACGATCTCGCGCCGGCTGATGAGCTTGCCGGTGAAGCGCGCCAGCGGTGGGATCCAGCTGGTGCGTGCGGCCCCGATGCGCTGAACCACCCCAAAAGCGTGGTTCTCCACCAGCACATCGTTCAGCCACGCCGATGCCCGTCCCGGTGGGCTGGGCGGGTCGTCGGTCCGGTTGTTCAAGATCGTCTGCGCAGCGCTCGTGTGGGGAAACCAGAAGAACTCGAAGTGGTCGTTGCCCTCGACGTATTCGTCGAATCGATCCAGCACCTCGTCCAGCGTCCGGGGCTCCTCGACCGAACGCAGGGTGAAGGCTGGCACGCACTGCAGCGTGACCGTGGAGATGACGCCCAGAGCCCCGAGCCCCACCCGCGCTGCGGCGTAGACGTCCGGCTCGTGCTCGGCGTCGGCCTCGACGACGCTGCCGTCGGCGGTCACCAGTGACAGCGCCTTGACCTGGGTCGAGATGTTGCCCAGGTTGCGCCCGGTGCCGTGCGTCGCCGTCGAGATCGCACCCGCAACCGACTGGTAACCGATGTCGCCGAGGTTGGGCTGGGCCATGCCGTGCTTCTCGAGCACCGCCCCCAGCTCTTCGATCGTGATGCCGGCCTGCACCTTGACCGTGCACGCGCCCTCGTCAATCTCGAGCACGCGGTTGTAGCGATCGAGGCTCAGGAGGCGGCCATCAGTGCACGCGATATCGGTGAAGGAATGCCCGGCGCCGAAGACCTTGACGCGCTGGTGGCGGTCGGCGGCGGAGCGCACCACCGAGGCGATGTCGGCCTCGCTGATGGGGTGCTGGATGGCGACTGGGTGGCACTCCTGGTTGCCGCCCCAGTTGCGCCAGCTGTTGGTGCCGCCGGTAACCGGGGCGGTCTTCGCTTCGGTTGGTCGCTCCGTGGTTGTCGCCATCTCACCAACCTCTCAAGTCGACGTCCCAGGTCTCGAGAACGTCATCGGCGCGCACCAGGTGCATCCGCTCGTGGTAGGTGACGGTGGGATCGACGTGAGCTGGTCGCACCCGGACCAAGTCTCCCACCTTCACGGGGTCGCCGATACCGAAGGTGACGTGCTCATCGCTGACGAACCAGACGCTGTGGCCGTCGTCCATCTCTGGGTTGCCATGGTCCATGCCCAGCGACTTCAGCCCCGAGTTGGCCACGGCGTATCCATTGGCTGATACGGAGATCACCGTGCTGAGGACGCTCAGCGCCTGCTTGAAGGGGATGTCGAGCTTGGCATAGGTGGTGTCCATCAGCGCGTAGGAGCCCGCCTGGATCTCGGTGGCCTGGGTGTTGATGTCGTATGTGCCGGTGCCGCCGGCGCTGACGACGTCCCCACCGACGTCGGCGTGGGCCTTGAGCAGCAACTCCATGCACTGCGGCACCATGTCCTCGCGGGCGCCGCGGTCCTCGAGGCCGACGACGTGGCCCTCGTAGCCCATCACCCCCCGGACCTCCATGCCCCGGCTCCGCGACATGGCGGCCAGGCGTCCGGCATCCTCGGGTTGGCAGCCGCAACGCGGCAGCCCGATGTTGACGTCGATGACCACCTCCTTGACGCCGCCCTTGGCCGCGGCCTCGACGGTGGCGTCGGAGTCGACGGCCACAGTGACGCGGCCCGCGACCCGGCCCAGGCGCGAGGCGTCAACCACCTCGTTCGCCAGCAGCAGGTCATCCCCCAGGCCGGCGGCGGCCATTCCCTCGACCTCGCGGATGGTGGCGCAGGTGAAGCCGTGATGCCCTGCATCGGCCTGGCGTCTCGCCAGCGCCGTCGTCTTGTGCGCCTTGACGTGCGGCCGCAGCCGGGGCCCGGGCAAGGCCGCCGCCATCGTCAAGATGTTGTGCTCGAAGGCATCGACGTCGACCAGCAGCGCGGGGGTGGTCAGCTCGTCGATTTGCATCGGGCCAGCTTACGGCAGGCCGCGGACGGAGATCGCGCCGCCGGACGTCTTCGGGTACCGTGGGCGCGATGAGCAGCGTCGTCGAGGCGCGCCCGGGGCGCGGAGTTCGAGCCTTCCCATGGCGCGGCACAGACCTGGTCGTGCTGGTCATTCTCGTCGTCGCGCTGGTCGCCGTCACCAGCTGGCCGCTGAGCTCGCTCCTGCCCTTCAACCCCGAGTTCCGAGGCGATGACTTTGCCCGGTTCTGGCGCGGCAGCCACGCGCTCCTCACCGGCGCCCAGGACTTTCCCTACCGGCCCGGCTTCGGCGACTTCTTCTACCCCGCGCCCTACCTGGTCCTGTCACTGCCGTTCAGCCTGCTGCCGGCGGAGTGGTCGGGGCACCTCGCGAGGGCGCTGACCGCGATGCTCTCCCTTGGCGTGGTGGCGGCCTGGGCATCGAGCGATCGTCGCGTGCCGATCTCAGCCTGGTTCCTGGCGGCGTCCCTCCCGGTGGTCACCGCCGTCTTCCTCGGCCAGCTGCCCACCGTGGCCGGCGTGGCGGCCTTCAGCCTGGCCATCTGGGCCCAGCGGCAGGACCGCTGGTGGCTGGTCGGGGTGGCCGTGGCGATTGGCCTGGTGCGGCCGGCCAATGCGCCGCCCGTGCTTGCGATGCTGGTGGTGGGCGGGTGGGGGCGGCCTCGCGGGCTGCTCACCGCGGCGGCAACCACGGCCGCGGTGCTGGTGCCGTTGTCGCTGGTGGTGACCCTGTGGGATCCGCACTGGGTGCCCGACTATCTCCGCAATGTCGGCGAGTACCGCTTCGGGCTGCCTGCCGTGCTCGGTAGGTCCTTTGGAGCCGCCGGCGTGGTCCTGCCGCAGTTGGTCGCGCTGGGGCTGTCGGTCTACTGGAACCGGCGCGAAGCCGGCAGGCCGCTGGACCTCGACCGCGCCGCTGCCGTCATGGCTCTGAGCGTGCTGGTGGCGCCATACACCTCGGCATACTCGGCGATGTTCGCGCTGCCCGCGGTGATCAGGCTGTCGCGGCGACCCGGGATGTGGGTGGTGTGCCCGGCCTTTGCGCTGCTGCCGTGGTTCGGGCTGCTGGCGGGTATCGGCGACAGTCCGCTGTCCTTCTACATCCTCGGTCCCTCATTGGTCGGGGTCTTTGTTCTCGCGACTATCCCTGTGCTGCTGCGGCGCCGGAACAGGGCGTGACCCTTCTGGCGTGGGCCCTGCTCGGCGTCACCGGGGCGCTGGCGGTGACCGATTGGCTCGCCGTCGCCAGCGGCCGAAGGCGTCTGGAGTACATCGCCAAGCCCGCCACCATGCTGACCCTGGCAGGGGTGGCGGCCGCGCTGAGCGTGCCGAGCCCCCAGCAGCAGCGGTGGTTCATCCTCGCGCTCCTGTTCGGGGCGCTGGGCGACGTCTTCCTGATGCTTCCCCGCAACCGCTTCCTCGCCGGCCTGACCGCGTTCCTGGTCGGCC
>JBARRR010000171.1:0-4206 GCA_049644325.1 Candidatus Dormiibacterota bacterium
TGCGGGTCGTCGCGCTCCACCAGGCTGATGGCGCGGGCCAGCGCGCGCGCGTCACCGTCAAGAAGGCGGTCGACCAATTCCATCGGGGAGAGTCTAGTGGGCGCTTGCCGGCGGATCGTTTCGGGACGTCCGGCTCAGGGGCTAGCTCAGAGTTAGGGGCACCCAGGGCCTGGTAGCGGGCTGCACTTTGGCTTTGGTGATTGTGATGCAGCGACCGTCGGCTCCGAGGACGGCGCACGCATCGGCGCCTGGGTGGGTTGCACCTGGCGAGGACTCTGGCGGGGCGCGATGTAGTTGGAGGGCGGCGAGTACGTCGGCCGCTCGGCCTGGTCGAAGGCGGAGGCGAAATCCTTACCCAGCACCACGACAATGTCAGGCGACGCCGTCGAGGTGGGGCTGGCGCCCGGTTGAGGCGAGGCGCCGGCGTCGGGGGCGGGCTTGGTGGCCGGGTCCATGGTGACCACGGTGCCGCCGAAGTAGGTTGCCATCCACTGCGCCGTCTTGGTCGCCTTGCCACCCGAGTAGTCGCGCACCTCGGTGGTCGCGGGCGCGGTGGCGGCGTTGATTGGCGCCAGGGTCTTGAAGTTGATCATTCCCATTACCGCGGACATGATCCCGGCCAGGCTCTGGCCGTTGGACGCCTGGCCGGTGGTGCTGCTGAAAGCGACGTTGGCGTTCTCGCCCAGGACGGCGGGGTCGGGCAACTCGCTGTCGATGAAATGATGCAGCGAATTCATGGTCTTGTCCCGCGCCAGCAGGATGTAGCCGGCCGAGGAATCGGTGGTGTCGTACTGCCAGTTGCTGTTGTCGATCGAAACGTGGTGGGTGCCGGCGGTGTCGACCTTGTTGAGGATGCCGCTGAAGGTCCGCATGTCGTTGAGCGACAGGTTGGTGTGGACGTTCTCTGAAAGCGCGTCGAGCAGGGTGAAGAGCTGGGGCACGGCGTTGACGCTGACCGTCTTGTCCTTGATCGCCGCCACCACCTGCTGCTGCCGGCGGGAGCGTCCGAAGTCGCTGTCGGCGTGCCGCTCCCGCACGTAGATCAGGGCCTGGTCACCGCTGAGGTGCTGGGGGCCGGCATTGAAGTGGATGTGCTGGTAGCCCCCGGTCGCGTCGATTGGGTACTGGTAGTCATCGAGAACGTAGGGATTGTTGATGTCGACCCCGCCGATGGCATCGACCACCTTCTTGAAGGCGGTGAAGTCGACGCTCACCCAGTAGTCGATAGGGACGCCGAGGTAGTCGCCGATGACCTGGCTGGCGAGCTTACCGCCGCCGCTGTAGTCACTGGTGTAGTCGGCTTTGAGGGTCCCGAAGGCACCGTTCGACAGGGGGATCGCGTGGGCGGCGTTGATCTTGCCGGCGTATGTTCCACCATTGGCGAAGGCCGCCACCTTGGCGTATGTGTCCCGCGGTAGCGATGTCATGGCGACGCGGTCTGGCCCTTCGACGCTGATCATCATGATCGAGTCCGACAGGAAGGCGCCGTCGTGGCCCGCGCCACCATATCCCAGCATGAGGATATTGACGCGCTCGCCGTGGTGGATCTTGTAGGCGAGCGTGCCTGGCGTGTCGTCCTGGTTCTGAGCCAGGCCGAGTACGTCGCCCAGGCTGCTATGGCCGGGCGAGACTTTTGCTGCGGCTAGATAGAAGCGGATGCCGGTGTAAGACACCACCGCGAGGATGAGCGCGATCCCAGCGGCCGCGATGAGGCGACGTCTAGGGAAGCGTAGTGCGATGGTGCCCGCCGATCTCCGCCGCCGCCGGACGGGAGCAGACATTCGCGGAAGCTTAACAGACCGCGATAAGAGCGGTCTTAAGCCCCCGGGATCTGAGTGGCTACTTCAGTAGGTGTCGGGCGATGACCACGCGCTGGATCTGGTTGGTGCCCTCGTAGATCTGCGTGACCTTGGCGTCGCGCATCATGCGTTCCACCGGGTACTCCTTGATATAGCCGTAGCCACCCAGGATCTGGACGGCGTCAGTGGTCACCCGCATGGCCGTGTCAGAGGCGAACATCTTGGCCATCGCGGCGAACTTGGTCACCTGGGGGTCGCCATCGTCGATCATCGCCGATGCCTGGTAGACCAGGTTGCGCGCCGCCTCCACCTGCGTGGCCATGTCGGCCAGCATCCACTGGATGCCCTGGAAGTCGGCGATCGGATGGCCAAACTGCTCGCGCTGCTTGGCGTACTGGATGGCGTAGTCGACGGCGCCGGCGGCGATGCCGAGCGCCTGGGCGCCGATCCCGGGGCGGGAGCGGTCCAGCACCTTGAGCGCGATCTTGAACCCGTCGCCCTCGGGGCCGAGACGGTTCTCCTCGGGCACCTCCATGTCGTCAAAGGCCAGCTCGGCCGTATCCGAGCCGCGGATGCCGAGCTTCTCCTTGATCGGCGAGGAGCTGAAGCCGGGGTAGTCGCGCTCGATTACGAACGCCGAGGTCCCCCGCGACCCCTGGCTGGGATCCGTAACCGCGAAGATCACGATCACGTCGGCGACGTTGCCGTGGGTGATGAAGATCTTGGAGCCGTTGACGAGGTAGCGGTCGCCCTTCTTGACGGCCCGCGTCTTCATGGCGGCGGCGTCCGACCCGGACCCGGGCTCGGAAAGGGCGTAGGCCGCGAGCTTCTCGCCCGAGGCCAGGAGCGGGATCCACTTCTGCTTCTGCTCCTCGGTGCCGGCGATGTTGAAGGGGTAGCCGCTGAGCGCCTGCACCGCCAGGATCAGCCCCGCGGTGGCGTCGACCTTGGACAGCTCCTCAACCGCCACCGCCAGGGTCAGGGCCGAGCCGGAGAGCCCGCCGTACTCAGGCTTGAAGGGGATGCCGAAGAGGCCGAGGTCGCGGATCAGGTCGACGTAGTCCTGGGGAAACTCCGCCGTCTCGTCGACCTCCTTGGAGCGCGGGGCGATCTTGTCCTGCGCCGCCTCGCGGACGGTCTCGCGGATCATCAGCTGCTCGTCGGTCAGCGTCCAAGTCACCCGCTAAGTCTATTTACCCGGGCTCGCCGAGCCAGCCGTCGGCGCCGCCCGACCGGAGCACCACGGTGTCGTGGGCGGGGAACGGCCGCAGCGCGCGGATGTCGTCAAAGGCTCGGCGAAGACGGAGGGCCCCGGTGAATGCCGGCGAGTCGGGCTGGTCCATGCGGGGATATACGGCGTCGCCACAGACCAGGGCCCAGGCCGGCCCGATGCAGGCCAGGATGCTGATCGACCCGGGGGTGTGGCCCGAGGTGTCGACCGCCAGCACGCCTTCAGCCAGCTGGGCGGTGGCGGGAAAGGGCCCCAGCGGGCGGGTGGGGTCGAGCTCGATGGCGCGGGTGGCGACACCCTCCAGCTCGCCCACCGGGTAGCCCTTGGCCTTGGCGCCGGGTTGCCTCAATCGATCGAGCTCCGCCGAAGAGGCCTCCAGCGGCAGCCCCAGCGCGGCCGCCCCACTGGCGTGGTCCTCGTGCAGGTGGGTGCAGACCAGCCGCTCTGGGCGAATGCCGAGAGCGTCGAGCTGTTCCGCGAACGTGGGACCGTCCAGCTCGGGTACATAGGGCGTCCCCGGGCTGGGGCTGTCCTCGGGGCCGGTGTGGACCTCTCCCCCGTCGGCCCAGCGCTTTGAGAGGCCGGCGTCGACCACGAACATGCCGCCGGGGGAGTCGAGCGCATAGGCGAGGATCGGTATGCCCACGCCCGACGGCTTGCCGTTGTTCATCACCGCCAGACGCCCCACCTTGAATGCCCGTAGGCGACACGACGGCAGCGAATACAGCACGTCGTACGATGCCACCGGCAGGCTCGCCAGGCGCGCCTCAGCCTGGGGATCGAGCGGCCCCCGCAGCGCGGGCGGCAGGGGCCGGTTGCTGAAGTCGACCGTCAGTGAACGGTGCTTAGGGCCGTCCCGAGGATGGCGAAGATGATGATCACCACCCAGTACAGGGCGAACAGGATCAGGAAGACGAGGCCGATGATGCCCAGCACCAGCCCGGCGGTGGCCATCCCGTCGCCTCCCTGGGTCCCGTTCGACGCCGCGATCTCACGCTTGGCTCGGCGCGCCAGCCAGATGGCGAAGGGCGCGGCGATCCCACACGTGAAGAAGGAGGCGATCCCCAGGATCAGGGAGACCAGGGCGTTCTGGTTGTTGGGCAGGGCGACGGCCGCGGCCTGGTACTGGCCTGGCGGCGGAGCCGACGGCGGGGGCGAGTATGGAGGCGGCGGTGG
>JBARRR010000172.1:0-6147 GCA_049644325.1 Candidatus Dormiibacterota bacterium
CCAGCGGCCGGCGTGGCTTCGGCGGTGACCGGGCCGCCGGCCGTCCGCCAATCGACCGCCCGCCGGGCCGCGCTTCTGGCCGCCGGCCTGCTGGCGGTGGGGGTCGGGGTGCTGGCGGGAGCGGGAGCCGGCCTCGCCGGTGTCGGACCGCTGGCAATCCAGACCATCCCATCGCCGTCGCTGTCCTCCTCGCCCGCCAGTCGGGGGCTCCCAGGACCGGGTACGGTGCCCGCGGTGACCAGCGTCGACGCACGGTACGACGGCGTCAACACCACGCGATACCACGCCAACTCGCCGGTTGGCAGCGCCAGCTACACCTGGCAGTGGATCAAGCAGCCACCCTGCGGCAGTCTCGACACCAGCCATCACACCGCGGACAGCGGCTACACCCATGAGGGCTGTGACCAGGTGGCAGAGGCCGGCGGCGTGATCGGGGTGTGCATCGAGAACAGCGACGGGGCGGCGCTGTACCAGCGGAACGCGCGTTTCGGTGACGGCATCGACGCCGCCGTGACCGCACGCGCGGGCGTCGCCAGCGAGAGCTTCAGCCTCGTCAGCAGCGGTCCTGCGCCGGCAACTTGCACGTCCCTGGGCTCGGCCGCCACGCCCGTCCCAGGTCCCCGCCGGGGATCTCCCCCACCCCGCGCAGACGCAGCAGCGCAGAGCGCTTCCCCCGATGTGGTGGGGTCGCCGTCCGCGACCTCGAGCCCCGCCGTCGCAGCTTCTCCCGAGTCGAACAGCAGCGGCGCCGGCATGCGCGTGGACCTGGATGCGGCGGTCGCCGCCGTCGGTGGCCTGGCCGCCGCCGCCGGGCTGCTGCTGCTCCTCCTGCTGCGGCGCCCGTGAGCCCCCGCGCGGCGCTGGCGCTGCTGCTCACGTTCGTGGGAGCGCTGGCACTCGGCTACGGTGGCACCCAGGCGATCCGGGCGACGCAGGCAACGTCTCCAGTCGCGTCGAGCACGCCGGCAGGCCGTGCCTCCCCCAGCCCGGCCGGCCCCGCGCCTACCCCGAGCCTTGACCTGACCGGGCTGGCCCATCGCTGCGCCAGCATCCCGACCGGCACCGTGGCGGCGTACCTGCAACCGGCCACCCTGATCCACGGTACCGAGCCTGACCCGCGCACCGGCCAGAACCTGCCGGTGCTGCGTACCACCATCGACGCCGAGGTGCCGGCCACACGGCCTGCCTTCAGCATCGCGGCCGCCGTCCAGGAGTCGGGCAAGAGCGCCGGCGGCGGCGCCCAGCCCGTTGATCGAATGGGCTCGCTGCAGCTCTGGATGTACTGGGACGGGACGCAGCTGCACAAGGGGGTGCGACGCTGGACCGGGAGCAGCTGGGCGATGGCGGTGGACGGCGACGCCACCTCGCTGACCATAGAGCTGCGGACACATTCGGCCGCTTTCCACTCTGGCGACGTCAAAACCGGCGCCACCTTCGCGGTCGTCACCGCCGACAGCGGCGGCTGCACCGCGCTGGGAGTGGACAGCCAGGGCCGCCCCGCCAGCGGGTTCTGAGCCAAGCGCGCCGGTAAAATCGCTTATTAGTGACCGAAACGGAACAGGAGAGCTGCGGAGGGCAGCTCACAGCGGGCAGCGCTCGGCGCGATTTTCGGCTGCCCGGCACCCCGGTGCGCTGGCCGCCGGATCGTGAAGCCGATGTGCGCCACATCCGCCTCGACCTCAATGTCAACCCCGAGAAGCGGACCCTTCGCGGCACCGCAACGCTGCGTTTCGCCCCCGTCGCCCGCTCCCTGAGAAGCGCCCGCTTCGACCTCGCCGAGCTCACCGTCGACGCTGTCACCGGCGGCGGCAAGCCGGCGGCCTTCCACCACGAGGGCGGCGTCCTGACTGTGACCTTCGATCGACCACTGCCGGCCGGCCACGAGACCGAGATGGCCATCACATACCACGGCTCACCCCGCGTGGGGCTGAACTTCACCGGCCCCGACAAGGACTATCCCGACCGTCCCTACCAGGCATGGACCCAGGGCCAGGACGAGTACGCCCACTACTGGTTCCCCTGCCACGACTTCCCCAACCAGCGCTCGACCACGGAGGTGGTCGTCACCGCCCCGGCGGGCTACGACACCGTCTCCAACGGGCGGCTTGTCGAGGTGCGCCGCCGAGGCGGGTCACGCACGTGGCACTGGAGCCAAGAAATCCCGCATGTGGCCTACCTCGTCAGCCTGGTCGTGGGGAAGTTCGAGAGTTGGGAGGAGGACGTTCACG
Source organism: Candidatus Dormiibacterota bacterium (assembly GCA_049644325.1). GTDB lineage: Bacteria > Chloroflexota > Dormibacteria > DASZGP01 > DASZGP01 > DASZHA01. Next base: position 2,229 of record JBARRR010000172.1, read on the forward strand.
GCGTGCCGCTGCAGTACTACGTGCCCCCGGGCCGGCGCGCTGACGCGGAGCGGATCTTCCGCGAGACGCCGCACATGATCGAGACCTTCGAGGAGTTCTCGGGCGAGCCCTATCCCTACGCCAAGTACGCCCAGGTCGTGGTCCAGGACTTCACCTGGGGCGGCATGGAGAACACCTCGGCGACCACCTTTATCGACGAGACCGTCCCCGACGAGCGTGCCCTCCCCGACAGTGACTGGGGCCGGCTGGTATCGCACGAGCTGGCGCACCAGTGGTTCGGAGACCTGATCACCTGTCGCGAGTGGGCCCATGCCTGGCTCAACGAGGGCTTTGCCACCTTCGCCTGGCCCTACTGGGCGGAGAAGCGGTGGGGGGTCGACGAGGCCCAGCGCCTCAACCTTCTCCACCGGCAGGTCTACTTCAACGAGGACGCGGAGTACCGGCGCGCGATCGTGGCGCGGACCTATGTCGAGCCCTTCGAGCTCTTCGACTCGCACATCTACGAGAAGGGCGGCCTCGTCCTCTGGATGCTGCGCGACATGCTGGGCCCCGATCTCTTCGAGGCGTGCGTCAAGGAGTACGTGCGGCGCCACAGGGTTGGACTGGTCGTCACCGAGGACCTGGTCCGGGCTTTCGAGGACGCCAGCGGCAAGAGCCTGGGGTGGTTCTTCGACCAGTGGGTCTACGGCGGGGGCCACCCCGAGTTCGAGGTCCGCTACGCCTGGGACGACAAGACCAGGATCGCCACCGTCGGCGTCAAGCAGAAGCAAACCGTCGACTCGCTCACCCATCTCTTCCGGATGCCGCTGCGCCTCGCCTTCGGCCAGCCGGGTCGCAAGACGCCGGTCGTCCGCGACGTCGAAGTCGGGCTGGACGGGGCCGACGACGCCTTCACCGTCCCCCTCCCGGCGCGGCCGACCTGGGTCCGCTTCGACCACCAGAGCCGTGTGCTCAAAACCCTCGAGTTCGACCGGCCCGAGGAATTGCTTCGCGCCCAGCTGGCCGAGGACGAGCTCACCGGGCGGATCGAGGCCGCCGAGAGCCTGGGCAAGCTGGCCACCCCGACCGCGGTGGAGGCGCTCGAACGCGCCCTTGCCCGCGACCCGTTCTGGGCCGGGCAGGCCGCCGCCGCCAGGGCGCTGGGCGCGGCCCGCACCGACGCCGCGCGGGCCGCCCTGGTGCGCGGGCTCGCCGCCAAGAGCTCGCGCGTACGTACGGTGGTGGCGTCCGCCCTGGGCAGCTGGCGCGACGACGAGGAGGTGGCCGCCGCCCTCGCCCGAACGATCGTGGAGGACAGCTCCTACACTGCCGCCGGCGCCGCCGCGACCTCGCTCGGCAAGCTGAAGACGCCGGGTGCCGCGGAGGCCCTGCGGCAAGCGGTGGAGACGCCCTCGTACCGCGACATCATCGCCAGCGGCGCCATCAACGGGCTGGTCGCCCTGCGCGACGCCGCCAACCTGCCCGTGATCCTGGAGCAGACCAGGCCACCCCGGTCGTCTCGACTTCGCGCCATCTCCCTCGAGGCCGCCGCCAGGCTGGTCCGTGAGCTACCCGAGGAACACCGTCCCCCGGTCCGAGAGGCAGCCGAGGCCGCGCTCCACGACCCGCTCTACTTCGTACGGCGCGGGGCCTGCGCGGCGCTCCAGGCCCTGGGCGACGATCGGGCCATCCCGGCGCTGCGGGCGGTGGAGGCGCGGGACATAGAGGGCGCCATCCGATACGCCGCCCGGGTCGCCATCCTGCTTCTCATGCAGGGCAGGACGAAGGAAGATGAGTTGAACAACCTGAAGGACGAGGTCGAAAAGTTGCGACGCTCGGGCATCGAGATGAAGGAACGCGTGGAGAAGCTGGAGGCCGGCGACCGCCCAGTGCGCCGCCCCACTCGCCGGCGATGACCACCAGCGAGGAGCGCTTCCTCGCCGCCTGCCGGCGGCAGGACGTCGACACCACCCCGGTCTGGTTCATGCGCCAGGCGGGACGCTGCCTGGCCGAGTACCGCGAGCTCCGCGAGAAGTACGACATCCTGACGATGACCCGCACTCCCGAGCTGTGCGCCCAGGTGACCATGATGCCGGTGGAGAAGTTCGGGGTCGACGCCGCCGTCCTCTACGCGGACATCATGCTTCCCCTGGAAGGCATGGGGGTGCCCTTCCAGATCGACCCCGGCGTCGGGCCCATCATCCCCAACCCGGTGCGAACCGCCGAGGACGTCGCCCGGCTCCGGGTGATCGACGCCGAAGAGGCGACGCCGTACCTGTTCGAGACCATCCGGGGCCTTCGCCATCAGCTCGCGGGCAAGACCGCCCTGATCGGCTTCGCCGGGGCGCCCTTCACGGTGGCCTCGTACATGATCGAAGGCCGCCCGACGAAGGACTTCGGCAAGGCCAAGGCGCTGATGTACGGCCAGCCCGGCGTCTGGCACGAGCTGATGGAGACGCTGGCCGAGGTGACCACGCGCTACCTCAAGGCCCAGGTCGAAGCCGGTGTCCAGGTGGTCCAGCTCTTCGACTCCTGGGTGGGAGCGCTGGGGCGGCTGGAGTACGAGGCATACGTCCTGCCCCACACCCGCAGGATCTTCCAGGGGCTCAACGACCTGCTGGTGCCCTTGATCCACTTCGGCACCGGCGCCACCCACCTGCTCGAGCCCATGGCGCGGGCCGGCTGCGACATCGTCAGCGTCGACTGGCGCCTGCCGCTGGACCAGGCCTGGGACCGGATCGGCCGCGACCGCGGCATCCAGGGCAACCTCGACCCCACGGTGCTGGTGGCGCCGTGGCCGGTGATCGAACGGGAGGCCCGCCGGGTGCTTGAGTTCGCCGGCAACGAGAACGGCCACATCTTCAACCTCGGGCACGGGGTGCTCGCCGACACCCCGGCCGACAACCTGACGCGGCTGGTGGAGCTGGTGCACGAGGTGGCGGCGCGGCCAGAGCAACCGGAGCCTGAGATCACCTTCGCTTCACCGACGCGACCGTACCAGCGTCTGACGCTGGTGCAGCCGGCTACCCCTGGGGCCCAGCCCGCTGGCGAGACGGAGCCCGACGCAGAGCACCCGGAGTCAGAGGGGCATCAGCGCGAATTGGAGCCGACGGAGCCGGAGCCTGTTGTGCAGCAGCCCGAGCCGGAGGCAACCCCCACGGCCGAGCAATGGCCAAGGGTGCGGCCCGCGATCGTGAGACCGGCGCCCCCCGGGTTTGGCGAGCGGTGGCGTGGGCGGGAGAGCCCGGAGGTGGACGACGCCTCGCCGCCCAAGCCCGAGCTGCCCAAGCCGTGAGCGTCCCCGGCAAGGCGCCCGTCGGCGTCCTGCTGATGACCTACGGGTCGGCGGCGACCGCCGACGAGGTCCCCGCGTACCTGGCCAGCGTCCGCCAGGGCCGGTCCGCCCCCGAAGCGCTGGTGGCCGAGTTCCAGCGGCGCTACGAGCTGATCGGCTTCTCGCCCCTGGTGCGGATCACCCAGGCCCAGGGCCAGGCGCTGCAGGAGCTCCTCGACGCCCGCCATGGCCCCGGTGAGTTTCGCGTCGAGGTGGGCATGCTCCACTCCGAGCCGCGCATCGACGCCGCGGTCCAACGGCTGGCCGCCGCCGGGGCCCGGCGCGTGGTCGGCGTGGTCCTCTCACCACAGTGGTCGCCGATCATCATGGGCGGCTACTCCCGAGCCATCGAGGCGGCGACCAAGCACCTCGGCCCCGATGGCTCGGTCTCCGTCGCCGGTCCCTGGCACCGCCTGCCCGGCTTCGTGGCGGCGCTCTCCCAACGGGTCAGTGAGGCGCTCGACCGGTTCCCCCCCGAGCAGCGGCCACAGGTGCCGGTGATCCTCACCGCCCACAGCCTGCCCCGAACGGTGGTCGACCGCGAGCCCGATTACCTGGAGCAGATCATGGCCACGGTCGACGCTGTTGTCGAGGCGGCCCACCTCC
>JBARRR010000173.1:0-2216 GCA_049644325.1 Candidatus Dormiibacterota bacterium
GAGCTCGGAACCATGCGAGTAAACGAAGAAATCGACGCGCTGGACGTTATGGGTATGCCGACTGTTCGTTACGTGGTCACCAGCCGCGTGATAGCCGCGCTACTGATCATGCCCTTCATGTACTTCCTGGCCCTCGCCTCGAGCTTCACCGCCAGCTGGTTCGTCCAGCACTTCCAGATCGCCCAGATCTCGGACGGGGCGTACTTCGACTACTTCTGGAGGTTCCTCAATATCAAGGACCTCATCTTCTCGATGATCAAGGCCGTAGGGTTCGCCTTCCTGATCATCCTGGTCGCGATCTACTACGGCTTCCATGTCACCGGCGGGGCGGTGGGCATTGGGAAGGCGGTGGCCAAGACCATGGCGGTTAGCCTTGTCATGACGGTCCTGATGAACGCCTTCCTGACTCAACTCTTCTGGGGAGTCGACGCCAACCTGCCGATCCCGGGAGGCTGACCCGTGACCCTTACCGCCCTCGGGACCCACGACGACTTTCTGATTGGAGAAGACCATGTCTAAGAACAAGACTCCCGCGAACCCCAAAGCCAAGGCGCCGGTAGACTCCGTGCCGGTCGACGCCAACTACGGCGGCAACCCGGACGCCACCAACACTGACGCCACCATCGCGGCCAAGCCGCGGGTGGCCGCCAAGACCAAGCCTGTCGCCTCGGGTCCGCCAGATGAGGAGGTGCACCAGAGCGTCCGGCCCGAGTCAGGCTACCGGCCGGCCAACGCCGATATCCCCACCTCCGACAAGCGGATGATGATCGAGGCCACCAACCTGAAGAAGCACTTCGGCAAGCAGAAGGTCCTCGACGGCGTCACCTTCGGCATCCCGGAAGGCGAGATCACGATGATCATGGGCCCCTCGGGGACAGGCAAGTCGGTCTTCCTGCGCCACGTCGTTGGTCTCATGTTCCCGGACGACGGCGAGATCAAGGTCGACGGCAAGAGCGTGCCCCACCTCAACAACGAGGACCTGCTGGCGCTGCGCCAGGAGTGCGGCATGCTCTTCCAGGACGGCGCCCTCTTCAGCTCCATGAGCCTCTTCGACAACGTCGCCTTCCCCCTGCGTCAGCACACCAACAAGGGCGAGAAGGAGATCAGCGACATCGTCTACCAGCGCCTCAAGGAGGTTGGCCTCGCCGGCGCCGATAAGAAGTTCCCCAACGAGCTCTCGGGCGGCATGCGCAAGCGCGCCGGCTTCGCCCGGGCCCTGGTGATGCAGCCGCGGATCCTGCTGATCGACGAGCCCGACTCGGGCCTTGACCCGGTGCGCACGGCGCTGCTGTCGGAGCTGATCCGGGAGATCAGCGAGAAGTACCACTGCACCACGATCATCATCAGCCACGACGTGAACCGGGTGCGGTCGGTCGCCGACAACCTGGCCGTGCTCTACGCCGGCAAGTGCGTCGCCTTCGGCTCGCAGAAGGAGATCTGGGGCAACCAGGATCCGTTTATTCAGCAGTTCCTCGTTGGTGCTGCTCAGGGCCCGCTGGGGATGGACTAGGCCGGAGACCCGGCGGGGAATGAGGTGAGAAGGTCGGCCGGCGGGGGCCGTGGCCACGATGAGGCGATCTGGGGTCGCGAGCTGGGCTCGGGGAGCAAACGCGCCTCAGTAGTCCTCGGCCTGGCCATGCTGATCGCCATCGTCTCGGTGGTCGGTGCCTCCTTCGACCTCAGCCTCAACGCCGGCAAGTCCAACATCTACCAGGTCAAGGCCCACTTCCCCACCGTCAACGGCGTCATCGAGGGCTCGGATGTGTTCTTCGGAGGCGTCCGCGTCGGCAACGTGTCCGACCTCAAGGTCGACCCTGACGCCCACGGTGCGACCCTCACCCTCAACATCGACAAGAAGTACGCGCCGGTGCATGAGGGGGCCACGGTGGCGGTACGGCCCAAGTCATTGCTGGGTGAGAAATACATCGCCGCCACCGTCGGCGACCCCAGCAAGCCGGCGATCTGCGACGGCTGCCAGTTGCCTGACTCCGCCACCGCGGTCAACGTCGAGCTGGATCAGCTGATCAACATCCTCGACGAGCCCACCCGCAAGGAGCTGCAGGCGCTGATCTCCAACCTCGGCACCGGGCTCGCCGGCCAGGGCCCCAACACCAACCAGCTGCTCCAGACCGGCCAGACCAACCTCAACGACCTCTCGCAGGTGACCAACGTCCTGCACCAGCGCGACGCTGAGCTGAAGCGGATCATCGAGGCGC
>JBARRR010000174.1:0-8804 GCA_049644325.1 Candidatus Dormiibacterota bacterium
GCGCCGGCGTCGCGGCTCTACCGGATCGGGTACCTGTCGGCGATGCTGAACCCCAAGCTGGGCTTCTTCTTCGTCACCCTGCTGCCGCAGTTCGTCGAGCCGGGGCAGCCGGTGCTGGCCCGTCTGCTCCTTTTGGGCCTGATATTCAGCTGTATCGGCATCCTCTGGCTTGCGGTTTACGGCTTCATCGTGACCAAGGTTCGCGACGCCCTGGCCACGCCCCGCGTTCGTGCTTGGATGGAACGCGTTTCCGGTGTGGTCCTCGTCGGCTTCGCCGCGCGACTCGCCCTGGAGCGTGCCTGACAACCTAGCGATTCGAGTTGAGGAGGTAACAACGGTGAAGTTCCTGATGCTGTTCATGGGCCTCGCAGGCCAGCCCGATGCGACTGACGACCAGACCGTCGCCTACAACGCCAAATGGGGCGAGTACATGGGATCCCTGGCCCAGAGCGGCAAGCTGTTATCGGGGCTGCCGCTGCAATCGTCCGGAAAGGTCGTCACGCGAGACGGTGTCAGTGACGTGGACCTCAAGCCTGTTGACATCGGCGGCTACCAGATCATCGAGGCCAACAGCGAGGACGAGGCGATCGAGATCGCCCGCGGCGCACCTCACGTCGCGCTAGGTGGTGCGACGGTGGTGCGTCCCTGCGACGAGACCCGGGCCCAGCCCGACGGGTAGACGAAGAGCACCAGCGGAACCCCCAGGGCGGTGATCGCCGCCATCGCCAGGAACGCCAACAGGGGCCGGCCGATCAGCGCCTGCACCGCCAGCGCCACCACCAGGCCGCCGAGGTTGCCCGACAGCCACATCAGCGCCGCGGCGCTTCCGCCGGCGGCGCCGGCGCGGCGTTCGGTCAGCTCGAGTACCACCGGTAGGTCGGCGAGCAGGAGGGCGCCGATGAGGACCAGGACAACGGCGTCGACAGCCACCAAGGGAACGAGTCCCAACACGACGCAGCCCACCCCGGCGACCACCACCGATGCCCCAATCATCAGTCGCTCCCATCCCCGCCTGGCCACCACCGCGGGCAGTATCGCCGACCCGATCACCCCCGCCACCACCATGGCGATGAGCAGGCCCCCGGCGGCGACGTCGGATACGCCGGCCGGGGCCAGCAGCGCCTGGAGCCACGTGATCAACCCGATGAAAGCGCCGAAGCCGACAAAGACCAGCGCCGCCAAGACCCGGATGAGGGGGTCACCGAGGACATTCCTGATCGCCGAGAGGCCAACGTTCTCAACCACCGCCGCGGCCGGCCCCGGCCGTCGCAGGAGCGCCACCAATGCCACCGCCGCGACCGCGGCCGCCGTCTCCTGGACGAGCAGCAGGCCCACGAAGGAGCTGGACATCAGCGGGCCCGTCAGCAGAGCGACCAGCATGCCCACGAAAATCCCGGCGGAACCGACCGCGATGCCGGCCGGGCGGGACCTCTCGGGAAGGTATTCACTGGCCAGCTTGGTGACCGCGTTGAGCACCAGCGGCTGCGCAACCGCGACCAGGACCTGGCCAACCAGCGCCGACGTGAAGCTGTCGCCGGCGAGCCGGGCCGCACCCCCAGCCGCGGTCAGCACGGCGCCGGCAGCCAGCGCCGGCCGGAACCATCGGTCCAGTAACACCCCCGCGGGGATTGCCAGGACCACGTAGACGAGGGGGAAGACCTGGGCCAGCCAGCCGATGGCGTCGACCGACACCTGGTAGTGCGCCGCGCTGGCGGTGGTTATCGGGGCGAAGGTTAGCCAGAGCATCTGGGTCGCGCCGGCCACCACGGCATATGCCGCGACCACGAGCCAGCCGCGCCGATCAGGCATCTCGGTATTCTCGACCAACGGTGGCTCTCATCATCGATGCAGTTCTTCGCGCCCTTCAGGCCAGCTTCAACATGTTCTGGGAGGTGTTCTGGCCCCTGGCCCTGGGCTTCCTGATCAGCGCCATCGTCCAGGCGCTGGTGCCCAAGGAGCGAGTGGCCCGCGCCCTCGGCCAGAACTCGCTGCCGGACGCGGGGGTGGCGACAATTCTGGGCGCGATCTCATCCTCCTGCTCGTACGCGGCGGTTGCGGTGGCGCGCGCCCTGTTCCGCAAGGGAGCTCATTTTGCCAACGCCATCATCTTCGAGTTCGCATCCACCAACCTGGTGTTCGAGCTCGGGCTGGTTCTGCTCATCCTGCTGGGGTGGCGGTTCGTAGCGGGCGAGATCGTGGGCGGGCTGGTCATGGTGCTGATCCTCTGGGTCCTCTTCCGGTTGACGCTCCGGCCGCGGCTGGTCGAAGAGGCGCGGCGCCAGGCCGAGATGGGGCTGCACGGCAAGATGGAAGGCCACAGCGAGATGGACATGTCGGTGAAGGACGGCCCCTTCCTTCGCCGCGCCTTTTCACCGCAGGCGTTCACGTCGGTGGCGCACTACTTCTGGATGGACATCGCCAGCATCTGGACCGACCTCGTCATCGGGTTCCTGGTCGCGGGGGCGCTGGAGGCATGGGTTCCGGACACCTTCTGGCGCTCGCTCTTCCTCACCGACCAGCCAGGCCTGGCCAACATCTGGGGGCCGATCATCGGTCCGCTGGTGGCCATGCTCAGCTTCGTCTGCTCGGTGGGCAATATCCCGTTGGCCGCGGTCCTCTGGAATGGCGGCATCAGCTTTGGCGGCGTGATCGCCTTCATTTTCGGCGACCTCATCATCCTGCCGATCCTCAACATCTATAGGAAGTACTACGGCCGCCGGATGATGGCCTACCTCTTCGTGGTGTCCTACGGGGCGATGGTGCTGGCCGGGCTCCTGGTTGAGCTCGGCTTCCAGGTAACCGGGCAGGTGCCCAGGTTCTCACCGGTGCAAGCGTTCCGGGCGCAGCCCAGCCTCGACTACACCTTCTTCCTCAACCTGGCCTTCCTGGTGCTGGCAGTGGTCCTGGGGTACCGCTTCCTGCGCACCGGCGGACGCGAGATGTTGGGGATGATGGAGATGAGCTCCGAGGAGATGGCGGCGCAGCATGGGGGCGGCGACCACACCGAGCACGCCGGCCACTCAGGCCGCGGGGGCTAGGAGCGGACGTACTCCGCCAGCTGCGGTAGGTACTCGCGCTGGGGCACGTTCAGGGAGAAGGAGGTGATCACCGTCTTCTTCCACTCGGCGATCTCCTCCTTGATCTTGTCGAGGGGTCCCACCATGGCCACGTCCTCGACCAGCCGCGTAGGCACCGCGGCAATGGCGGCGGGCTTGTCGCCGGCCAGGTAGAGGTCTTGGATCTGGCGGCACTCGGCCTCATACCCCAGCCGGACAAAGACGTCGTTGTGGAAGTTGGTGCCCTTGGCCCCCATGCCGCCGATGTATAGCGCCAGGATGGGCCGCATGAAATCGGCCGCCTCGTCGACCTTGTCGTGGACGATGATCGCCAGCGGGCCACCGTACACCTCGAACGTCTCCTTGGTGTGGCGGGCGCCGGGGACGGCGAAACCGTTGTCGAGGGCCTCGGCGTAGAAGTCGTTCATCTTCGGCGAGAAGAACAGCGTCAGCCAGCCGTCGGCGATCTCGGCCGCCAGGGCGATGTTCTTGGGGCCCTCCGCGCCAAGGTAGATGGGGATGTCCTCGCGATAGGGGTGCAGCGTCGACTTCAGCCGCTTGCCCAGCCCGGTGCCGCCCTCAAACGGCAGCTTGTAATGGTTGCCCGAGAACTCCAGAACCTCCCGACGGAACACCCGCCGCATGATGTCGACATACTCGCGCGTGCGCTCCAGGGGCCGCGGGAACGGCTGGCCGTACCACCCCTCCACCACCTGCGGGTTGCTGGCGCCGACGCCGACGATGACGCGCCCGCCGGTCAGGTGGTCGAGGGTCATCGCCGCCATCGCCAAAGTCGTCGGCGGACGGGCTGACATCTGGGAGATGCCGGTCCCGAGCTTGACTCGCTTGGTCTGGGAGCCCCACCACGCCAGCGGCGTCCAGGCGTCGCTGCCGTAGGCCTCGGCGGTCCAGACCGAGTCGAAGCCGAGGTCGTCTGCCAGCTGGAACGTCTCGGCGGCGCCCTCGGGCGGGCCGGCGGTCCAGTAGCCGACGGTGGTCCCGACCTTCATCTCGCTCACGGCGGACAAGTATGCTCCGCCGCCACGGCGCCGATACGGATCGGCCTAGACTTCCGCCATGAAGCCTGAGGTCAAATACGCCCGCAACGGCGACGTACACATCGCCTACGAGACGTTTGGCGAGGGGCCCATCGACGTGGTCGTGGTGCCGGGTTTCGTCAGTCACCTGGACGTCGGCTGGGAGAACCCCGGGTACCGGAAATTCGCCGACGGACTGGGCCGCTTTGCCCGCGTGATCTCATTCGACAAGCGCGGCACCGGCATGTCCGACCCGGTCGAGGGCGTGCCCACCCTGGAGCAGCGCATGGATGACGTCCGCGCGGTGATGGACGCCGCCGGCTCGGAGAAGGCGGCCCTGGCGGGCTTCAGTGAGGGTGCGCCGATGTGCGTGCTCTTCGCCGCCACCTACCCCGAGCGCACCGAGGCGCTGGTGCTGTGCGGCGGGATGGCCCGATCGACCTGGGCGCCTGACTATCCCTGGGCCTCGACGCCACAGGCGCTGGAGGAGTCCACCACCGAGTTCCTGCTGCCCGCATGGGGCAGCGGCGAGAACCTTGAGCCCTTCGCTCCCAGCGTTGCCGACGACCCCGGGCTGCGCGAGTGGTGGGGGAAGATGGAACGGGTCGGCGCCAGCCCGGGGATGATGCTCAAGCTCTACCAGATGTTCCTCGAGATCGACGTACGCGATGTGCTGCCGCTGGTCCAGGTGCCAACCCTCGTGCTCCACCACACAGGCGACCGCGTCGTCAACGTCAATGCCGGCCGGTACCTGGGCGAGCACATCCCCGGGGCCAAGTATGTCGAGCTGCCAGGGCGCGACCATGCTGCCTGGGCAGGTGACGTGGATGGCCTGCTCGGCGAGATCGAGGAGTTCCTCACCGGCGCTCGGGCGGCGCCCCCAGATGACACCGACAGGGTGCTCGCCACGGTGCTGTTCACCGACGTTGTTGGCTCCACCGTGCGCGCCGTGGAGATGGGCGACAGGGCCTGGCGCGACCTCCTGGAACGACACCACGCTGTGGTCCGCGGCGAGCTGGCCAAGCACCGGGGGCGCGAGGTGAAGACCATGGGCGACGGCTTCCTGGCCACGTTCGACGGCCCCGCTCGCGGGGTACGCGCCGCCCAGGCGATCGTGGCCGGGGTACGCAACATCGGGCTCGAGGTGCGCAGCGGCCTCCACACCGGGGAGTGCGAGATGCTCGGCGAGGACGTGGGTGGCATCGCGGTTCACATCGGCGCTCGCATCGCCGCCAGAGCCGATGCCGGTGAGGTGCTGGTCTCGTCCACGGTCAAGGACCTGGTCGCGGGCTCGGGCATCGAGTTCGACGACCGCGGCAGCCACGAGCTCAAGGGCGTCCCCGGCGAGTGGCATCTCTTCGCCGCCCACGGCTGACGCGACCGCGGCGCCCGGGCAAGTTACGGAGGAAAGCAAGCGATGAAAGCGATCCAGGTGACTGAGTTTGGGGGTCCCGAGGTGCTGGAGCTGCGGGAGGTGCCCGACCCGGTGCCCGCCAACGGCGAGCTGCTGCTCGACGTCAGCGCCGCCGGCATCAACTATGCCGATACCCACCAGGCCGAGAACTCCTACCTCGCCCCCGCCACCCTGCCCATGATCCCGGGGGCCGAGGTGGTCGGCACGGGGCCTGATGGCAAGCGAGTGGTTGCCCTGCTCACCGCCGGTGGCGGCTACGCCGAGCGCGCCGTGGTCGACCCGGCCTACACCTATGCCATCCCCGACGGCGTCAGCGACGGCGCCGCCCTGGCGGTCGTCCTCCAGGGCGCCACCGCCTGGCATATGCTGCGGACCATCGCCCACCTCAAGCCCGGCGAGACGGTGCTGGTGCACGCCGGGTCCGGTGGCGTGGGCTCGCTTGCGGTGCAGCTGGCCAAGCAGTGGGGCGCGGGACGGGTTATCGCCACGGCGTCGTCCGAGGACAAGCGCCAGGTGGCCCTCGACTTGGGCGCCGACGTCGCCATCGACTCCACAGCCGAGGACCTCGAGGCGGCGATCAAGGAGGCCGCCGGTGGTCGCGTCGACATCGTCCTGGAGATGGTGGGTGGCGACTGCTTCACCGCCAGCCTCAAGTCACTGGCGCCGTTTGGGCGCCTGGTGATCTACGGCATCGCCGGCCGCGTGCCGCCGCCGCCCGTCGACGCGGCACGCCTGCTCCGGGGCAGCAAGGGGGTGCTCGGCTTCTGGCTGGCCCACGCCTTCCTGAAGCCGGAGATGCTGCGGGAGGCGATCGAGGACCTCCTTGGGATGGTCGAACGGGGCGAACTGAAGACGGTTGTGGGCGGCACCTACCCGCTCGCCGACGCGCGGCAGGCCCATGAGGACATCCGCTCTCGCAAGACGTCGGGCAAGCTGGTCCTCGACACCAAGAAGTAGCCGTTGAAGTACGTGGTCGAGTACGGGCCGGCGAGCTCGCGAGGAGCCGCGCAGACCCACTTTCCAGCCCACCGGGCGCGCTATGCCGAGTTCGTCGACCAGGGCACGCTGCTGATGATCGGCACGTTCACCGACATGTCAGGCGCAATTGGAGTCTTCACCAGCCGCGAGGCCCCCGAGGAGTTCGTCAAGGACGACCCCTTCGTGCTCGAGGGCGTCGTCACCAGCCACACCATCCGCGAGTGGAACGAGGTCCTCTCCGAATCCTGACGCCCGACGAGGGCAACATCATCCGCATCGGTCCCGACCTGTGGGGTAAGTTCCGCGACATCAGGTTGGCGGCGCTCAGCGACAGCCCCAACGCCTTCGGCTCGACCCTGGCCCGGGAGCAGGCGCTCACCGAGGAGGACTGGCGCCTCCGCCTGGCCAATGGGGCGATGTTCATGGCGCTGTCAGGCGAAACGCCGGTGGGGATGGCGGGAGGGGTTCCCACCGACGATGCGGGCGACGCCTACCTGGTCTCGATGTGGGTGCATCCGGACTTCCGGCGCCTGCATCTCGCCGATCGCCTGGTTGTGGCCGTCCTGGACTGGGCGCGCTCTGAGGGCTACCACGGTATCCGGCTGCACGTGGCGGTGGACAACGAGGCCGCCGAGCGCCTGTACCAGGGCCGAGGGTTCGCCCGGACTGGCGCCACTCAGCCGGTCCGCCCCGAGGAACCCTGGCTCCTCGAGCTGGAGATGCGCCGACAGCTCTGAGCGCGGGCTAGGCGCTCTCGACCGCGAAGATCGGCCAGGTTCCGGGAATGCCCTTGAGCGTGTGGGATCCGCGCTCGGCGAACTCGATGCCTGACCCAACCACCACCCCCGGGACGGTTGCGGAAACCCAGATCTCGCCCGGGCCGGGCAGGTCCGCGACTCGGCTGGCGATGTGCACCCCGATGCCGCCCACGTCGTCGCCCATCAGTTCGATTTCTCCGGTGTGGATGCCGATTCGCACATCCAGGCCAAGCCCCATGGCGCCTCCGCGAATCGATTCGGCGCAACGGATGGCAGCCGTGGGCCCTTCAAATATGGCCAGGAATCCATCCCCAGTGCTCTTGATCTCGCGGCCGGAAAACCGCGCGAGAGCCCTTCGAACCATGGCGTCGTGACGCTCCAGGGTAGTACGCCAGGTCTCGTCGCCAAGCGACGACGCCCGTTCGGTCGAGCCGACGATATCAGTGAACAGGACGGTGGCCAGCCTGCGGGTGGGCTCGGGCGCGTGCCGCGCACCGGTCAGGAACTCCTCCACCGCGTCGACAATCTGGTCCGGATCCCCCGCAAAGAAGAGGTGATCTGAGCCCTCAAGCTCGAGGAACTTCGCGCCGCTGACGTTGTCGGCGATGTACCTGCCGAGCGCGACAGGCACCATGATGTCGCCCTTTCGGTGGATGACGAGGGTGGGCGCACTGATCGCGCCCAGGGCAGGCCGGACGTCAAGGAATGCGTAAGCGCTCATGATCGCCTTGATGTCTCTAGGGCTTGCGGCCAATCGCTGGAACTGTCCCCAGAAGCGCCGGGACTCGTCGTCGGAGCCCAGGCTGGGCGCCCAACCTCGCAGGCCAACCCCAGTTCCCCATCTCTCGGCCACGTAATCGGCCGACGCCAGCAGCTGCTCGCTGGTGGCCCCAAATGGATAGTCAGGCGCGGTCGCCAGCCGCGCGTACCCCCCGTAGACGATCAAGGCCGACGTGCGTTCAGGATAAGTAGCCGCAAAGAGGAGTGCGGCGGAACCGCCTTCCGAGATACCAAGGATGGCCGGCTGTTTCAGGTCGCAGGCGTCCATCACCGCCTTCAGGTCAGCCACGTACCCTTCGATCGTTAGTTCCACGCCGCGGTCAGAAGCACCGGTGCCGCGCTTGTCGAAAACGACGACTCGGGCGAAAGTCCCCAGACGCTCGAAGAGCCGCGCGATGGGCGGAAAGTCCCACGCCGCGTCTGAATGCGACACGAAGCCAGGAACCAGCACCAGGTCGATTGGACCCTCGCCGCTCACGCTGTAGGCGATGCTGATGTCGCCGCTCTTGGTGTACTTGGTTTCTGGCTGCACGGAACCCGATTGTGCACCCAAGGCACGGAGCTCGTCCGCGGAAGCGGCTAAGTGGACCAGCCTCCCACAATAAGAACCACGTTCAGCTACCGGGAAACCCTATTCGACTGTGATCAACCTGCCTGCCGGCCTGTCAGTGCCGCGAATCGATCACCTTGAGGCCACGGGAGCGGGCCGCTCGGATCATCTCGGCGTCCGCTGTGATCAACACATCTACCGCCGCTCGGAGCGCGGAAGCAAGATGCACCG
>JBARRR010000175.1:0-2676 GCA_049644325.1 Candidatus Dormiibacterota bacterium
GCGATGCCGGTGCCGATCGCGCTCGGCGCCACCTTCGACACGTCGCTGGCCGCGGCCTACGGCGCCGAGATCGCCAACGAGGTCAAGTTCAAGGGCAATGACGTCGTCTTCGCCCCCACGGTCAACATGATGCGCGTCCCCCAGAGCGGTCGCACCTACGAGGCGTTCGGCGAGGACCCGTACCTGACCACGCGCACCACGGTCCCGTGGATCGAGGGTGCCCAGGGCCAGGGGATCATCGCCAATGTCAAGCACTTCGCCGCCAACAACCAGGAGGGCCTCGGCGGCATCCCTCCCATCACCGCGGTCGTTGGCGGGCGGCATTTCACCAACGACGTCATCGATGAGCGGACCCTGCGCGAGATATACCTGCCGCAGTTCGAGGCGGCCGTCAAGGAGGCGCACGTCGGCAGCGTGATGTGCGCCTACCCTCAGCTCGGCGGCCAGTACGACTGCGAGAACACGCATCTGTTGCAGCAGGTGCTGAAGGGGGAATGGGGCTTCAACGGCTTCGTCCTCGCCGACTACGCGGCGGCCCACAACGGCATCGCGTCGGCGAACAACGGACTGGACTTCGAACCATGGCCCGCGCTGGCGTACTCGCCGACCGTCCTCACTGCCGGGCAGACGGCCGGCCAGATCACCCAGGCGCAGATCGATGAGCACGTGTTTCACATCCTCCGCACCGAGTTCGCCTTCGGAGTCTTCGATCGCCCCAAGTACCCGAACAATGACAACCTCATCGACAAGGCGGGGCACGCCGCCCTGGCCCAGCAGGTCGAGGAGTCGGCCATCACCCTGCTCAAGAACCAGGGTGGGCTGCTGCCGCTCAACGCCGCCGCGCTGAAGAAGGTCGCGGTGATCGGGCCGTACGCCAACAAGTTCATCACCGGCGGCGGGTCCGGGCAGGTGACCCCATTTGCCTCAACGACGGCGCTGCAGGGGATCACCACCCGGCTCGGTGGGGGAGTTACGGTCACCTCGGACGACGGCTCCAACTCCATGACATCGGCCGCAAACGCCGCCGCCGCTGACGTCGCCATCGTGGTCGTTGGCGACGTCGACACCGAGGGCCAGGACAAGGCCTGCGTCGGGCTCAACTGCGCCAACGACGCCGAGAACGCGGCGGCCTTCGAGTGCTCGTCGGCCTGCCCGCCCAACGGCCTCAACGAGGATGGCCTGGTCTCAGCGGTGGCTGCTGCCAACCCCCGGACGATCGTCGTCCTCGAGACCAGCGGGCCGGTGCTGACGCCCTGGCGGGACCAGGTGCCGTCGATCGTCGAGGCCTGGTACCCGGGCGAGTCGGGCGGCACCGCAATCGCCAGGATGCTGTTCGGTGACGTCGACCCTGGCGGCCGACTGCCGGCGACATTCCCGGTGAACGCCACAGACACCCCCACCGGCAACGACCTGGCCCGCTACCCAGGCCTGGCCAATAACGTGGCCTATACGGAGGGGGTTTTTATCGGCTATCGCTGGTACGACGCCAACAACATCACGCCGGCGTTCGTCTTCGGCGATGGCATGTCGTACACCACCTTCAGCTACCGCGATCTCAAGCTGGCCGCCGGGGGTGCGGGTGGCGCGATCGCCACCGTGAGCGCCACCGTGACCAACACCGGCGGTCGGTCCGGCACGGCCGTGCCCGAGCTTTACATGCACCTGCCGCCGCCGTCGGCATCGGTGCCGCAGCCGCCGCGCCAGCTGCGCGGATACGACAAGCTGTCGCTGGCCCCGGGCCAGTCGGCAGTGGTCAGCTTCCCGCTGGTCGACCGCGGCTTCGCCTACTGGGACGTCGGCAGCAACTCCTGGAAGGTGGCGCCGGGCTGCTACGACGTGATGGCGGGCAGCTCGAGCCGGTCGCTCCCGCTCAACGGGGTCATCTCGCGCGGAGGCGCATCGTGCGGCCCGGGGGCACTGACCATCGAGCAGGCCACCACCAACTCTCAGTCGGGGAGCCTGCCGGCGACGTCCGCGATCCCGGCTGGCGAGGAGGTCGACGCCCTGGTGCTGATCGCGGCGGGCCTGCTGGTCGCGCTTCTGGCCGGTTTCCTTCACAGGTCTTCACATCGGTGAGGTAGCGGCCTTTACCCGTCGCCCGGGATCATGAGCCGACGTTGGGCGGACACGCGACGCGGGGACACCGATGGCACCTCTGATCGAGCTACACGAGGTCACCAAGACCTACCGCACGGGTGACGAGGTGCTGACCGTGCTCAACAACGTGAGCATCGCCGTCGAGGCCGGCGACTTCGTCGCTGTCGTGGGGCCGTCGGGCTCGGGGAAGACGACCCTGGCGGATGTCATTGGTGGTCTCGACGGCATCGATTCCGGCAGCGTGAGCGTCGACGGCATCGACCTGGGCAACGCTGGCGACAGGGCACTGTCCCGCTACCGCAACGGGCATATCGGCTTCGTCTTCCAATCGTTCAACCTGCAGGGCAGCTACACCGCGCTCGAGAACGTCATGCTCCCGCTGGTGCTGGGCGGCATGGCCACCAAGGAGCGCCGTGCGCGCGCCGAAGAGTGCTTGCGACTGGTGGGCCTGGCCGACCGGCTGCGCCACCGGCCATCGCAGCTCTCGGGCGGGCAGCTGCAGCGGGTAGCCATCGCGCGAGCGCTGGCGCCCAAGCCGAGCATCATCATCGCCGACGAGCCCACCGGCAACCTCGACAC
>JBARRR010000176.1:0-2200 GCA_049644325.1 Candidatus Dormiibacterota bacterium
CCAGGAGAGCAGCCAGAGCCAAGGCGCCCGCCGGCGCCAAGGCCGTTGCCGCCGGCACCCCGGCCAAGAAACCTGCGGCCCGCCGAAAGGTGAGCGCGAGCGCGCCCGCCGAGCTGGTGGCGGCAGCCGCCCCGGCTGTCGACGACCCCGGCACGGTGATCTCCGAGTGGCCGCCAAAGATGGAGGCGCCCGCCGCCAAGGCCCCGCCGGTGCGCACCCGGCGAAGCCGCCGCGGCGTCGTCATCGCCGCCCTGGTGGCGCTGGCCACTGGGGTTGTGCTGTCGGCCTTCAGCCTGGGACTGCCGCTGCCCACCATCGGCCCGCTCAACCTGTCCCAGATGGTCACCGGCTCCAGCGTCGTCTCGACCCCCAGCTCCGGCGGCTGGACCACCTGGGTGGTCGTCGCGGCCGTCGTGGTGGCGGTGCTGATGGTGGGCCTGGCGATCGCCACCTCGGACAAGAAGGGCTGGCGCTTCGTCCTCGACACCCGCGTCGTCGGCCTGGTTGCCGCCCTGGTGCTGGTCTGCGTGGGCCTCACCCAGCTCTTCCCGCCGGGTGCCCAGTTCGACATCCGTGAGCTCCCCAACCTGGCCGGCAACGCGCTGCAGGGCATCGGCGCCCAGCCGGAGTCGGGCTACCCGCGCATCCGTGTCTCCCGGGTCTCAATCGACCTGCTGCTGGTGAAGGGTGATGGCAAGACCCCGCCGGTCAAGTACGAGGCCTTCACCTTCCCCAACGCCGACCACCTGCTGGCGGCCAACAGCGACGGCACCGGCAACAGCTACGTCTACGCCCACGCCCGCAACGGCATGTTCTGGCGCCTCCACGACATGCGCATCGGGGACAACATCGAGGTCGACTACGGCAACAACAAGGTCTACAAGTACCGGGTCGCCGAGATCCACCCCCAGGTCAACTGGCGCGACCTGACCTGGCTCCAGCCGACATCCGACGACCGGCTCACCCTGCAGACGTGCAACGGCTGGAAGGACGACGACCCGCGCTTCATCGTGGTCGCGCGCCGCGTCAGCGACCAGACCGCCATCAACTCAGGCCAATAGCCTCGTGGCGGTTGCCGACCGCGTCACCAATGTAGCCGGCTGGCTCCGCGCCGCGGGCAACGTGGTGGTCCTCACCGGCGCGGGGATCTCGACCGACTCCGGAATCCCTGATTTTCGCGGCCCCAACGGCGTCTGGACCAAGAACCCCCGCGCCGAGAAGCTCTCCGACATCCGCTATTACATGGCCGACCCGGCCATCAGGGCTGAGTCCTGGCGGATGCGGCTTGAGCGATCCGCCCATCGAGCCGAACCCAATGCCGGGCACCTGGCCCTGGCCGAGCTGGAACGCAAGGGCAAGCTGCAGACGCTGGTGACCCAGAACATAGACGGCCTGCACCTGGCCGCCGGCAGCTCGCCGGAGAGAGTGATCGAGATCCACGGGACCATGCGCGACGTGGTCTGCATGAGCTGTGGCGACCGGGCACCGATGGAAGTGGCCCTCGAGCGGGTGCGCGCCGGCGAGGCGGACCCCGACTGCCGCACCTGCGGCGGCATCCTCAAGTCAGCGACCATCTCCTTTGGCCAGTCACTGGTGGCCGAGGACCTGGAGCGCGCCCAGCTGGCGGCCAGCGCGGCCGACATTCTGCTGGCCATCGGCAGCTCACTAGGGGTCTACCCGGCCGCCTACCTGCCGGCGATGGCCACCCGCTCGGGAGGCAGGCTGGTGATCATCAACGCCGAGCCGACGCCATATGACGAGGAAGCGGACGCCGTCTTCCACGAACCGATCAGCGACCTGCTGCCGGAGATCGTCGCCCGCGTCTGACCGCCCGCAGCGCTTTTGCTACGCGGCCGCCGGGTTCTGGCCCTTGAAGACGCGGAAGAGAAGCAGCAGCGAGGGGAACAGGACCACGGCGCCTCCGACATAGGCGATCAAGAGCGCGGTCATGACCTCCGGCGAGCTGGCGCTGTTGTCCACCGACAGGTCCGGCGGGACCAGGAAGGGCGCCTGCGCCACCGCCCAGCCGAGCAGGATGGCAGCCACCTGGGCCGGCGCCGCCAGTCGCGCCAGCCGGTAGTGCCGCGTGTACATCGCCCACGCGGCGGCGGCCGCGAAGACCACCGCCAGGATCACCAGGGGCAGCCCGCGGGTGGTCAGCCCGGTCCAGAGGCCGGGCGCCTCGGTCGTCAGCAGCGGC
>JBARRR010000177.1:0-21177 GCA_049644325.1 Candidatus Dormiibacterota bacterium
CTGAAGCACTGCGAGCCGGTGTATGAGGAGCTGCCCGGCTGGCAGGAGCCGATCGACCAGGCCAAGAGCTGGGAGGAGCTGCCCGAGAACTGCCGCGGCTACGTCGACCGTTTGGCCGAGATAATCGGCGCGCCGGTCGACATCATCTCGGTCGGCGCCAGCCGGGACCAGACCATCTTCCGCAAGCTTCCGTACTAGCGGACCCCGCCCCGACGTTTTAGCCGCGACTTAATCCCGATCGGTAGTCTTACCGTCCAGTGAACCTGCTGGACCTGGTCATCATCGCCTTCATCTTTGGCGCGCTCGGCAACGGCTATCGCCGCGGACTCTCGCTTTCGGCACTGTCGTACATCGGCCTGGTGGCCGGGGTGGCGCTGGGGGCGGCCCTGGCCTCCCCGGTGGAGCGGCTGCTCAACGCCGGCACCACCAACGGGCCCTTCATCGGACTCGGGCTGATCTTCGTGGCGGCGCTGCTGGGCAGCAGCATCGGCTACGCGCTGGGGGAGCCGGTGCGCCTGCGCCTGCTGCGGCTGGGCAAGGGCGGCCAGGTCGACTCCATCCTCGGCGCCATCTTCTCGATCTTCACGGTGCTGGCGACGGCGTGGTTTCTCGGCCAGTCTTTCGACCGCGGTCCTTTCCCCCCGGTTGCCGACGCGATCCAGAAGTCGGCCATCCTCCGGGTCCTCGACGCGACCTTTCCGCGGCCGCCCGGCTTCCTGGCCAACGCCGAGCAGATCATCGCCGGCGTTCCCTACCCCAAGGTCTTCGACGCCATCTCCAACCCCAACCTGCCGGGGCCGGTCACCGTCGACCCCGCCGTGGCCAACAACCCCGCGGTCGTCAACGCCGCCAAGGAGACGGTCAAGATCCGCAGCATCGGCTGCGGCGGCGAGGTATTCGGCAGCGGCTTCCCGGTGGCCAGCGACTACATCATCAGCAACGCCCACGTCGTTGCCGGCACCCATGGCACCCAGGTCTTCGTCCCCGACGGCCGTCGGCTCCAGGCCACCGTGGTTCTCTTCGACCCCGAGCGCGACGTCTCCGTGATCCGCGTACCCGGCCTCAACATGTCCGCATTGCCGATGGCCGCGGCTAGCCGCGGCACCTCCGGCGCCACCATCGGCTACCCCGGCGGCGGCAACGAGGTCGTGGCCGCGGCGGCGGTCCGGGCGCAGGTCACCGCCGTCGGTCGTGACATCTACGGCAGTGCCCAGGTAAGCCGCGAGATCTACGTGCTGCAGGCGGACATCCATCCCGGCAACTCCGGTGGCCCCATGGTCGACTCCAACGGCCGGGTCGTGGGCCTGGTCTTCGCTAACAGCACCACCGACCCCAGCGAGGGCTACGCGCTGACTGACGCGGAAGTGGCCCCCGATATCAGCGCCGGCATCAGTTCGACCAACGCCGCGAACACGGATGGTTGCGCCAGCTAGCGACGACTCAGGTTGGAAGCCGGAGGAGCCACAGCCAGGCCAGCGAGCCCGCCACCGCGACGACGTAGAGTAGGGAGCCCATTGCCACCAGGCCGATCCGCTGCGTGTCGGGCACCGACTGGTTGCGCCAGAGGAAGAACAGGCCGACCGGCGGCAGCAGAACAAGCAGCGCCAGCTGCAGAGGGCCGAAGCTGCCCTGGGCCAGGGGAGATGGGGCGCCGGCCGTGGCGGCTCTGGCCGTCGGGGCCCCGACCGGGGTCGGGGTGCGGGCCCCGAGGATGTCGAAGACCTGGAGCGCGGTGAGCACCACGGCCGCCCCCAGCGCACCGATGCCGTAGGCCACCGCACCCATACCCCGGACAAACAGGACTGCTGTGATGGCCCCACCGAGGAGGCCGACGGCCAGCCGGAAGTGCCAGGCCTGGGGTAGCCGGCCCACCTCGGCGCCAACGATGCCGACCAGGACGACCCCCTCGCCACACAGCAAGTAGACCTCCAGCGGCTGGTGGTTGACGGACAGGGCCACCACCGGCGCGACCAGGAAGCCGGCCAGGTAGAGCCATGAAACCCGTCGCGCGTAGCCCAGGACCAGGACGCCGACTGTGGCCAACCCGAAGGATGTCGCGCCTATCGGTCCGGCGACATTGCCGGCATACAGGCGGAGCGGGTCGATCTGCAGCTGGAACTGCGTCCAGAGCATGATTGGCTCGTCCTGGGGACGCATCGTGATGGGCGCCACCAGCGTCATGTCGGTGCGTGCCCACCAGAGCCAGGCAATCCCCGCCGCGATCAGCACGCCGTTCAATGCCACCGGCGCCCCAAGCCGCCTTTGCACCCCCTCGCTCAGCACCGCAAGGGCACTGAGGGCGGCCACCAGCGCATGCGGCAGACCAGGCGGGCATAGGCACGCCACCAAGAGCGCAGTCGCCAGGCCGCGAGAGGCCCCCGGCCATAGGCGGCTGAACTCGCGGAGGCCGACCTGGTGGAACCCGATGTAGAGCACCACGAGCACCGCCAGCCCGCTGCCCAGCGCCGCGCCCAGCGTCTCCGCCGCGGAGAGGCGGAAGAAGTACAGCGCCCCCAGGCTGAGCAGGACGGCGATCCCCAGGCGCAGGCGTGACTCATCGAGCCCGTCACTGTTCCCCAGGGTTGCCGAAAGCCGGTCCGCAAGAGCGGGCCGAGGGCGCGCGACGCCCTCTCTCGCTTCGGTCTCCACCCGCGAATTATGTCTGACGACGATCGCCGGCCCAACTTGGGCCGGAGTTTGGGGGTCGCCGGGGAGCCACCCAGAATCGGCCCCTATACTCGTCCGCGGATGGCTGTCTTCCCTCGCGTCCTTGTTGCCGCCCTGCTCGCCGCCGTATTCCTTCCGGCCGCCCTCGGCGCCAGTGGGGCCGACCTGCAGTGGGCCGCTTATGGCACCCTCACCGGCAACAGTCCGGCCTTCAGCATGGCCAGCGACCCGGCCGCCCCCGGAACCGTGTATGCCGCCACGCTCGGCTCTGGCCTGCTCCGCACCAGCGACGGCAAGAGCTGGAACCAGGTGGGGGCCAGCGTCCTTCCCAAGCGCCTCTGGCGGATCGCGACCGACCCAGCCAAGGGTCCCAACAATGGCCCTGGACCGATCTACATCGCCTCCGCCGGCCAGGGCTTCTACAAGAGCCTCGACAATGGCGCCAACTTTCAACAGTTGAACAACGGGCTCAAGAGCCCCGGTTCGCAGAACGTACGCGCGCTGGCCCTGGGGCGGCAGATGATCGTGATCGGGACCTCCGACGGCGTCTTCAAGAGCTCCGACGGCGGCAAATCCTGGCAGGCGATGGGGCTGCAAGGGCTGGACGTCAGCGCCGTGACGTTCGCCCAGTACTCCAGCCCAACGGTCATCCTCGCCGGCATCGACGGCACTCGGGACGCCGGCTCGCGGCTGGTGCGCACCGTGGACATGGGGGCCAACTGGATCCCGTTGACGCAGGGCATTCCGGGCGACCTGGTGGTGACCGCCATCGCCGCCGGGCCCGTCCCCACCGGCCAGAACCTGAGGCCATTGTTCGTGGCGGGGAGCGGCGGCGTCTTCAAGTCAGACGACGGCGGACAGGGCTGGGCCCAGCTCTCGGGCCTTCCCCAGCAGGGCTTCAACACCCTCGCTACCAGCGCCTATGACGCCAACATCATCTATGCCGCCAGCGACGGCGGCGGCGCGGGCAATGGTGGGGTATGGCGCAGCACCGACCGCGGTGGCACCTGGACTGCGCTCAGCGCGGGGCTCAGCGAAAAATCGGTGACCGCGCTCACCCTGGGGCGCAACTCCCCGGCGACGCTGGCGGTGGCGGCCTGGAACCCGGACACTCCGACGGCACCGGCCTTCGTACTCAACGACACGCAAGCGGTGCCCCAGGGCCAGCCCGAGGGCGGTGTCTGTCCCGAGCCCGGGACCGAGAGCCAGTGCACCGCGCTGAGCGGTGGTACCCCGGCAAATGTCCCATCGGCATTCGCTCCCCAGGACGCCTGCGCCAGCCCCTCGCCATCGACGTCGCCGTCGCCGTCGATCATCCCAACGCCGTCGGCTGCGCTGACCTCGGCGAGCCCGTCGGCTGGCTCCAGCAATGCTCCGTTCGGCTGCTCCACCCCCACTCCGGGCCCCGACTCGTCGCCCAAGCCCGGGCCTGACGTACCAATCGTGATCGCCCTGGGGGTGCTTGCCATCCTCGCGGTGGTGCTCGTCAGCCGCATCTTCTTCACACGCCGGTAGTCGTGTTGCAGCGGCTTTGCATCGCGTGCAGAGCCGTCACAGAACTTCACAAGAATTTGCGACCGAGCAGTGGCCTTTAAGGGGTGCTGCTCATACGCTAGCTTTGATGCCTGCACCTGCACAAACGCCTCCAACAAACACGCCCGAGCAGGTCCTCAGCGGCCTTACCCTCTTCCTTCCACCGCTCCGTCAAGAAGACCTCGCCCTGGTCCAAAGGGTGGGGCAGATGCTCTACACGCCTGGCGTCCTGCCACGTTGGGGTGATGAGATCCGCCACCCCGGCAGGGTCGGGGCGGATGTCTCGGTCCGTACCGCAGCCCGTGCCGCTCAGCTCTGCGTGCACAACATCATCGCCCTGGTCCGCAGTGATCTTGGCAGCCTCGACCGCGTCCAGCAGGTCATGACGATCAACGTCCTGGTGCGCTGCGCCGAGGGCTTTGAGAACCCCGGTCGGGTCGCCGACGGGGCGTCCGAAGCGCTCTACCAGATCTTCGGCTCCCGCGGCCGTCATCACCGGACGGTGCTGCCAACCGCCGACCTGCCCCACGATTCCTCGGTCCAGGTAGAGGCGATCTTCCGCTTCGCGTAAGCGGTAGGCGCCTCGGAGATGCCCGCCAGGCGCGGGTATTCTCGGATGGCATGCTGCAGAGCGCCGACCCCATCGCCGCGTTCGTCGGCGGCCTCCTCTCCTTCCTCTCGCCCTGCGTCCTGGCCCTGGTTCCGGGCTACCTCGCCTACCTCGGCGGCGCCAGCGTTGAGGCGGGGGTGACCAAGCGCCGCCTGCTGGTCAACGCCGCCGTTTTCATCGCCGGCTTTTCAACCGTCTTCATCCTCCTCTTCGCTGTCTTCCGGGCCCTGGTTATCCGACTGCCGCTGGATTACAAGGACCTCCTGACCCAGGTGGCGGCGGTGCTTGTCATCTTCCTCGGCCTGCAGTTCCTGGGCCTCTTTCGCCTGGGGATCTTCTTCCGCGAGGCGCGGCTGCAGCTGGCCCACCGGTTGCCGGGCGGCAGCCCGGTTTCGGCGTTGCTGGTCGGCGCTGCGTTCGGGCTCGGCTGGACCCCGTGCGTCGGGCCGATCCTGACTGCCATCATCCTGCGGGCCTCGGCCCACGACCTGGCCGGCGGCGCCGGCCTGATGCTGATCTACTGCGCCGGCCTGGCCATCCCCTTCATGCTCGTGGCCCTGGCCATCGATCGTTGGCGCCCCATCATCCGCGCCATCAATCGCCATGCCCGGGTGGTGGAGTCGGTCTCGGGAGCCCTCCTGGTGGTGGTCGGTCTGCTGCTCTTCACCGGGCAGTTCGCCCAGATCAACCAGTGGTTCGGGCCGCTGGCGCCCTACCTACCCCAGGGATGAGCGCGACCGGCGCCGCCACCCTCGACCTGCGCGGCACCAGGTGCCCGCTCAACTACGTCAAGACGCGGTTGCAACTGGAGCGGATGGAGCTGGGCGCCACGCTTGAGGTCTGGCTGGACCTGGGTGAGCCCGCTGAGCAGGTGCCCCGCTCGCTGAGGATGGACGGGCAGGAGGTTACCGACCTGGGTGACGCTGGCGGCTACTTCAGGCTGCAGGTTCACCGGCTGAAGTAGTCCGCCTGGGCAACCGGGCCGTCATGGTGGTGCCGCCCCCATCGCTGTCGGCCTGGACCCGGCCGCCGTGGGCCTCGACGATTGACTTGACGATCGCCAGCCCCAGGCCGGAGCCGTTGGAGCGGCGCTCATCGGAGGCGCGGTAGAAGCGGTCGAAGACCCGGGGTAGCGCGTCTTTGACGATGCCAGTCCCCTGGTCGCTGAGACTGACGATCACCAGGTCGCCGTCGACCCGCGTCCTCCAAGTGTGGGTCCCACCCGGCGCGTGGGAGAGGGCATTGTTGGCGAGGTTGAGCACGGCCCGACGCAGCTGTTCCTTGTCGCCTCGCACGATGGCCTCGCCGGGGCTCTCGGTGACCACCTCGACGCGCTGGTCGGGCGCTCGCATCGACGCCTCCTCGACGACCTCGGCGATGATGGCGTCCAGGTCCACGGGCTCCCGCACGGCGTCCGGGCTGGCGGCGCTGTCGAGCCGCGTGAGGGTGAGCAGGTCCTCCACCAGCACCGACATCCGGCGGACCTCGCGCTGCATCGACTCCAGCGACGCGCGCTCGGCCTCGACGTCGGTGGCCGCCCCCCGCTGCAGCAGGTCGAGCTGGCCCTGGATCGTGGTCAGCGGCGTGCGCAATTCGTGGGACGCGTCGCCGACGAAGTTGCGCATCCCGGCCTCGCTGTCGGCCCGCACGGTGAAGGCGGCCTGAACGGCAGCGGCCATGTCGTTGAAGGCGCGGGCCAGCCGGCCGACCTCGTCCTGGCTCTGGGGCTCGACGACCCGGCGGCTGAAGTCTCCGCCCGCCAGCTCCGTGGACGCCTCGGTGACTCGCCGCAGAGGTCTGAGGGCGCGCCTTACCAGCAGAGGCATGAGCACCACCGCGAGCAGGATCAGGACGCCGGTGCCGATCCCGAGCACGGTCAGCAGGCGCTGCTGGGTCTGCTGCAGCGGCTGGGTTGGTTCGCTCAGCTGGACCACGCCCAGCGACTTGCCGTTGCGGTTGCCCAGCGGGTGCAGCACGACCATGGCCTGGTCGGCGCCGCTGCCCACCAGGTAGTAAGGCCGGGTGCGCCCCTGGGACGCGTCCAGGTAGTCGCGCAGCGGCAGGGTGGGGTATTCCTTGTCCGCCGGTGCCGACGAGTTGACCCGGCCGTCGGCGTCGATGAGGACCGCCGAGACCGTGTTGTTGGAGAGCACGTCGACGATGCACTGGGCGGTGGCGGCGCTGACCCGGTTGTTGACGACCTCGCTCCCGGTCGCGGTGCGGCACCGGGCCGCGGCTCTCAGTGGCTGGAGGTTGGCCCCGATGGTCGCCGGGTAGTGCTGGCGGAGCACGCCCGCCTCGTCGGAGCGCAGGTACTGGCCGAGGGCGAAGTACTGCAACGCCCCACCGCCCACCAGCAGCACCAGGAGCGTGCCGACGCTGAGGGCCGAGAGGCGCGCCTGCAGGCTGAGCCGGCGCAGGCTAAGCGACCGCGGCGATGCGGTATCCGACCCCACGGACGGTCTGGATGAGCTGGCGGCTGTCGTCGCCGAGCTTCTGCCGTAGGTAGCGGATGTAGACCTCGACATTGTTCTCGTCGCCATAGAAGTTGTAGCCCCACACCTGGTCGAGGATGCGGTCGCGCGGCAGGACCTGGTTGGGGTGCTGCATCAGCAGCTTGAGCAGGTCGAACTCCCGCGCGGTCAGCTCGATGGGCCTGTCGCCGAGCCTCACCTGGCGGGTGCCGTCGTTGAGCACCAGGCTGCCGACGCGCAGGTCCTCGCCGGCGGTGGGACGGCGGCGGCGAAGGATGGCCTTGGCGCGGGCCAGCAGCTCCTCGAAGTGGAAGGGCTTGACCAGGTAGTCGTCGGCGCCGACCTCCAGCCCCTTGAGGCGATCCTCGAGCCCGTCCTTGGCGCTGAGGATGAGGATGCCCATGTCGGCGCCCTGGACCGCCTCGCAGACCTCGTAGCCGTTCATTCGCGGCATCGCGATGTCGAGGATGACAAGATCGGGCTTGAATTCGCTGATGGCGATCAACGCCGCCTTGCCATCGTTGGCGCTCTGTACCTCGTAGCCCTCGTACTGGAGCCCGAGGCGGACGAAGTCGACAATGCCCTGCTCGTCGTCGACGACCAGCACCTTGCCCTCGCGACCGGGGTTGTCTGTGGGCTTGCCCATGGCGCGATTGTATTTCCGGGCAGCGCCCAGGACGACGAGCTGGGCCAATTCTCAGCCACCTCTCAGGGCCCCATCACAGCTCCCATTGGAGCCTCTTATCGACCTCTTAGCCTGCCTTCGCATACTCGGGGAAATGCGAAGCGGGTCGCCCCTTCCTCGGCTCCGCGCCATCCTTGTGCCGGCAGTCGTCGTCTACGTTGTCGCCGTCTGCCTCTTCTCGGTCTGGCGTGGCATTTCGGTCTCGCCCGACTACCTGTTGATCGTGATGCTGCTCGGCGCGGCGGTCCTGGGCCGCGTCAAGCCCTTCCTGCTGGACTGGATGCCGTTCCTTGTCCTCTTCCTTGGCTATGAGGCCCTGCGCGGCCTGGCCGGCGCCTCGGGGATCGAACCCCATTTCACCGCGCCGATCGCCTTCGACACAATGGTGGGCTGGGGGACGGTGCCAACCGTGTGGTTGCAGCAGCACCTCTTCCGTGCCGGCCAGGTATCGCCCCTGGACATCGCCGTCACCTTCGTCTACTTCCTCCACTTCGCCTTCCCGCTGACGCTCGGCTTTGTATTCTGGCTCCGCGACCGCAGCCTCTTCCGCCGCTATGCGGCGACGATGCTGGCGATGAGCTACGCCGCCTTCGTCTTCTTCCTGCTGGTGCCGGTGGCGCCGCCCTGGCTCGCCTCGCAGAGCGGCTACCTACCCCACGTCGAGAAGATCATCGACCACACGCTTCCCAGCGCGACCACCTGGTTCTACCAGCAGCTCGAGCCCAACCCGGTCGCGGCGATGCCCTCGCTGCACATGGCCTACCCGGTGCTGGGCCTGCTCTATGCGGTGCGCCACTTCGGCCGGCGCGGCTGGCTGCTGGCGCTGTGGTGCGTGGCGGTGGCGTTCACCATCGTCTACCTCGGCGAGCACTACCTAGCTGACGCGATCGCCGGGACGCTGGTCGCCGGCGCCG
Source organism: Candidatus Dormiibacterota bacterium (assembly GCA_049644325.1). Lineage (GTDB taxonomy): Bacteria > Chloroflexota > Dormibacteria > DASZGP01 > DASZGP01 > DASZHA01. Next base: position 8,884 of record JBARRR010000177.1, read on the forward strand.
CCTATTTCTGCGTGGAGTCCGTCTACGCCCGCCTACAGCAGACCCGTGAAGCGCAGCCCGCTCTGGGTCCGGTTGAGCTTGTTGAGTGAGGCCAGAACCGCCGTCTGACACTCGACGTAGTGCGCCAGGCTGAGCGGGCCCGCCACCACGCCACGGGCGCCGATGTCCGCGCACAGCCCAAGCACCACCTCGCGGTCGGCCTGGTCGTCGGCGACGATTGCCACGTCCTCGTCGAGCGCATGGTCGAGGTCCAGCAGGCTCTTGGCGCTGACTGTGTGAAAAGCGGCGGCCACCCGGCTTTGCGGTAGCCGCGTCGCAACCGCCTGGGCCGCCGACCCCTCGGGCACCTCGTCGATCAGCGGCCGACCGTCGACGAAGCGCATGGGCACCACGGCGCTGATCACCAGCTTGCCCGCCAGGGCGCCCTCGAACGCCCCGACGGCATCGACAACACCCTCGAAAGGCGTCGCCAGGACGACGATCTCGGCGCCCGCGGCGACATCGGCGTTGCCGCCACCCTCGATCTCCGCACCGACCAGCTCAGCCAGATCCGCGGCCGCCTGGCGGGCCCGGTCGGGGTCACGGGAACCGACCAGCACCCGGTAGCCGGCGCGGGCCCAGCGGGCGGCCAGGCCGCGACCTTCCTTGCCGGTGCCGCCGATGATCGCGATGGAAGCGCTCACAGCGCCGCCAGCCTACTTCTTCTCGTGGACGAGGAAGCCCTTGCCGGTCTTGTTGCCCAGTTCGCCCGCGTGGACGTGAGCCTCAAGCTCAGCGGTCGGCTGCCAGAGCGGGTCCTTGGTCTCTTCCAGCGCCAGGTGCCAGGCGTCGTGGATCACGTCGAGTCCGATGAAATCGGCCAGCGCGATCGGTCCCATCGGCCAGTTGAGGCCGCGCTTGCAGGCATCGTCGATGTCCTCGGCCGCGGCGGCGCCTTCGTCAAGGAGACGCAGCGCCTCCCGGATCGCGGTGAAGACGACGCGGTTGACGATGAAGCCGTAGCTCTCGTGGTTCACGGGTACCGGGTGCCGGCCGACCTGCTCGCAGAAGGCGACCACCGTTTTGAAAGTCTCGTCCGACGTCTTCGGACCGCGGACCACCTCGCACAGGTCCATGAGGAGGACGGGGTTAAAGAAGTGCGCGTTGAGGCACTTCTCCGGCCGCCCTGTGACGTGGGCGAGGTGACTGACCCCGATGGTGGAGCTGGTTGAGGCCAGGATCGCGTCCGGCGGGGCGGACCCGTCCATCTGCTTCCAGACCTCGTGCTTGGTGCTGATGTCCTCGGCCACCGCCTCGATGACGATCTGGGCGTCCTGGAGCGCCTCGTCGATCTCTATCGTGGGATGGACCCGGGCCAGGGCCGCGTCGCAGTCCTTCTCATCCAGGGATCCTTTCTCAACCCGCCGTTTGAGGAGCCGCTCGCCGTTGGCGACGGCCTTCTCCAGGGTTTCCGCGCGTCGCGAGTACATGCGCACCTCCAGCCCCGAGAGCGCGCACTGATAGGCAAGCTGGGAACCGACCGTGCCCGCGCCGACCACGCTGACCCTGGATATTTCCACTTCTCCTCCTTGGAATGCCTGGGGATGGCGTTGGGTCTGACCTGGGACGACCCGGGGTTGCCGGGCCCCTCAGGCCGCGCGGCGGTAGGGATGATAACCGCGGCGACTTGCTCTCTGCCGCCGGAGTAGGCACTATTCCATTCGTGGTTCAGGTCAAGGACATCATGTCCAAGGACGTCCTCAAGATCTCTCAGTCAGCAACCATCGATGAGTTGACGGCGATCCTGACACGTCATCGCATAACGGGCCTGCCCGTTCTCGACAACAAGGGCAAGCTCGCCGGCGTGGTCTCCGAGTTCGACGTGATCGACAAGAAGGGCAAGACCGTGGCCGACATCATGAGCAAGAAGCCGATCACCATCGCCAACACGGCGCCGGTGGCGGACGCGGCCAAGCTCTTCGTCAAGCACCGCATCCGCCGGGTGCCGGTGATGAACGGGGAGAAGCTGGTTGGGATCGTCAGCCGGTCCGACATCGTCCGCTTCTTCGCCACCCGCCAGTGGCACTGCGGCGAGTGCGGCTACACCGAGCGGGGCTTTGACCCGCCCGACAAGTGCCCCAGCTGCGGCGCCAACGCCAGCAAGTTCACCCTGACCCAAGCCCCCCCGGGCATGTAGCTCGAGGCCCCCGGTGACCGGGGCACCCTCGTCCTGGACTTACGCGGTCGGCGGCGGCGCGCAGGTCGAGCCGTGGCCCGCGACCAGGGCGTCGTCCCAGAGCTGGGCCATCGCCGCGTAACCGGCGGCATTGGGGTGGACCCCGTCGGCCAGGTCTCCGCTGCGGTCGCGGTAGTGGGCGAAGAAATCGGGCGCCGCCGCCAGGCCGAACTGGGACCGGAGCCCGTCGACCACGGGCAGGTAGGTCGCTTCCAGCTCCTTCTTCTGCTGGTCGGCATCGTTCCGATAGCTCGGGCACGCCAGGTGAATGGCGCTGCCGGGAGCGCCCAGGCGATTCAGGTTGCCCACCAGGGTCGCCATCCGTGCCTGGTACTCGTCGGCCGGGCGCTTGACCTTGACGTCGTTGGCGCCGAGGTTGATCAGCCAGCCATTGGGATGGGCGGCGGCCACCAGGTCTTTGAAATGTTGGCTGTCACTGACGTGGTCGTAGCCGTCTGAGGTGATCCCGGACCAGCCCTCGTTGACGATCAGGACTGGGTGTCCCCGCCCTGCCTCCAGCATCTGGGAGAGCTGGACGACGAAGCTGGGGCGGCTGGCCGGGTGGAGTGACGCGCCCGCCTGGGGGAACTGGCGGCCGTCACCGCTAACCAACCCAGGGTCCACCCCCTGGAGGGCGTTGCGGGCAGCGATCCAGTCGGTGAAGTAGCCCAGGCGGTCGATCGCCCCGGGCGGGTAGGGGCCGCCGCTGAGCCCCTCCGTGATGGAGTCCCCGATGGCCACGATCACGTCGCCACGGCCGATGTGGCCCAGGCGGGCGGTTGCCAGCGGCTTCTGGGCCAGGGCGAAGGCGGCAAAGATCTCCTCCTCCGGCACGTACATGCGGGCGTCCAGGGTGTGCTCGCCATAGCCCACGTTGTGGAAGCTGCCGCCCAGGTTCGAGCCCTTGAGGCGCTGGACCTGGCGGTTGGGCCCGCCGGCGTCGAGGGTGACGTCGACGATGGTGCGGTCACCAGGTCCATTGGTCTCCAACGAGTACTGCAGGTCGGAGCCGGTCTGGATATAGGGGACCGAGAAGGCACCCCCGGGGCCAGGGATGTCGAGGGTGGCGGTGTCGGGCTCAGCGGCGACGCTGTGATGGGGCGAGCTGAACCGCACCCAGGGCCGGTACTGGTCGCCCGAAACTGCCGGCAGGACCTTGGCGATTTTGGCCATCAACCCGGGATCGCCCGGGAGTGTTCGAACCGTGGCGCTGGAAGACAGGATCATCAGCGCGACCCCGGCCAGGGTCATGAAGGCCGTGAATACCTTCGGCGGTAGGAAGGTTGGGTTCAATCAGGCGACGTTAGCAAAGCGTTGAAGTGGGTCGCAGCCCACTATACGTCGCCCCCGGTTTCGGTTGGACCCCGGGGCTGGGCTAGATGGCGGAAGCGATCTCGGGGTCGAGCTTGGAGAACTTGGCCAGGAATCCCTTGCGCTCCTGCTTGAAGCGCTGCACCAGCTTGGCGTACTCGTCCTCCCGGCCCTGCGCCTGGTACAGCCTCCGTGGCTGGAGCAGCTGCTCGTCGCTGATGCCCGGCAGCGAGGTGGCTACCTCGTAGCCGAAGTCCGGGTCCGTTTCCCACTCGATGGTCCCCTCCGCGATGGCCTTGACGACCGCCGAGCTGTCGTTGATGCCGACCTTGAGGCTGCGCTCGTCGCTGTCGGCGCCGCCGACGCGCCCGGTGTTGAGCAGGAAGACCTCGAACTTGTGCTGGTCGAGGAGGGCGTGGAAGCGGTTGCCCTGGTGGTCGTGGAGGATGGGGAAGAAGGGGTTGGTGCCGGGGACCCGTAGGAACTTGCCCATCTCATCGGCGCCACCGGCGCTGGTGCCCTGGGTCTCACCGAGCATGAAGTAGGCGGCCGCCTGGGCCCGGCTCAGCCGCGCCACAGCGGGGATGATGTTTTCGTTGCGGTTGAGGATCAGCAGGATGTCCGCCTTCTTTATGTCGCGGGCGTCGGCCGACCAGCCCAGGTCCTGCATGGCGAACACCGCCCGTCCGTTCTGCGTGTAGTCGGTGTTGAAGAAGTCCACCACCCCGTTCTCATCCTGGTAGACGTTCTCCAGGTAGGCGGTGGGGCGGGTGACCGCGTGGTAGATGGTCGGCTCGAACTTCTCGTCGAGCGCGAATGTCTTGGCGAAGCAACCGTTCTCGGTGCTGTAGATCCTGCCGTCGGGCATCATCGCCACGAAGTCGTCCTGCACCGGCTTGGAGTTGTTCTGCCGGGTGAAGGTGGTCGTTGTCTTGCCGGTGCCCGAGAGCCCCACGACCAGGATCACCTTGTCGCCGGAGTCGGTGGGCACCACCTTGCAGCCGGCGTGGAGGGGCAGGCCGCCCTTGTCGTAGACGATCTTGTTCCACATCCGCAGGCCGCCCTTCTTGGACTCTCCGAAGTAGTCGGAGTTGAAGACGCGGGTGACATTGGCCTCTAGGTCGCAGGCGATCACCCGCTCCTTGGGATAGCCCATCACCGCCAGGTTGGGGGTGTAGATCACGGTGACCTCGGGCTCGAAGTCCTCGCCGGCGTCCTCGGCCTCGTAGTACAGAGTCTTCTGCATCCCGGCGACGTTGGCGTTGTGCTTTTCGATGATCAGCCGTGCCGGCGTCCGGAAGTCCTTGTCGTTGCCGATGTAGCCGTCGATGACCAGCATCTCCTTCTCGGCGATGTACTCGTCCTGCATCGCAGCCAGGCGCTGGCCCTCCTCGCGGGTGAGGGTCTGGGCGGGATTGGGGTGCTCGTCGGGGTTGTCGGTGACGATGTAGGTCGACGCCGTGGAGCGGGAGTCGACCGCGCTCTGGACGTTCCAGTTGCCGAAGGCCGACTTGCGAGCGTTGGGCATCTCGCCGGTGAGACGCTGCAGCTCCTCGGCGCTTGGGTTCCAGGTCAGCTCGGCGGCCTGCGGGACTCCGCTGTGGACCTTCACGACTGCTCTCCGGCAACCGCACCGGCGGGGGCGGGCTCGGGAGCGGCGCCGGCCTGCTTCTCGGCCAGCCTCTTGTCAAGGCCCGCGGCGCGGCCCTTGACCGCCAGCTGCTCGGCCATCTTGCGGCTGGCCTCGTCGATCATCTCGTCGCCGTACATGACGGCGCCGAGCTTGTCCTCCTCGGTGGCCTTGCGGTAGGCCTCGAGGATGCCCACCGCCCGCTCGTATGACTCAAGGGTGGGCGAATAGATCTCGTTGAGGGGGGCGACCTGGTCTGGGTGCAGCGCCCACTTGCCGTCGAAGCCCATCAGGTATGTCCGCATCGCCACCTCGCGCAGTCCCGCCTCGTCGCGGATCTGGGCGTAGGGGCCGTCGACCGCCTGGTGGCCGTGTGCCCGCGCCGCCATCAGGATCGACATGTTGACGTGGTGCCAGATGTCGCCAGGGTAGCGGTCGTCGATGGCGCCCACCGTGAGCTGGGGCATGCCGATGTTGGCGCTGAAGTCGCCGGGGCCGAAGATGATGGTCTCGGTGCGGTCGGAGGCGCCCGCGATCTGGTTGACGTTGACGAGGCCCTCGGCGGTCTCGATCTGGAGCTCCAGGCCGATGCGGTTCTTGAGCCGCAGGGTCGCCTCCAGCTGGTCCAGCAGCCGGTCGACGAAGTGGACGTGGGAGACGTTGTCGACCTTCGGCACCATCAGGCAATCGAGCCGGGCCCCGGCGCCCTCGACGACGCTGATGACGTCGCCGTAGGCGTTGGGATGGTCGGCGGCGTTCACGCGAACCACGCGGATGGCGTTACCGAATTCGTACTCGTTGAGGGCGGCGACGATGTTGGCTCGGGCGGCTTCCTTGACGCCGGGGGCGACCGCGTCCTCGAGGTCGAGGAAGAACTGGTCGGCGCCGAAGGCGGCGTTCTCGCCTGCCTTGCGAAGCATCTTCTCGGAGCTGCCTGGGACAGCGATACACGAGCGACGGAGCCTGATCGTCAAGGGTTACCTCCATGCCGGGCTCGAATGACCCTGGCTCTAAGAAGTGCCGAGCGCCTGGCGCGGCTCAGGACTGATTTTGTGCCCGTGAGTCTAACCCAAGAACGCGGATCTGAACTCAGGCGGATCGTGGGTGATACGCCTAGGGCTTGGTCGTCGCAGGAAGGCGGCCGTCGGCTTCCAGCATGTCGCGGAAGCCCTGCTCCATGCCCCTCGGCTTGTAACCCAGCTCCTTGCGGGCCTTGTCGTCCTTGGCCCAGTAGGTGACCTGGTCGGTGGCCTTGATGATCTCGCTCAGGTTGGGGCCCTGCCCCAGCGCCGGCCCGATCAGCGGCCCCAGCGGCGCCACCGCCTTGATCATGATCGAGGGCAGGGTGATGCGTGGCGGCTTGCGTCCGGAGACCTTGGCCAGCGCCCGCAGAGCCTCGCCCATGGTGGTGATCTCTCCGCCAAGGACATAGGCCTCACCTGGCTTGCCCTTGTCGAGGGCCAGCAGGATGCCGTCGGCGACGTCGTCTCGGTGGACCAGGTTGAAGCCCGTCTCCGGGAACATCATGGCCGGCAGCTTGCCATCGAGGAACTGGGTCATGAGCTTGCCCTGGGGCGAGGTGTCCCCCGGGCCGTACACTCCGCCGGGCTGGATGATCACCAGCGGCAGACCATCGGCGGCCAGCTTCTTGGCCGCCTTGTGGGCCTTGTGCTTGGTCTCGTCGTAGTAGGAGACGTAGCGCTCGTTGTGTAGATGCTTCTCATCGACGACGCGTCCTTCGGTGTTGCCGAAGGCGTTGACGGTGGAGACATAGATCGCCTTCTTGACCTTCTGCTTGAGGGCCTCGCCCAGCACCTGCTCGGTGCCCCGGACGTTGGCTTCGTACATCGCCGGCCGCCGCGACTTGGGGATCCCGATCTCGTACATGGCGGCGATGTGGATGACCGCGTCGGCGCCCTTTATCCCCTTCTCCAGGGCGGCCTGGTCGTTGACATCGCCCTTGACCAGCTCGACGCCAATCTTCTCCAGCTCAGCCGCCTTGGCCGGGGTGCGCACCAGCACCTTGACGCTGTCGCCCCGGGCCGCCAGGCGGCGCACGACCTCGCCGCCGATGAAGCCGGTGCTGCCGGTTACGAATACCTTCATGCCGCCCTTCCTCCTTCAGCTGGAAGGCTAATTATCGGCTTCGTCCTCGGTGACCCGGACCTGGTCGGTGGGCACCCAGGGGTCGGTGGCCCAGGAGAAGTCGGGGACGATCAGCCAGGTTGAGGTTGCCAGGGCGGCCACCTTGCCGCCCGGGATCAGGACCTCGGCGCTGGCCGCCGCCAGGGTGCGGCCGCGATGGACCACGTCGGCCTTGATCGTCAGGTCGCGGCCGTTGGCGCGCACCGGGCGCAGGAACTGCAGCTTGATGTCGAGCGGAGCGATGGCCGTGCCCGCCGGCACCGTCGTCTGGACGGCGCTGGTCAGGCCGGCGTCCGCCAGGAGCGCCAGCGCCCCGCCATAGAGCCGTCGGGCCGGGCTCTCCAGCCAGTGGGACGCGGGGGCGGTCATCGTCACCGAGCCCTCGCTGACCGCGTTGCGACGCAAACCCACCAGCTCGGCCAGCGGCGAGTTGGGCAGCTCGCCGGCGAGCCACATCCGCTGCATCTCGAGCCCACTCTTCTCGGTCCAGATCGCCGGTGGCAGCACCTCGCCCCGTACCGGCCTGAGGTAAGGGTCGACGTAGCCGGGCTTGAGCTCCTGGCGGGGTGGCGCCTGGAACTCGCCCTCTGGGACCGAGACCTCGATCAGCAGGTTGCGCGCGGTGCCGTGGCCGACCAGCTTGTCCTTGTCGTCGGTGATGGTGACCTCGGTGAACGCGTAGGAGCGGCCGATCTGGACCAGCCTGGCGACGGCCAGCAGCTTGGTGGCGTCGCGCGACACCGGCCGGAGGTAGTTGACCGCCATCTCCGAGGTGGTGATCACCTGGCCCGGGCCGAGCTCGGTGAAGACGGCCGAGCCCATCGGCGAGTCGGCCAGGTAGCCGATGACCCCGGCGGAGAGGAGCCCGGTGGAGTTGCGGAGCCAATCGCTGACCGGCATCTCGACCCGGGCCTCGCCCGGCTCCAGGGATACGGTCCTGATGCCGGTGAGCCGGGCGAAGGACGCCGGCGGGAAGCCGCCGCTCACCTGGGAGCGCATCCGCAGCATGCCGGGAAGCTTGAGCCACTCCATTGACATGGGCACCTCGGGCGGCTCCTCCTGCCAGATCGGGGTCCCGGGACCCGTCTCCGTGGCAGCCGGCGCAACCAGCCCCGGAACCGCCGGGTTCAGGTCGATGTCCCCCGGAGGTGCTTCGGCTTCCGCGGCCACAGGCTGTTCGAACCGCGGTGGCGGCGCCATCGGCGGCGTCCCCGTCGTCGATTCGGGGATGGCGACGGCCTCCTCTGCGTACGCGCTCGACATGGTGGTGGACCCGGTGCCGCGGCGCTCGGGCAGCCCGCTTGACTCCTCACGCGGCTGGGGGATGTAGACCTCGGGTGGTTGAGGCGGCGGCTCTTCCTCCTTGTACTCCGGCATCACGGGCTGGTTGAGGGCGGCGAGGCCACCCCGGCGGATGGCGAACAGCACGGGCCAGTACGTGACCAGGGCCACCGCGATCGGCAGAAGGAGCAGGTGGAAGATGGTGGCGGGGTCGCGGAACGCTGGGGCCTGGCCACCACCAGGCTGGTCGACGATGGCGAAGGCGATCCCGCCGGCGACCAGGAGCCCCTCGTAGAGTGCGACGGCGCTGGTCTGCCCCCACTTGGTCAGGCCCAGGATGAGGCCGCCGGCCGCCGCCATTGCCAGGACGAGGGCCGGCAGGTAGGCGACGCGGCCCACGAGAGGCACCACGCCCAGGTTGCCAACCACGTTGCTGAACATGGTCACCGCCAGGAACAGGGCCAGGAAGATCAAACCCTGGAGCCGCAGCAGCATGATGCCGGCGAGGTAGCGCATGCTGGTCCGCCCGAACCGGTCGAACTGGGGGTTGGGGAGCTGTGCACTCAGCACGGGCGCATTCTCGCACGGGACCGGCGCGATCCCTCCTTAGGCGCACCCCTGTGGCGCTAGTCCTAATATTTGAGAGCCCAAACGGAAGGGGAGTAGATGAGGAGCTTGAATGGCCATCGCTGACGCCGACGTGACCCAGGACCGCACCGTGGAGCAGATCCCGCTGGGCCAGGTCCCCAAGGACCTGGAGCTTGGGACGCTGCCCAAGAAGATGCGTGCCTGGGTGATCCGGCGTGATCGCGAGGGCGAGCCCATCAAGGCCTTCCAGCTGGAGGACATCGACGTCCCCGAGCCGGGCGCGGACGAGGTCGTGGTCATGGTCATGGCCGCGGGTGTGAACTTCAACAACGTCTGGGCGGCCCTGGGCAAGCCGGTCTCGGTCTTCGACTCCCACCCCGATTTCGACCACCACATCGGCGGCTCCGATGCATCGGGGATCGTCTGGAAGGTCGGCGCCAACGTCAGGCTCTGGAAGCCGGGCGACGAGGTCGCCATCCACTGCAACCAGTCCTGCGGGCAGTGCCCCGAGTGCAACGGCCTCGACCCCCTGGCCTGCCAGTGGCAGAAGATCTGGGGTTACGAGACGACGTGGGGCAGCTTCGCGCAGTTCACCCTGGTTCAGGCCCAGCAGCTGGTGCCCAAGCCCAAGCACCTCAGCTGGGAGGAGGCGGCCAGCTACGGCCTGACCTATTTCACCGCCTACCGGATGCTGATCGACCAGTGCGAGCTCAAGCCGGGCGACAACGTCCTCATCTGGGGCGCGGCCGGCGGCCTCGGCGTCTTCGGGATCCAGCTCTGCAAACTGGTTGGCGCCAACGCCGTGGGTGTCGTCTCCAGCGAGGACAAGAAGCAGATGATCCTCGAGCTCGGCGCGATTGGCGCCATCAACCGCAAGGACTACGGCTTCGAGCGCAAGGGCGGCGAGACCGAGGAGGAGGAGGCGGCCCGGCTCAAGGAGGCCTACCGCTTCCGCAAGGAGCTGCGCACCTACTTCGACGGCAAGGAGCCCAACGTCGTATTCGAGCACGTCGGCCAGGCCACCTTCCCGACGTCGGTGCTGGTATGCGCGCGCTTCGGCAAGATCGTGATCGTAGGCGCCACCTCCGGCTTCAACCTCGACTTCGATGTCCGTCACCTCTGGATGCGGCAGAAGCGCATCATCGGCAGCCACTTCGCCAACTCCTACGAGGCCACCCGGGCCAACCAGCTGGTGATCGAGAAGAAGATCCACCCTGTGCTTTCCGAGACTCTTCCGTTCGACGCGGTCGCGGATGCGCACCAGAAGATGTACGAGAACGCCCACGCCGGCAAGACGGCGATCCTGGTGCAGGCCGAGAAGGCGGGCCTGGGTAAGGCCGAGTAGACGGCGCCGCTAGGCCGGCTGCGTCGTCAGGGTTTGGGGATCGAGATCAGGGGCGTGTTCCAGAGGTAGTCGGCGCCGTACGCGACCGGAACCGCGATCAGAGCCAGGATCGCCACCGTGTAGAGCAGGAAGGGCACCAGGAACTTGCCCTTGAGCTTCTCGCCCTTCTTGGCCAGCCGCCTGCCGTGCATCCGGCGGAGGATGCCCCGGATCCCCAGGAGGACGATGGCGATGCCGCCGGCGATGGCCGCGATCACCAGCACCAGCCGGATGATCTCGCGGACCTGGCCCAACGCCCCCGAGGCCTTGGCCTGGCTGGCGCTGAGAGTTGAGAAATGCTGGTCCGGGCTGGTGCCGTCGGTGGCCACGTTGACGAAGAAGTCCTCACCGTTCGGGTTGCTGACGTTGGTGCCCACCACCCTGGCGCTCCAGGAGCCGCCCGATGGGTTGGCGATGGTTGTCGTGATCAAGCCCTTGCGGTGGATCGAGTTGGTCTGGTCCAGCTTGACCGTCTGCCCGCTCGAGTTGACGAGCTGGAGGTCGAGGTCGCTGCCGAGCCAGGTGACGGCGGCGTCAAGGCGCCTCTTGCCTGACGGCACCTGGAAAGCCGGGACGTCGACGGTCTGGCCCTGCGTCACCTTGCCGTGGAAGTCGGTCACCGGCTGCCCGCTGATCCGCCCGTGGCACTCCAGCATCGTGTCGGCCAGCGACACCCCGTCGCCGACGAAGTAGTAGCTGGCGTGCGTGTTGCCGGCGATCGTGGTCAACAGCAGCTGGTCCACGTCATTGGGTGAGACGCCCAGGCCGATGGTGCAGATGGGTATGCCCTTGGCGGCGGCGGCGGCGACCGGTCCGTTGATGATCTGGTCGTTGGTCATTGCCTCGTTGTTCCAGCCGTCGGTGAGCAGGACGATCGCCGGGGCCTGCTGGCCGTTAAGCATCTGCACCGCCAGCTGGAGCCCGTCACCGATGTCGGTGCTGCCGTCGGTTTGGAGGGCATCGATCTGGGGCTTGAGGCCGGCGGGGTTGCCACCCAGCGGCGCCAGCTGCGACGCGGTCGTCGAGAAGGTGATGGCGCCAAGCTTGTTGCTGGCGCCCGCGACCTTGGTCTCCACGCTCAGCCGGTCGGCCAGGGCGTCGGCCGACGCCTTCATCACCGCAAGCTTGCTGGTGGATTTGGGGTCGATGCCGTTGGCTTGCTCATAGGCCTGGAGCTCCTGCTGGAGCTCGACCAGCCGCTTGAGGCTGGCCGCGCCGTTGATCAGCGCCCCCGCGGGCAGCTTCTTGCCCGCCTGCCACTGCTCGAGCACGCTGCTGACGGCGTCGGTGACGTCCTTCAGCTCCTGAGCCTTGGGGAAACCCGGCGGGATCAGCGCGGGGCTGTCCATTGAGCCCGAGACGTCGAGGACCACGACCGTATTGGCGCCGTTGCCGCCGACCCCGGGGGCGGTGACCTTGGGCGTGTTCGAGCCACCGGGACCGCCCCCGCCGCTGCCGGTCGGAGGCCCCTCGGCGCCCGCGCCGACCACCGGCCACCTCTGCGTGCCCGCGGCCAGCGAGGTTGGCAACACCCCATGGTTGGCGCCGTAGAACATCCCGCCCAGCACCAGGCCGGCGCCCACGATGCCGCTCAGCACCAGCCGCGCCAGGCGCACCTTGGGTGGGTTGACCGCGGTGGCGACCTTCTGGACCAGCTCCGGCGACGGCGGTCCCTGGGCATCGGCGGCCCCCACGTTGGCCTGCCCGACCTGGGCCGCGCCACTGGCGGCAGCACCGGCG
>JBARRR010000178.1:0-6164 GCA_049644325.1 Candidatus Dormiibacterota bacterium
GGTCTACCCGGCCGCCTACCTGCCGGCGATGGCCACCCGCTCGGGAGGCAGGCTGGTGATCATCAACGCCGAGCCGACGCCATATGACGAGGAAGCGGACGCCGTTTTCCAGGAACCGATCAGCGACCTGCTGCCGGAGATCGTCGCCCGCGTCTGACCGCCCCAACGCTTTAGCTACACGGCCGCCGGGTTCTGGCCCTTGAAGACGCGGAAGAGGAGCAGCAGCGAGGGGAAGAGCACCGCCGCCCCAGCGACATAGGCGATCAGCAGCGCCGTCATCACCTGGGGTGGGCTGGCGCTGTTGTCCACGGTGAGGTCCGGCGGGACCAGGTAGGGCGCCTGCGCCACCGCCCAGCCGAGCAGGATGGCAGCCACCTGGGCCGGCGCCGCCAGTCGCGCCAGCCGGTAGTGCCGCGTGTACATCGCCCATGCGGCGGCGGCCGCGAAGACCACCGCCAGGATCACCAGGGGCAGCCCGCGGGTGGTCAGCCCGGTCCAGAGGCCGGGCGCCTCGGTCGTCAGCAGCGGCAGCGCGACGATCGCCAGCACCAAGGTCACGGCGCCCGCCAGCAGCGCGCGGCGGCGGAAGTCCTCGGCCAGGCCGGTGTCGCCGGCGTCGCTCGCCTCGACCGTCAGGTAGGCCGCTGCCAGCCCGGCGCAGATCGAAAGCGCCAGGCCTCCGCAGACCAGGCAGAAGGGCGTCGTCCAGACGCCGACAAGGGTGTCGAATGCGGACGAGGGGTTGGCGGGGACGTCGCCGGCGGCCACCGCCCCGGCGCAGGCGCCGAGGACGAAGGGGGTCATGATGCTGGCGGCCCCAAAGGCCAGGCCCCACGGCGTGGTGGTGCTCTCCTCGGGAGCGCCGTGGGCCCGGAAGGCAAAGGCCGCCCCCCGCAGCACGATCCCGAGGAGGGCGAGACTGAACGGCAAGTACAGGCCCACCGCCAGGCGGACGAAGGCCGGCGAGAACGAGGTGAAGAGCCCGGTGATCAAGAAGATCAGCCAGACATGGTTGGCCTCCCAGACGGGGCCCATCGCCCGCGAGACGGCGCGGCGCTGGGCCTCCTTGCGCGGGCCGCGGGCAAAGAGGTCCCAGACCCCGCCGCCGAAGTCGGCGCCCGCGAAACAGGCGTAGATGACCACCGCGATCCAGAGGACGCCAGCCACCAGGTAGTTCGCCTGGGTCGCGCTCATGCCGCCTCCTCAGCCGCGATCTCCGCCTCTCCTCCGCCGCGGGTGCCCGCCGCCAGCCGCAGCAGTAACCCGACCAGGGCCACCGCCAGGGCGATGTAGATGGCGGTGCTGATGACGAACGACCACACCAGGCCGGGGGCCGGCGTAATCGCCTGCGAGGTCCTGACGACTCCATAGATGACCCACGGCTGACGGCCCAGCTCGGTGACCATCCAGCCCAGCTCGACCGCGGCAAAGCCGGCGAATCCGGCGGCGCTGATCGCCAGCAGCAGCGCGCGGCTGTGGACGGTCACGGCGCCAGGGAAAGCCTTGCGCCGGCTCTTAGCCTGCCGCAGGGCGGCCATCCAGGCCCCCAGGAACCACGCCGACAGCGCCAGCAGCCCAAAGCCGATGGCGACCATCAGCTGGAAGCTGATGTGGACCATGACCGGGTTGGGGGTGGTGCCGGCGGGGAAGTCCTGGAGGCCCTTGACCACCGCGCCGGGGTCGCCGTAGGCCAGGAAGGAGAGCCCGGCGGGGATCTCGATTGCGAAGTCGGTCCGCCCCGCGCCCGGGTTGGGGATGCCCCCAATCCGCAGCGGCGCGCCCTTTTCGGTCTGGAACTGGCCCTCCATCGCCGCCAGCTTGGCCGGCTGATAGTCGGCCACCCAGCGCGCATTGATATCGCCGGTGATGATCTGGAGAGGGGTGGCGACGAGGCCCATCAGCATGCCCACGGTCAGGGCCCGCCGGTAGATCAGGCCACGCCGGCCACGGAGCAGGCCAACGGCGTAGACCGCGGCCACGGCGAAGCCGGTGGCGACGTAGGCGGAGATCATGGTGTGGGCGGTCTCGATCGGGGTCCCCGGGTTGAAGATCGCCTCGATCGGCCGCACGTCGCTGACGACGCCGTCCTGCAGCTTGAAGCCGGTGGGGCTGTTCATCCAGGAGTTGGCGGTGGTGACGAACCACGCCGACGCGGCCCCGCTGACCGCCAGCGGGATGGTGCAGAGCCAGTGGGCCAGCGGCGACAGCCGGTCCCAGCCGTAGAGGTAGAGACCGAGGAAGATCGCCTCGGTGAAGAAGGCGAAGCCCTCCAGTGAGAAGGGCAGGCCGATGACGCTGCCGGCGTACTTCATGAAGCCCGGCCAGAGCAACCCCAGCTCAAAGGACAGCACCGTTCCCGAGACGGCGCCGATGGCGAAGAGGATGCCGAATGCCTTGCTCCAACGCCGGGCCAGGAGCCGCCACGTCTGGTCCTTGCGCCGGTAGGCCAGCCCCTCGACGATCAAGAGAAGCAGCGGCAGCCCCACGCCGAGCGACGCGAAGACGATGTGAAAGGCCAGCGACGTGCCCATCTGCGCACGCCCCGCGAGGTATTCGCTCACTCCGTCCTCCTGGCCCCCCAGGCTGCCCTATTGCCCCGGCCCCGCCGTCGCCGGCGTGATGTTACTAGAGGCTACCCAGCCACGTGGGTTTGGAACTAGGCCGCGGTCCGGCGGCTGCGCCTGGTCCTTTGCTCGACCAGCTTGCCTCGGGTCCGGGCCATGGCGAAGTCGTAGATCGGCGTGACCCGAAGCTGCCGGGGCATGGTCCTGCGGGCCGTCCGCAGAAAGATCTCCAGGCTCTTGTGGGCAGCCTGGTGGGCCGGGGTCCAGGAGATGCCGTAGCCGCGGCGCAGCGCGGGCGGCAGGAAACCGAGGCTGACGAAGACCATCGCCTCGAACAGCGGTCGCAGCACAGGCGAGGGCAGCGGTGGGTGGGTGATGGTGCGCGCGACCAGCAGCGACCCCTCGCCTGGGTTGGCAAAGCCGCCCTCCATCTGCTGGTTGACGTAGGCCCGCATGGTGGCGAAGTCCGGCCAGAAGAGCCGGTCGGGAACACCGATGAGCCGTCCCACGGGTTCCCACTCGCGCACGAATTGATCACGCTCGACGTCGGTGAGACCGCCGACCAGGCGGTCGTGCGACTCCAGCAGGGTGTCGACGAAGGTCGCATGGACCCAGAGCAGGAGGTCCTCATCGCGGGCGCTGTAGACGCTTGCGCCCTTGACCCTGCTGGTGCCGTGCGCCCTGGGCAGCTTCCCCTCCACCTTCTTGTGGAGACGGTTCACGCCGGCCGTGGCGCGGTGGGCCTCGGCGGTGGTGCCGAAGGCGACGGCGCCGGCCCAGTCGGCGGTCCGCATCAAGCGGCCGAAGGGGTCGTCAGCGTAGGCGCTGTGGTCGATGGCGCCCTGGGCGACATGAGGGTGGGCAGCCTGCATCAGCAGCGCCCGGGCACCGACCAGGATCAGGAGCGGCTCCTTGAGCACTCGCCAGGTGACCGAACCGGGGCCGAAGAGCCCGGGGTCGGCCTCGATGTCGCTGATGGGAAGCGGCGCCAGCCGGTCAGAGAATGGGAAGGGCACCGCCAGGATCTGCGCTAGCTCCTGTGGCGTCAGGAAGCGTGACATCGGCGACAGGTTACGACGCGGTGCGTCGGGCCACAAGCAACAGTTCGCTGACGAGGCCGTCAGGTTTTGCCCCGCTCAGAAGCCCAGTTTGATCAGCCAGGCGACGGTTTTGGCCCGCGACTCCTCGACCACCGCCGCCACCAGCTCGGGGTTGAAGTCGAAGCCGAGCACCGGGACGTTGACCTGAGGGTGGATGTGGTGGATCACGCCGGCGTCGCCGAGGCGAAGCCGCACGTAGGCCTCCTCCAGCTTGGTCTGCTGGTGAATGGCGATGACCAGGCTCTGCAGGGCGTTGTCGATGGCGTTGTTGGGTGGCGGGATTGACCCTCCAACGTAACCCACGGCGCAGGCAAAGATGGTGCCACAGCGACGCATCACCAGCCGCGACAGCGGCTGGTTATCGACCACGCCGCCGTCCACCAGGGTCAGCGTCTTGCCCCCCACCCTCAGCTTCTGCCAGGGAAAGATCCCGGGGATGGCGCTGCTGGCCAGCAGCGCGTCGGCGATCGGCGTGGGACCCGGGAACCACACCGACCTGCCGTCCAGGCGGTTGGTGGCGACGACCTCGAGCTGGGGGTACTTGGGCGGCTTGAAGGTGCCCACCGTAACCTCGCCCATGCCCAGGCCGGCCAGCACCTCCCCCACCAACCGGCGCAGCCCGGCGTGGTCGCCGACGCTGGTAAAGTGCTCCCGCTCCAGCAGCAGCCGGATGGCCAGCTGGTCGATGCCCAGACCCAGGGTGCGGTTGCGCACAGTGCCGAGCACCTGGACCGCCCTCTCGATGCCGGTGCCGCCCCTGGGGTCGACTGCATGGGCCGCCCCGGCCAGGGAGCCGGCGCTGGCTCCCGCGATCACGTCGGGGATGACGCCGCGTTCGACGAAGGCCAAGGCGATGCCGAGCTCCACCACCACCAGCGGACCACCGCCGGAGTAGGAGATGCCGATGCGCTTACGGTCGACCACCGGCTGCTCCTGGGCGAGGACGATGGGCTCGCTCATAGCGGCCGAGTCTACCGATGCGCTCGGGGCGACTGACCTAGAGGAGCTCCTCGTCGAGGCTGGGGGCGACCGCCATGTTGGTCACGTCGGTGGCGGCCTGGCGCAGGTGCCCGGCGAAGACATCGACGTCGGGCACCAGGCCGGCGTCGGCGCTGATGCCGAAGTAGACGTTGCCGTTGTACGACACGACGGCGATGCCAAGGCCCATCGACGGGTAGAGCGGAGCGAAGGGCCATACCTCCAGAAGCTGCGCTCCGCCGGCATAGAGTGGGAACTGCGGCCCGGGGACGTTGGTGACGTTGATGTTGGCGCCACCCTGCTGGTTGGGCATCACCCGGCCCGCCAGCACCAGCAGCGTCGGCGGCGCCCAACCGGCGAGGCCGGCAATCGAGCTGGCGGCGATCGCCTGGCGGGACTTCTTGAGGTGCACGGTGGAGTCCTTGATCACCTCCAGCCGGGCCTCCAGCGAGATGTCGCCGGTGGGCAGGTCCATGATCATGCCGCTGACCTGGTTGCCCAGCTGGCCGTGGGCGTCGTCGGCGCGCACGCTCACCGGGCAGAACACCCGCACCCGCTCGGGGGGCTCTTCGCCGGTGTCGTGCTGGCGGTCGGTGAGGTAGCGGTGGAGCGCCTCCGCGACCGTGGCCAGGACGCCGTCGTTGACCGTGCTCCCGGTCTTGGCCTTGAGCGCCTTGAACTGGTCGAGTGGCACCTTCACCCCCCGGCCCGAACGCTGCAGGCCTAGCGGCCGGTTGAAGAACAGGTCGGGCGCAGACCTGACGGCGTTCTTGCCCACCGACATGAAGCCGCTGTAGGGCAGTCGCCAGAAGGCCCATCGGCGGCGGATGTTGCGATCGCCGTCAGCGTGTCGCGGAGGTGGGTTCCAGAGGACGGGCTTGAGCAGCTCCCAGTTGGTCGGCGCCGGCCGCGGCTGCCAGGCCTCGGCGGGCGGCTCGACCGGGGAGCCCTGGGGTTCGAGGTCCATCAGCACGGTGATGATGTCGGCGGCACTGACCCCGTCGACCATGGCATGGTGGGTGCGGTTGACGACCACCACCCGGTCGCCACGCAGGCCAGTGACGATCGTCATGTCCCACAGCGGCCGGCGCAGGTCCAGCGGGCGCGCCATGATCCGGGCGACACCGTCGCGGACGCTGGCCCCGTCACCGGGAGGCGGGAGGGTTTCGTAACGGACGTGGTTGTGGATGTCGAAGTCAGGGTCGTCGACCCAGACCGGGTGTCCCAGGTGGAAGCGGACGGGGTGGATCTTCTGCCGGTAGCGGGGCACCAGGTGCAGCCGCTCGATGACGGTCTGCTCGATGCCCAGGGCGCCGCGCCCGCCGGGCACCCGCGACCCGCCCTCGAACACGTAGACCGTCCCCAGGTCCAGCGGGGTCTCGGGACGCTCGGCGTACAGGAACCATGCGTCGGCCGCGCTAAGCGGTTCGTAAAAGGCCTTGGCCATGCCGGCCCCATCGTAAATCGCAATTGCGGCGCGGTTTGCGCGGGGCGGCCAGGAAAAGAGGTATAAAGAGTTGTA
>JBARRR010000179.1:0-5486 GCA_049644325.1 Candidatus Dormiibacterota bacterium
GCGCGTCGCCTCGGCGTCCCGCATCTCGCTGATTATCCCGGCCCGGCGGGCCCAGCGGACCGCCGGGCGCCGACCGTCCAGCCGCTATTCTTGACCGGCTATGGCAGCAGCCGAGATATCCCACCTCGACAACGGGCTGACGGTGTTGACCGTCCCTGGTGGGACCGGGTCGATGTCCGCGATGCTGTTCGTCGGCGCCGGTTCCCGCTACGAGGCGCGTGAGGAGGCGGGCACCGCCCATTTCCTGGAGCACCTCTTCTTCAAGGGCACCCCCAAGCGCCCGACCACCCTCCAGATCGCCACCGAGATCGACTCCCTGGGGGCGCGTTTCAACGCCTTCACCTCAGAGGAGTACACCGCCTACTTCGTAAAGGGCGCCGCTGACTACACCCAGAACAGCGTCGACGTCATCGCCGACATGCTCAAGAACGCGCTGATCCCGGCGGAGGAGGTGGAACGCGAGCGGGGCGTGGTCCTCGAAGAGATGAAGATGTACGAGGACAACCCCCAGGCCAAGGTCCACCAGCTGATCGGCCGCGCGATCTACGGCGACACCCCCCTGGGATGGGGCGTTATCGGCTTCCCCGAGGTCATCAGCAGCGTCAGCCGCGACCAGGTGGCCGCCTACCGGGAGCGCTTCTACGCCCCCAGTCGCATGACCCTGGTGCTGGCCGGCAACGTCACCCACCAGACCAACATGGCCCTGGCCAGCGAGTACTTCGCCGACATCGCGGCACGAGACACCGCCACCGCCCCGCCTGGCAAGTTCGGGCCCATCGGCGGCGAGCAGGTCGAACGCGACATCCAGCAGGCCAACATCTGCCTGGCCCTCCCCGGCCTCTCGCACACCGATCCCGAGGCGGACATCGTCGCGGCTCGCGTGATGTCGGCGATCCTGGGTGGCTCGATGAGCAGCCGGCTCTTCATCTCGGTTCGTGAGCGCCAGGGTCTCTGCTACACGGTCAGCGCATCACTGGACATGGCCGCCGACATCGGCTCGATGATCATCTTCACCGGCACCGACCCCGACAAGGCGAGCACCGCGGTGGCATCGATCATCGCTGAGATGGAGAAGATGGTGAACGAGGGGATCACCGACGAGGAGCTGGAGAAGGGGCGGGCGATGCTCAAGGGGCGCTACGTCCTCGACCGCGAGGACTCGATGGCGATGGGCTACCTCGCCGCCGCCGAGCTCCTATACCGCGGCCGCGTCATCCCCATGGCCGAGCAGTTCGCCCTCATCGACGGCGTCACCTCCGACCAGGTCGCGGCGATGGCCAGCCGCTACCTCAAGCCGGCCGAGATCCGCCACGCCGTCGTCGGTCCTCCCGGCCTCGATATCTCCGACGTCCTGACCCAGGCTCGCGGCGCCGCCGCCTGACCGCGGTGGCCGACGACGCCGTGCAACCCGGCCTCCTCAGCCGCGCGCGCCTGGCCGAGCTCTCCGGCTTCAATGACGCGGAGGTCGACGAGATCGAAAGGGCCGGCATCATCCATCCCAGCGACGGCGGCTATCGCGGCGCCGAGCTGACCAAGCTACAGCTGGTGCGCCAGGTGGCCGACCACGGCGGCGGCCTCGCCAACGTCATCGAGAAGTACCTCGATGGCGGCTACTCCCTCAGCTTTCTTGACATGGTCCTTCCCTTCGGCGGGGAGCTCTCAGACACCACCTACCGGGAGGCCCTGGAGAAAAACGGCATCCCCGAGGACGAGTACGAGGCGATGATGCGGGCGATGGGCCTGCCCACCCCGCCGCTGGACCAGCCGGCGCGGCCCGACGAGGTCGAGGCGATCAAGGGCTATAGCCAGTTGCGTGCCCTGCCGATTCCCGCGGAGGCTCGCCTCCACGCCCTCCGCGTCACCGCCGAGGGCATGCGCCGCGCCGCCGAGGCCCAGTCGGACCTGTTCCGCACCTACATCGTCGAGCCGTTGATCATGGCCCACAAGGACCGCCTCGAGGAGGGCAACCAGCTGGTCAGTGAGATCAGCGCCCGCGCCAACCCAACGGCTGCCGGGCTGACATCGTGGATCTACCAGCGCTACCTCGAGCACGAGGCCATCACCAGCGTCACGGAGCGCATGGAGCTGGCGGTCTCGGGCAGATCGCCTGTGCTCCACCGCGAGAAGGACCCCGCGGTGGCCTTCGTGGACCTCACCGGCTACACGGTTCTGACCGCCGACAGCGGTGACCGGGAGGCGGCCGAGCTGGCCCAGAAGTTCAACGATCTGCTGATGGACACCACCCGCAAGCACGGCGGCCGCGTCATCAAGACCATGGGCGACGGCGCCATGCTCTTCTTCGACCGCGGACGGCAGGCGGTCCTCACCGGGCTGGAGCTGACCGAGGGCGGTCCCGCCGCCGGCCTGCCGCCGCTCCGTGTCGGCATCAACCGCGGCCCGGTGGTGGCTCAGTCAGGCGACTACTACGGCACCACCATCAACGTGGCGGCACGGATCTCCGACTACGCGCGGCCCAACGAGGTTCTGCTCTCCACGGCTGTGCTCGCCGAGGGCGCCAACGACATCGACCTCGAGGAGATTGGCGAGGTTACCCTGAAAGGAGTGGCACAGCCGGTACGACTGTTCAGGGCCCGGCCGGCGGCATAGTCAGCCTGACGCTGGGCCGGTGATTGGTCTGGGAGGACTACATCGATGACAATAAATGGGGCGCTGAGCAGCGTCCGTCACCTTCGCCGGCATCGGGACGACGAGTTCCCGGTGAATAACGTCAACGACCTGCACGACAGCTCCATGTCGACCGGGCAGCGCATCGCAGACGCAGTGGCCCGGAATGTAGGCTCCTGGCGCTTCATCATCATTCAGAGCAGCCTGCTGTTTCTTTGGATCTTGGCCAACGCGCTGTTCGCGCTGAACCAGTACTCCGCCAACGGGTTCAACTTCAGCGCCTGGGATCCCTACCCGTTCATCCTGCTCAACCTGGCCCTGAGCTTCCAGGCGGCGTACGCGACGCCCATCATCATGATGAGCCAGAACCGGCAGGCGGACAAAGACCGCATCTCGGCCGAGCACGACTACCACATCAACATCCGCTCCGAGGCCACCGTCCACGCCGTCCTGGATCACCTCAAGGCGCAGGACGACGTCATCATCTCGATCCTGCGCAGCCTGGAAAAAGTGCACGGCATCGAGCCCAGCGAAGAGCAGAAAGCCGCCGAGGAACGCCTACAGAAGGCGACCGCATACGAGGACCGCATGGTCAAGCGCTGGGTCCGGCAGGAGGAGAAGGAGTCCGGGCTGGCGCCCGCCGCGCCGGGGGCGGCAGGCGGGGGTCCGTCGAGCTAACCCGACCCAGCGGCGCTAGTCCCGCGGCAGTGCAGGCCCGATCCGCTCCTCCACCAGCCTTGCCACCTCGCCGGGCTCGGCGTGGCGCTTGAGCGCGGCCTTGCTGTAGATCAGCTCGCCATCGAGGATCACCTCGAAGCGGCCGCCGGAGCTGGGGATCAGCTGTATTCCCTTGATCGCCGGCGCCCAGTTGGCCAGCAGCTCGTCCGTCAGACCGACGGCCCTAGGGACATAGTTTCAAGGGACGCAGAACTCGATCGATATTTCGTGGGTGGGGTTCATCGCCATCACCTGCAAATGTAACCTCAGGCCATGCCCCGCCGTCGACCGCGACCCTGGCAACCTGATCGTCCCGGGCGTGGCCGGCCCGCGCCGAGGGCATCCGGGGGCGGAGGCTCGCGGTCGCGACGGCTCGACCTGCACGGCTACGACGTCGCCACGGCGGTGGACATCGCGCTGCGGGTGGTGCGCGAGGCCTACGACAACGGCTACCTCGAGGTGGAGGTGCTGCACGGGGCGCGCGACGTGGTCGACCCTGTCCACCCTGGCGAGGGTCGAGGCGGGATCAAGTGGGAGCTCCGCCGCATGCTGGACCGGGGCCAGTTCGACGCCTGGGTCAGTGGGGCGGACGCGCTGGAGGGGAGCATCCGCTTCCGCCTCCGCAACAACCCGCGACAGCGCCCAGAACGATGGAGTGATGTCCCCCCACCCACGCGCGGCTGAGCCGCGTCGCCACCGCTAGGCGGCGGTTTCGACGCTCAGGTCAGGCTGGGATTCGCGTGCCGGCCGGGCCGCGCGGCGCTTGCGCGGCATGCGCTGGGTGCCGCTCACGTCGGCGCGGGAGATCAGCTTCTGGCGCCAATCCAGCAGCATGTCGCAGAACTCGGACAGTCCGAGCTCGTGGCGCTCAAGGCGCTCGGTGCGGTCATTCAGCAGGTCGACGACGACCAGGTTTTTGTCCAGCTCGACCAACCGGCCGGGTAGACCACAGTCCTTGATCGCCTGTTCGAGGGCGGCTGCTTTGGCGTCCATGACTATCTAAATAACTCAAGTCAGGTCGGATTCTTTCCATCTTTACGAGAATTTACGGGTGGCAGTTTTGAAACGCCCAGGCAACACCGCCCGGGCCCGGCAGAAGGGCAGGAAGCCCAAGGGCCGGCTCAAGCGCGGTACCCCGGCGGAGATCAGGGCGCGCGCGCTGGAGGTCGCCCGGCGACTTGCCCTGGCCTACCCCGAGGCCAAGACCGCCCTGGTCCACGACAACCCCTTCCAGCTGATCGTGGCCACCATCCTCAGCGCCCAGACCACCGACGAGAGCGTCAACTCCGTCACCCCCACGCTCTTCGCGCGCTACCCCGACGCGCGGGCCCTGGCCGACGCCAACCCCGGGGACGTCGAGAAGATCATCGTGCCAACCGGCTTCTTCCGGAACAAGACGCGCTCGATCATCGCCTGCGCCCAGGCGCTGGTGGAGCGCTTCGGCGGCGAGGTCCCACCGCGGATGGAGGACCTGGTCACGCTGCCTGGCGTCGGCCGCAAGACTGCCAACGTCGTCCTCGGCGTGGCCTGGGCGATCCCGGGTTTGGCGGTGGACACCCACGTCACCCGCCTGGCCTGGCGGCTCGGGCTGACCAAGCACACCGACCCGGTGAAGATCGAGGCCGACCTCTGCAAGATCCTGCCCCCGGAGGAGTGGACCAACTTTGGCCTGCGCATGATCCTCCACGGTCGCCAGGTATGCACGGCCAAGAAGCCCAACTGTCCCGCCTGCGTGCTCAACGACATCTGCCCCTCAGCGCCGTTGTTTGGCTTCGTACCGCCGGCGCAGAACCTCACCGAGGCCGGTGCCATGGGAGCTAACAGCGGCGCTAGGCACCTGGGGAGCGACGTGGCATGATCTTGCGGGTGACCAGCAGACCCGCCGCGGCGCAGCACCTGCGCGACCTCGCGCGGCTGCGCCGGGTTCGCGACCGGATCGACCGCGAGTACGCGCAGCCGCTGGACGTCGAGGCGCTCGCCCGCGGCGCGCACATGTCGGCCGGGCACCTCAGCCGCGAGTTCAAGCTCGCCTACGGCGAGGCGCCGTACGGCTACCTGATGACGCGGCGCATCGAGCGCGCCATGGCGCTGCTGCGTCGTGGCGACGTCAGCGTCACCGAGGCCTGTTTCGCGGTCGGCTGCTC
>JBARRR010000180.1:0-16339 GCA_049644325.1 Candidatus Dormiibacterota bacterium
TCGCCGTTCATCGACGCCCTGGCGATGTCGCCGCGGACCAGGAGCAGGTGAGCACCGTGGTGCTTGATGTGGTCGGCCAGCGGCCGCAGCTCGGCGCCGACGCGGGCGGCGTCGTCGAAACGCCCGCCCATGATGCTGGTGAAGTACTGGAGACCGAGGTTGTTGGCCAGGCTCCACTGGTCGTTCTCGGCGCGGTTGAGGCGCTCTGCCTGGTCCGCCACGGCTACGGCCGCCTCAAACTGCCAGAAGGCGATGTGGTGGGCGCACCGGAAGGTGAGGGCGTGCCCCAGGAAGGCCTGGTCGCCGAGCCGGTCGGCCATGTCCAGGGCGGCGCCGGTCATCTCCTCGCCGATGGCGTAGCTGCCGCCCAGGCTGAAGACGCTCCCCAGGCAGGCAAGCAGGTGGCCCCGGTCGGCGGTTTCGGCCTCGCCCAGGGCGTTGAGGCCCATCCCCGCGATCTCGATGCACTCGGGGTAGCGGCCGGCCCAGACGAACTGGTTGGCGATCGACCACGCGATCCGCCCGGT
This sequence comes from Candidatus Dormiibacterota bacterium, assembly GCA_049644325.1. Taxonomy (GTDB): domain Bacteria; phylum Chloroflexota; class Dormibacteria; order DASZGP01; family DASZGP01; genus DASZHA01. The sequence goes on from JBARRR010000180.1 coordinate 528, forward strand.
GAGCTCGGTGTCGGCCGTGCGCCGGGCTGCGTCCATGGCCTCGCGCCAGGTGGCCAGCGCCGGCTCCCAGTCGCCCAGGTTTCGCTGTGCCAGCCCCACCTGGTACATCAGCTGGGTGCGAGCCGGGTCGTCGACGTCACCGACCACCTCCAGCGCCTGCTCGTAGAAGCGGAGCGCCTCCTCGTAGGCGGTGGCGTCGCGGGCGTCGTCGCCGGCCAGCTCGAGGAAGTGCGCCGTCTTGGCCTCCGCTCCCGCTGCTGCCGAGGCGAGCAGATGGTGGGCGACCTGCGCGGCGCTGCCGGGGCGAGCCTCGCCGGTGGCAAGCTCGGCCTCCAGGCTGGCCGCGATGCTGCGGTGCAGGGCTGTGCGCCTGACCTGGGTGAGGCTGTCGTAGAGGGTGTCGCGAATCAGGGCGTGAGCGAAGCGGAACGCTCCCAGCACATCGGCGCTCTCCTCGATCAGGTGGCCTTCGACCGCCTCTTCGAGGACGTCGATCAGCCGCTCCTCCTGGAGCCCCGCGATGCCTCCGAGGGTGGCGAGGCTGAAGTCCCTGCCGATGACCGCGGCCATCGGCAGGGTGGCGCCGCAGTCGGCCGACATGTGCGCCAGGCGGATCCGGATTGCCTCCTGGACGCCCTCCGGCACGCCGATATCCCCTGGCGCCCGGACGTCGCTGGACCACTGCCCGTCCTCGTAGCGCAGCCGGCCCTCGGCGCCGAGGTGCCGCAGCACCTCGCGCACGTATAGGGGATGGCCGCCGGTGGCGGTCTGCACCGCGGTGACGGCGGTCCGAGCGACGTTATCGAGGCCGTGCCCGGACTCCTCCTCGACCAGGGCTTCAAGGTCGCCAAGGCTGAGACCGCCAAGGTGGACCCGGTTGACCTCGGCGTCGCGGCGGACGTTGGCGATGGCGGCGGCCAGCGGGTGGCGGCGGTCGACCTCGTTGTCGCGGTAGGTGCCGAGGATCATCAGCCGGGCGGTCGGCAGCTCGCGGGTTATGAAGCCGAAGAGCAGCAGCGAGCCGCGGTCGCACCAGTGGAGGTCGTCCAGGACCAGCAACAGGGCTCGATCGGCGGCGATCGCGGCCAGTAGCTTGCGGACGGCGTCGAAAAGGCGGTAGCGAGCCTCCTCAGGACTCAGCTGCGGCGGCGGGCCGACCTGGGGCAGCCGTTCCAGCAGCTCGGGCAGCAGTCGCGACAGCTCCGACCCCACCGGCGCCACCTCCTTGGCCAGATCCAGGTCGCTGCACCCTGCTATGTGCGCTCGGATGGCCTCGGCGAAGGGCGCGAAGGGGACCAGCGCCGCCTGGTCGCAGCGACCGTAGAGGACCGTCCCGCCGGCCGCCTGCACCTGCTCGGCCAGGCGCATCGCCAGCGCTGTCTTGCCCATTCCCGGCTCGCCGGAGACCAGCACCAGCCGTCGCTTGCCGCCCTCGGCGCCGGACCAGAGGTCGCCCAGCTGCCCCAGGTCGGCTTCCCGCCCGACGAATGTCTCAGCACTGGCGGCACGAAAGCCGGTCGCCGCGGGTTGGGGTGCCCCCGCCTCAGCGGCAGGACTGACAGCGAATGCACGCAGCGGCCGGGTGAGGCCTCGAAGCTCGATCTCGCCGATGTCGGCGAACCGGAAGCCATCGCCGCCCTGGGCCAGCTCGGTCACGTTCTCCGACGCCAGCACCTGTCCGGGGGTCGCGGCTTCGCACAGTCGGCGCACCACCATCACCGGGGTGCTGAAGAAGTCCTCCTCGTCTCGGATCGGCGGCCCCGCGTTGAGGCCGACTCGCGCCGCCATGGCGCCGTCGTGGGTGAGGTTGTAGGCGTCGGCGCCACGTTGCACCTCGATGGCGCAGCGCATGGCGTTGGCGGTGTCATCGAAGACGACGATGAAACCCTCCCCCAGGTTGCGGGCCTGGTGCCCGGCGGCGGCCTCGCGGACGATCCGGTAGAGCGCCCGTCGCGTTTCCTCGACCAAGCCCGCGTCCTCTGAGGAGGCTGTCGGCGTCTCCTGCGGTTCGGCCAGGTCCGCGTACAGCAGGGTCACGGTTTCCCCCGCGTCCCTCCCCGATTGGCTCATGCTTCGGTGGCGAGCAGGTCCTCGTACGTCTCGCGGCGCCGGATCAGGCGCGCCTTGCCGTCACGCACCATCGCCACCGCGGGCCGCCGGTTGTAGTTGTAGTTGCTGGCCATCGCCAGCGAGTATGCGCCGGCGGCCGGCATGGCGATGATGTCGCCGGGCTGGAGGGGGGGCATCCGGATGTCCTTGACCAGGATATCGGTCGACTCGCAGTAGCGACCGGCGATGGTCACCGTCTCGGTGGCCTCGGCGTCTGGGGCGTCAGCCTTGAACGCCTCGTAGACGGCGTCGTAGAGCTTGGGTCGGATGTTGTCGCCCATGCCGCCGTCGACGGCGACGTACGTTCGCACCCCGGGGATCTCCTTGATCGCGCCGACGGTGTACAGCGCCACGCCCGCCGGCCCGACGATGGAGCGGCCCGGCTCGATCAGCAGTTTCGGCAGGTCGAGGCCCCGCTGGCTGGCGCCCTCGTTAACGGTGTCCGCCAGGACGTGGGCGAACTCGGCCGGCGACGGGGGTCGGTCGGCTCGGGTGTAGGCGATGCCCAGCCCGCCGCCGAGGCTCAGCTCGGCGGCCTTGAAGCCGATCTCATCCCGGGCTGTGACCAGGAAGTCGAGGACCTTCTCGGCGGCGGCGACAAAGCCGCTGAGGTCGAAGATTTGGCTGCCGATGTGGGAGTGGACGCCCTGGAGGTCGGCGGCGGGCACGTCGATGAGGGCCTTCAGCGTCTCCAGCGCCTGGCCCGTCTCCAAGGGGAAGCCGAACTTGGAGTCCAGCTGCCCTGTGGATATAAAGGAGTGGGTGTCCGGCTTGATCCCCGGGCTGACCCGGAGGGTGGTGCGCACACGGGTGCCCGCGGGCAGCTGGCGGAGCAGGTCGACCTCGTGGAGGGAGTCGACCACCAGGGCGCCGATGCCCATCGTCGCGGCCATCTCGACCTCCTCGCGCGACTTGTTATTGCCGGGGAAGGAGACCCGCTCCATTGGGAATCCGGCTTTTTGCGCCAGGTATAGCTCGCCGCCGGAGACCAGGTCAAGGCCGGCGCCCTCCTCGGCCACCAGGCGGGCGATCTCCATGGTCAGGAAGGCCTTGCCCGCGTAGAGCACCATGGTCTCGCCCGGGTAGGCGGCGCGGAGGCTGTCGCGGTACTCGGCGAGCCGGCCCCGGAGGGTGGCCTCGTCGTAGACATAGAGCGGCGTCTCGAACTCCGCCGCCAGCTCGGTGAGGTCGCACCCGCCCACTGACATATGGCCGGCGGCGTTGATCTCGTAGGTGTCCGGGAAGAGCATTTGGCGTTGAATTCTAAGGTGGCCCAGCGAGGGCGCTATCCTGATCTGACGATGGCAGTCGCGGTCGCAGGGTCAAGGGTTGTGCTGGTCGAATCAGACCGGCTGAAGGGCAAGGAGCCTCTGGTCCTCGCCGGTGGACTGGGGGTGCTGGGAGCGTCGGCCGTGATGCCGATTTTCTGGAACCAGGGCATCACCCCTATCCCGCCCTGCATCTTCCACACCATCACCGGCCAGCCCTGCCCCTTCTGCGGCGCCACCCGGAGCTTCGTCTGGACCGCCCACGGCCAGCTGGGTGCCGCCTTCCAGGTGTTCCCGATTGGCCCGATCATGTTTCTCGCCCTGGTCGCCGCCGTTGTCTACTGCGGGTGGGCGATCGCCACGGGCAAGCGCCTGAAATTAGTGGTGCCCTGGCGCCTGGAGCAGGCCTTCTACATCAGCCTGCTGATCATTCTCGGGCTCAACTGGCTCTCCAAGCTTCTCTTCCTAGGGTTCGGCCCGAGCCCCTTCCCCAGCTGATCCCCGACCCGCCTTCTCGCGAGGCGCTCGACGCCGCCCTCCACCGCTACCTCGACATGGTGTTGGAGCGCAACCAGACCACCAACCTGACCGCGATTCGCGACCCCGCTATGGCCTGGGAGCGGCTGATCCTGGCGTCCCTGACGCTGCTGGACGCCCACGACTTCGAGGGTACCGAGCGCGTGGCCGACGTTGGCAGCGGCGCCGGCCTACCGGGCATCCCGCTCAAGCTGGCGCTACCCGGGCTGCGCCTGACGCTGGTGGAGAGCGACCTGCGCAAGGCCGAGTTCCTCCAGGACGTGGTCGGCGCGATGGCCCTGGAAGATGTGTCGGTTGAGGCGCGGCGGGCCGAGGAGGTCGGTCGGGACCCCGAGCACCGCGAGGCTTACGACGTCGCCGTCACACGGGCGGCGGCCAAGGCGCCGGTGGCCGCCGAATACTGCCTTCCACTGCTGCGCAATGGCGGGGTGCTCCTGGCCCAGGCCCGGATGGCGGACTGGAAGGCCGCGGGTCGCGCCCTGGGTCACCTAGGGGGGCGGATCAGCGGCGAGGCCGGCGGGGTGGTGATCGTCGCCAAGGTGCGGGATACCCGCGCAGAGTACCCGCGACGAGTTGGGGTGCCGGCCAAGAAGCCGCTGTAGCGAGAGGCGCCTTGCCCTCCCGGCCCTATTCCTTTGGGATCGCCTCCACCCACTGTTTGCGCCACTCCGCAGCCTCGAAGGGCGCCGCAAAGAAGGTGGTGCTGCGGGCAATCTTGCCGTCGCGCAACTGCAGGATCGAGATTATGTGGTAGTGGTCGCCGTTGGGGTAGGTCGACCACCCGGTGGCGGTGTACGTGTCGCCGGTGCCAACGATCTTGAGCAGGGTGAGACTCGGCGTGGTCACCCACTGGTCCTTGCTGCCCACGACGCTGCGCAGCTCGCCCCCAATTTCTCCCTCGTCGGGATAGTTGCTCCGGACCGCGAGCTGGTTCTCGATGCCCCGAATGCGCTCGCCAGACTGCGGCCAGTCTTCGATGAAGTCAGGGTGGACATACGGGGCCAGGTCGGCGTTGCGGGTGTTCGAGAAGAGCGCCTTCATGTAGGACTCGACCATGTGCCGCGTGCCCTCGTCTGCCACTGTCGCTCCTCCTCCAGGTGGCCGCCCACTGTAGTGTAGACACAACCTCCGCTCTAATGAGGGGCTCAGGAATGAGCCCGGGTGACCTCACGGAGACGCAGCAGGCCGTCGCGATGGGCCACCACCAGGATCTCGTGGCCGGCCGCCAGCACGCGCTCCTGCTCCGGCTTCCAGGACGCGGTGGCGCTGTCGCGGACCGCGATCAGGTGGATGTGGCCGCCTGCCTCCAGCTCCGACACCCTCATGCCATCCGCCTTCGATCCCTTTGCCACCGTGGCCTCGGCCAGCAGCCATACCTGGCCGCCCCGCCGGATCACTGTGTTTACGTCGGAGCCCAGCGCCGATCCGGCGAAGAACGGCGCCGAGAGCGCCGAGACGGAACGGCATGCGTGGATCTCGAAGCGCTTCTCGGCGCGCTCGGCCAGCTTGGCGTCGAACACCCGGGCCACCAGGCGCACGCCATGGTTGAGCTCCCGGGAGGCGATCATCATCTCCAGGTTGGTGACATCGTCGTTGGTGGTGGCGATCACCGCGCGGGCCTTGTCGACGCAGAGCAGCCGGAGGTTGTCGGGCAAAAGCGCGTCGCCGGTCAGCACCGGCACCCCCATGTGGCGCAGCAGCTGGACGAAACGTCCGCGGTCCGACAGGTCCACCGCCGCGACCTTGATCTTGTGGTAGACGAGGTGCTCGACGGTGCGGAAGCCGACGTTACCGAGCCCGCAGACGACGACGTGGTTCTTGATCTTGCCGTGGGGAACGCCCAGCGCCGCGGCCAGCCGGGCGCCGACGATGGCGTCGGTGACCAGGGCGTAGAGCGCCGCCAACGACAGCGCGCCGAAGAGCATCAGGCCGACGTCGTAGAGCTTAAGCAGGTCCGGCGACGACACCAGGTTGAGGTCGCCATACCCGACGGTGGTCACCGTGGTGAAGGTGAAGTAGATGGCGTCAATCAGGGTGAAGCCGGCGAAGCGGCTGAAGACCAGGGCGCTGATCGTCGCCAGCAGCGCGACCACCACCAGGACCGCCGCCAGGCGGCGGTCAAAGAAAGTACGCAAACCCTGGATGACGACGCGGACCCGCCGTGAGCGCTCCCAGTCCTCCCTGTCGCCTTCCAGCGCCTCGCCGGCGTCTTCGAGCAGAACCTTCTCGTCCAGCGCAGCCAGCACCGCCGCCTCCTCGGAGGGCTCCTCGCGGAGCACCACGCGCCGGCCCCAGATCATGACCGTATCGCCGCTCTTCTCGCCCAGGGCCTCGGCGGCCAGGGTTGGGGCCGACAGCGCCGAGAGGCTGAGGACGTCGATGTCGGTCAGCAGCGCCGAGGCCCGCCGCGCCAGCTCCGAGTTAAAGATGCGGATCACCACACGCAGGCCCGGGTTCATCTCCTGCGCCAGCAACGCGGCGTGCAGGTTGCCGAGGTCGGAGTCCTCCGTAAGCACCAGGCAGCGGGCGGTCTTGACGCCGGCCGCAATGAGATCGTCCTCCTCCTGCGAGCTGCCCTCTTGCACCACCGCCCCCGCCGTGCGGGCATGGTCGGCGAATGTCCTGTCCGGGGCGCTGACCAGGACGGTGACCTCCTCGCCGAGGCCGCGCAGCTCTTCGGTGGTGCGGAGTCCGAGGCGCTCCAGGCCGCATACGATGGTGTGGCCCTCGCCTCCGTAGGCCTCCCTGGCCTTCTCGGGCGCCGCCTCTGTGGCGGTGACGACCGCCGGCTTGTCGTCGATAGCCATCAGTCCCGGCCTACCCGCGTGCCCTGGTCAGCACCCGCAGGCGCTCGAGCGCCTCCCGCCGGGCGGCGACCAGGATCTCGTGCCCAGCGGCTAGGACCCGTTCGCGGTCCGGGCGCCATGACTCGTTGAGGTTGTCGCGAACCGCAACCAGCTTCAGCTGGCCGTCCTCCTCCATTTCCGCCAGCGGCAAGCCGTCGGCTTGCGACCCGGGCATGATCATGGCCTCGGCCAGCAGCCAGAGGTGCCCGCCGCGCCGGATGATGGTGTTGCAGTCCGGCCCCAGGGCGGCGGCCGTGAAATACGGCGCGGCCATCGTCGGGATCGACCGGCAGGCGTGGATGTCGAAGCGCCGCTCGGCGCGTTCGGCCAGCTCGGGGTCGAAGATCCGCGCCACCAGGCGGGCGTTGGGGTTGAGCTCTCGCGAGGCCAGGGTGATCTCCAGGTTGGTGATGTCGTTCTCCGTCGTCGCGATCACCGCCCGCGCCTTTTCGACCCCCAGCTGGCGGAGGTTGTCGGCCACCAGGGCGTCGCCGGCGAGCACCGGAACGCCCAGCCGGCGGGTGGGCTCGATGAAGCCTCGGTCATCGGGAATGTCGCAGGTCGTGACGTCATACCCATAGCGGACCAGGTGCTCGACGACCCGGAAGCCGACGTTGCCCACGCCGCAAACCACGAAATGGTTCTTGGCCGTGCCATCGGGGACGCCGAGAGCGGCGCTGATCCGGGCGCCGACGACGGCGTCGGTGATGAGGGCGTAGAAGGCCGCCAGAGATGTCGCTCCCAGGATCATGAGGATCATCCCGAGGACCTTGACGTAGGCGGGCTGGGTCAGAAGGTTGAGGTCGCCGTAGCCCACCGTGGTGACGGTGGTGATCGTGAAGTAGGCTGCGTCGATCGGGCTGAAGCCGGCGAAGTACCAGAAGATCAGGCTGGCCAGCGTGACCAGGGCGGCCACCGACAGCAGCACCGTGGCCAGGCGCCGGTCCCAGAGGGTGCGCAGCACCTGCTCCAGGGTGTGGACCCGCCGGTTTCGCCGCTGTCGCACCCTGCGGGCGGCACGGATGGCGGCGCCGCCGTCGGCAAGCAGGAGGTCGCCGCCAAGCTCGGCCAGGATGGAGGCGTCTTCGGTGGGCGTATCGCGAAGCACGACGCGGCGGTCCCACACCGTGACCGCCTCGGGGCCGCTCTCACCGAGGGCCTCGTCCACCAGGAAGGGGGCCACCAGCCCCGACAGGCTCATCACCTCGGTGTCGTTGAGCAGGGCGGCGGCGCGCTGCGCCAGCTCGGTGTTGAACATGCGCAACACGATGCGGATGTCCTCGTTGCGCTCCTCGGCCTCCAGGGCGGCGTGCAGGTTGCCGAGGTCCGAATCCTCGGTCAGCACCAGGGCCCGAGCGGTGCGCACGCCGGCGTCGATCATGTCGTCCTCGGTCTGCGAGGTGCCGTCGATGATCACCGCGCCGGCCTCGCGGGCGGCGTGGGCGAAGGTCCGGTCGGGGTTGAGCGCGAGGACCACGACGTCCTCGCCCATCTCGCGCATGCCCTGGGCGACGCGCAGCCCCAGCTGGTCCAGCCCGCACACGATGGTGTGCCCCACCATCGTCACGGCGCGGGTCTGTTGCGCTGCGGTGGCGGTCATCTGTGGCGAGAATAATCTCAGAACTGCAGGGAGGAACATCCACTGGCAAGAGCGGAGGAAGTGCTTGAGGGGACCGTCACGGTCCTCTTCACTGACGTCCAGGGCTCCACCGAGCTCCGCACCAGCCGTGGTGATGACGCCGCCCGATTGATCCTCCGCGCCCAGGAGGACGTGGTGCGAGAGCAGGTCGAGGCCCACAGCGGTCGCGAGGTCAAGGCCCTCGGCGACGGCTTCATGGTCGCCTTCGGCTCGGCCCGGCGCGCGGTGCAGTGCGCCGTCGGCATCCAGCGGGCCATCCACGACTACAACCACGAGCACCCCGTCGACCAGGTGCAGGTCCGCATCGGCCTCAACAGTGGCGAGGTCAGCGAGGAGGACGGCGATCTCTTTGGCGCCGCGGTCAACGCTGCCGCCCGCGTGGCCGCCAAGGCCAAGGGTGGCGAGGTGCTGGTCGCAGGGGTGGTCAAGCAGCTGGCCGGCAAGGTCCCGGAGGTCGACTTCGTCGACCGCGGCCGCTTCCGCCTCAAGGGTTTCGACGAGCGCTGGCAGCTGTTCCAACTGACGTGGATCGCCGACCACGACCACGCCACCGCGGCCGTGACCGCGGCGGCGCCCGACCGTACGCCGCTGGTGGCGCGAGACGCTGAGAGAGCCGAGCTCTTCGGCACCCTCGACGCCGCCCTCCAGGGCCAGTCCAGCGTGGTGCTGCTCGGCGGTGAGCCGGGCGTGGGCAAGACCCGCCTGGCCACGGAGGTCCTCGCCGAGGCCGACCGTCGCGGCTTCCGGACGTTCACCGGACGCTGCTATGAGAGTGAGGGAACGCCGCCCTATCAGCCGTTCATCGAGATCGTGGAGATGGCGGCGGCCAAGCTCCCGTCCGAGACCCTCCGCCGCGACCTCGGCGACGCCGCCCCCGAGGTGGCCCGGCTGATGCCGGAGCTGCGCCGCCGCTTCGACGACATCGCCGAGCCCATGGACCTGCCGCCGGAGCAGGAGCGGCGATACCTGTTCAACAGCATCTTCGAGTTCATCGGCCGGGCGGCCGGCACGCAGCCAGTCTGTGTCCTCCTCGACGACATCCACTGGGCCGACGAGGCGTCTCTGCTGCTCTTCGAGCACATCGCCCAGCGGGTGGCCGGCATCCCGCTGGTGATCCTGGGGACGTACCGGGATGTCGAGCTAGAGCTTGGGCGTCCCCTGGCCCGGACCCTGGATGGGCTCCACCGCCAGCGATTGGTGCGGCGCATGGCGCTCAAACGCCTTGACGCCACCGGGGTGGAGGCGATGCTGGCCGCGCTCGGCGGCGCCGCGCCGCCCCCGAGCCTGGTCGACGTGATCTTCGAGGAGACCGAGGGCAACCCCTTCTTCGTCGAGGAGGTCTACCGCCACCTGGCCGAGTCGGGCGAGCTCTTCGACGAGTCTGGTGGCTGGCGGGCGGGGCTCGCCATCGGCGAGGTCGACGTCCCCGAGAGCATCCGCCTGGTGGTCGGTCGCCGTCTCGAGCGGTTGGACGACGCCACCCGGCAGGCACTGGCGTCGGCGGCGGTGATTGGCCGCGCCTTCAGCTTCTCCCTCTTGGCCGGGATGGAGACCGGGATCGGCGAAGACGCTCTGTTCGAGGCCCTGGACCAGGCCGAGCGAGCCCAGCTGCTGACCTCGATCGCCGACGGGCGCGACGTCGCCTTCACCTTCGCCCACGAACTGATCCGACAGACGCTCCTGGGTGAGCTGTCCACCTTGAAGCGCCAGCGCCTGCACCAGGCCGTCGCCGACGCCATCGAGCGGACCGACGCCGACAACGTCGAGGCCCGGGCCTCCGAGATCGCCTTTCATCTGGTCGAGGCCGGGCTTGCGGCCGACCCCGAGAAGGCGGCCCGGTACATGGCCATCGCCGGCGAGCGGGCGCTGGCGGCGACAGCCTTCAATGAGGCGTTGCGCCTGTTCGAGACCGCCCTCGACGTGGTCAGTCCCGACGACAGGGCCGGCCGCGCGCGCATCCTGGCCGGGCTGGGTGCGGCCAACCGAACCCTGGGACGCTGGGACGAGAGCCGGACCGCGCTGTCCGAGGCCATCGACATCTACGAGGAGCTCGGTGACGTCGAGGAGGTCGCCGTGCTTTCCTACGACATGGCGCTGGCCTTCGGCTGGGCCTGGCGTTGGGAGGACAGTCTCCTCGCCGCGGGCCGCGGCCTCACCGCGCTGGCTGACACCCGGTCCGAAAACCGCGTTGGTCTCCTGGCGATCAGCGGCCTGATCGTCAGCCTCGCTGGGAATTACGACGCCGGTGAGAGCATGACCAACGAGGCCCTGGAGCTGGCCAACGAGATGGGCAGCGACGCAGTGGGCTATGCCCTGGGCGTACGGGCGATCCACAAGTGGGGTCACATGCAGCTGCGCGACGCTGTCGAGCTGGGTGAAGGCGCGCTCCAACGAGGGCGGGAGGGCGGCCGCCTCTGGGCCCTAGTGGACGCTGGAACCTTTATTGCCTTCTCGCACAGCATGCTGGGTGAAGTCGAGGACGTGGACCGCATCCTCGACGAGGTCGACGAGGTTGCCCCGCGGATAGGGCACATTCAAGCGCTCAACCTCTCCCGCCGCGTCCGCTACTTCACGCACGCCGCCGGGCGGGCGGAAGAGCTTCGGAAATTTGGCGACGACGACCTGGCCAGCTCTCAAGAGCTGGAAGGGGAGTGGCTGAAGGACGCCTACGCCTGGCAGGGATTGGGCGACTTCTGGATGGGCGACCTGGAGGAGGCGGAGCAGCACTACCGTATGGCTATCGAGGAGGTCAACCGCGGTCAGCCATGGGTTTGGAACGCCGTGTTCACCGGCCTCCTGGCACACGTGCTGGCATACCGGGGCAAGGCTGCTGAGGCAATCGAGCTACTTCGCTCGGTGGAAACGGAGTTGCCGCAGCCCGGTCGGCCCAGCCCGCTGGGCGCATGGGGCCTTCTCTTGCTCTCGATCGAAGCACAGGTCGTCCTGGGCCAGCCCGAGGAGGCGCAAAAGCTCTACCCGCTGGTGGTCGAGGCTTTGGAACAGGGTGCGAAAACGATCTACGGGCGGACGACGTTCCTGGCCGCCGGCATCGCGGCGGCGGCCGGTCAGGACTGGGATGCGGCCGAGGGACACTTCCAGGCGGCGCTCGAATACCTGGCCGAATACCCGCGATTCGGCGACGACATCGATACCCGCCGCTACTACGCGGACATGCTGCGAAGACGAGATGGTGCCGGGGATCACGAGCACGCTCGCCGCCTGTTGAAGGAGGCGATTGCGATCGCGGACCAGGCGGGTGCAGTCAAGCACGCCGAGATAGCCAGGGGGGCGCTGGCGAATATCAGCTAGCGCCGATCCAGGCCGGCCGCGAGTTGTCGTCGAGGTCGGCGCCCCAGGTCAACCGCTGCGGGTCGCCTTTGCCGTCGGCGGCCACCGACCAGAGGTCGAGGCTGCCGGAATGCCGCGAGATGAAGATGATGGCGGAGCCGTCGGGCGCCCAGACCGGCTGGCGGGTGTCGCCAAACGACGTGATCTTGGTCGCCCCGGCGCCGTCGATGCCGCCGACCTCGACGTCGGCGCTGTCACCCTTGCGCCGGACGAAGGCCAGCTTGCCCGCGGGGCCCGGCGAGGGATCGAGGATGTCGCTGTCGCCCGGCGCATACGCCACCTTGGGCTTCCCGCTGGGGACCCCGGCCTGCATCAGCCCGGCGCGAACGTTGCGAGCGTCGCCGTTCACCGACCGCCAGCCGACGAACAGCAGCGACGTGCCGCTCAGGTAGACGGGGGCGTCGTCGCCCCCGGTGAGGTCCGGCGGCGTCGACACCTGTCGCGGCTTGTAGGGCGCGAACGGTCCCTCCCAGATCTGCTGGTCGGAGCAGCACCTGCCGCGATCGGACATGAAGGCCACCCGGGTGCCATCGGGGGAGAAGGCGGGCTTGAGGTCGATGGAAGCGTTGTGAGGGTCCTTGGGCGCCGTGGTCAGTGAGCTGAGGTTGTTGAAGTCGGGCCCGCCGACGGCGATCTCGGAATGGCCCGCGCCGATCAGCGCCACGGCTGTCTTCTGGCCGTCCGCGGTGACCGCGGGGTAGGCGACCTTCCGGTCGGTGCCGGTGAGGGCGCTGACGCCACCACCCCGGAGCCTGAAGACGCGGCCCCCCGAGACCACGTAGATGGTGCCCTTGAGGTTCTTGGCCGCGTCCTGCGCCGTCAGCTCCTTGGGCGGGCCGGACTGGCCTATGCCGGGGACGCCGGGCGGGTTGCACCCCGTCAGCGCCACCATCGCCAGCGTCAATCCCGTCGCCCAGGCCTGCCCCCTCAAGCGCCGGTCCCGGCTTCCTGGACGGCGGCCGTTGCCTCGGCGGCCTCGTCCCAGGGCAGGCTGTCGGCGCCCACCAGGAGCCGGTCCTCGTGGCCCTTGCCTGCCAGCAGCACGGTGTCGCCGGGGCGGGCACGACGGATGATCTCGCGGATGGCCTGGCCCCGGTCGACGATGATTTCGAAGTCCTTTCCCTCGACTCTGCCTGCGCTTGTTGCGCCCAATGCGATCTCGGCGCAGATCTCCGAAGCGCTCTCCTGGCGGGGGTCGTCGCTGGTGATCACGAACTCGTCCGCCAGCGCTGCCACCGCCGACCCCATCAGCGGCCGCTTGGTGGCGTCGCGATCCCCAGGGGCGCCGAACGCCGTCAGCAGCCGGCCCCGGGTCAGCGGGCGAAGCTCGCCCAGCACCTTCTCCAGGCCGTCAGGAGTGTGGGCGTAGTCGATGACGATGGCGTAGGGTTGGCCCGCGTCGAGCACCTGCATCCGTCCGCGGAGGCCCTTGGTCCGCGCCAAGCCCGCCGCCGCACGCTCCAACGGGTGCCCCAGCGCCAGGCAGATGCCCAGGGCGCAGAGGGCGTTGGCGACATTGAAGCGCCCCGTCAACGGCAGCCGAACGTCGACCCTCTGGTCGCCGGCGAGGGCGGAGAAGCGGATGCCCTCGATACTGGCGACGATGTCGACGGCCCGGAGGTCGGCGTGCGCCTCGATGCCGTAGGTCAGCCGCTGGTCGGCGGGGGTGGTGGCCAGCTCCGTCCACTGAGGCTCATCGGCGTTGTAGACGATCGACTTGGCAACCCCTGGTTTGCGCGGGCTCTGGCGCGCCAGCTCGGCCAGCTGCAGCTTGGTCTCGCGGTAGCGCTCCAGGGTGCCGTGGTAGTCGAGGTGCTCGTGGCTAAGGTTGGTGTAGGCGGCGACGTCGTAGGCCACCCCCGCGACCCGCTGCTGGTCGATTCCATGGGACGTCGTCTCCAGCACCGCGGTGTCGACGCCGGCGTCGACCAGGCGCCGCATTCGCGCCTGGATCAGGGGGGCGTCGAGGGTCGTCTGATAGGTGGTGTTGCGCTCCACCTCGTCCAGGCAGCGGAACTCGAGGCTGTTCATCCCCCCGGCCGCTACCCCGCAGGCCCTTAACGCTTCGACGGTGAGGACGCAGGTGGTCGACTTGCCGTCGGTGCCGGTCACCCCGACCATCGCCATCTCCTCGGTTGGGTGGCCTGACAGCCCGGCGGCGGCCCATGCCAACGCCTCGCGGCTGTCCCCAACCAGCGCCGCGGCCACCGTGGCCGGCAGCGTCATCTCGTGCTGGACGAATACGGAGGCCGCCCCCGCGGCGACAGCGTCTGGAACCAGGTCGTGGCCGTCGACGTGGCTGCCGCTGATGGCCACAAACAGACCACCGGGCGGCACCTGTCGCGTGTCCTGGGTCAGGTCTGGGATGTCCGGATCGAGCTCCTCCGGGGTCAGTCGCCGGGCACGGATGCCGCGCAGGGCGAGGTCGGCCAGGAGCTCCGAGAAGCGCATCGGGGAGATCTTAGCCGCGGGCCTTGCGGGGACTATGAGAGCCCGGAGTCAGGATCAGTGCTCATCTCCGGGATGCTAGGGTTCATAATCTGCATGAGGTTAGGGGCCTTACCAGTGGGGGATACGGATGTCTGCGCAGTGGCCGGCTAAAGACCGGCGCGACCCTGTCGCGCGGCAGTCGAGGGACAGGCTGGCGGTATGGCTCGACGTGCACCCGGCCGAGTTGGCTGCGGTGTCGAAGACCTCCGCGACAGCGCTCGACAGCCTGGTTCACGCCGCCTGGCGGGCGGCCACGCATACCCCGCCGGGGAAGCCCCAGCACGACCAGCTGATGCTGGCGGCGCGGTCGATGGAGGGGATCGCCCGGGTCGACACCGCCATCGGCATGGCCTACCGGCGGTTGGCCCAGACGTACCTGGAGGAGGCCCTCGACGTCCCGCGGCGGCCGGAGCGGGTCACCGTGTTCCTGGCCGCGATCGACCACCTGGACATGATCGGGGCCGAGGACGGCCCGGCCGCGGTCCGCCAGCTGATCAGCCTGGCCGCGGAGCGGCTCCATGACTGGTCGGCCAGCAACGCCCGGGTCCACGCGCTGGGTGAAGGCGTGTTCCTGGTCATCGCGCCGTCTCTGACCGAGCGGCAGGCGCCCAAGTTCGGCGACGATCTCGCGGCTGCGGCGATCGGCACCCTGGGTCGTCGGGCAAGTGATCCCGCGAACGGGCGCCGCGCCAACTCCGAGCCCGCGTTCACCCTCAGCATCGGTAGCGCCTCCGCCCCCAGCAACATGCTGCCAGCGTCGGTAATTGGCGCTGCCGACCGAGCTCTGCATCGCGCTTCCGCGAAGGGTGGCGGGCGCATCGTCCATGCCCGCCTGCGGGCGCCGGCTGCGCCCGACAGCGAGGTCACCCGCCGATTCGGCCAGCGCGTCCGCGAGCTGCGCATCGAGCTGGGCGTCTCGATGGAAGAGCTGGCCCGCAGGTCGGGGCTGCATCGCACCTACATCGCTGGCGTCGAGTCCGGACACCGGCACCCCACCCTGAAGAACATCGTCAAGCTGGCTGCCGGCCTCGGGCGCTCGGGCGCAGACCTCCTCGAAACCGTCTAGGTCGCTCAAACCCCGGCAATCGATCTGATCTAGGATTCTGGCGTGGCTGCGGCCAACGGGGTGGATGAGGTGCAGGCGAGGCAGGCTCCTCGCTTCAAGTGGGGCGCGCGCACCTACGTGATGGGCATCGTCAACGTCACGCCGGACTCTTTCTCTGGTGACGGCGTGGCCGGCGACCCCGAGGCGGCGGTGGAGCAGGCGGTGCGGATGGAGGCAGAGGGCGCCGACGTGATCGACGTCGGCGGGATGTCCACCCGGCCGGGCCACACCGAGATCTCGGTCGAGGATGAGCGGCAGCGGGTCATGGCCGTGCTCCCCCAAATCGTCGACCGCGTCAGCATCCCGGTCAGTATCGACAGCTACCGCCACGACGTCGCCGCCGCCGCCGTGGACGCCGGTGTCACCATCATCAACGACGTCTGGGGGCTCCGCCGCGACCCCCGGCTGGCGGACCTGGCGGCTCGGAGTGGCGCCTGGCTGGTGCTGATGCACAACCAGGACAACGCCAT
>JBARRR010000181.1:0-4970 GCA_049644325.1 Candidatus Dormiibacterota bacterium
ATGCGCAACGAGGTCCTCAATGGCGAGCACTTCCAGAGCGTGCTCGAGGCCCAGGTCGTGCTGTCGAGTTGGGTGGAGGAGTACAACGCCGTCCGGCCCCACCGCGGCCTGGACATGAAGACGCCCCTCGCATTCCTCGCTGGCAGTAAAGTGGGCAGGCCGTGAGAGGAACTGCCCTCAGTGGAGCTGGACCAGTCGGCTTCCGCCTTGGTGCTCCCCATCGTCGGTCCAGGGCACCTGTGGGGGCCGGCTCAGGCGGCGGTCCGGTCTGCCTGCGCTCTCACAACAACTGGACCAAATCCAGGGGGTCATTCAGACTCAAAGGGAAATATCCAACTACGAAGGAATTCTGGTCGCGATCGGGCATCTGTTGAACCAGCAATGAACTCAAATCCAACAAACCCGCTGGCCTCTGCAGCCGCCATTGAGGAACTGGCGAGCCGTTTAGCGAACATTGCCCGGATTGCGAAATTGAGTGACAACGATCACGACGAGCCCCAGGTCTTGGCCCATGCCTTGGCGGATCTAGCCGCGGCAAGCGAGCAATATCTGAAGAGTGTCCCAGATCTGGCCGATCGGAGGGTCGAGGGCGAGAAGCTCCTACTCCGGCTGATTGAGGTCAGCACCCAGTTGCAACATATGCTCTACCACTTAGAAGATCCTCGATTCCTGCGGCAGTTTCTGGAGCCGCTACGCGACGAATGGGAAAGCTCTAGGTCTGCGAACCGGACGGGATAAAGGCCGTGCGGACCCTACCCCATTAATACGATCGGAGTGTCTACCCAGCCGGCTGCGGTCAGCGTAACCGTCTGAACCGCCCCGGGAACTTTGAAGGCTTCATTCCTTGAGAAGATGGAGCGATGACAAGACGAACCGCCGTCCCCGGCGCAGCGCAGGACTAGGCAAGACCTGTTCTGATGTCGACATAATGCGGTTCCTCCCGCGGCGGTAACCAACGCGGCCCAGTATGCCCGTCAGCTGTTCGCAGCCAGACAGAGCTGTCGGACCGCTGACCTCGAGCGGATTCAACAGACATGACTCGTCTTGGAGGGGGGCGCCTATTGGTGCGCACCCTCCGGCGCTTACTCAGTTCTTCGGCCCGACGACGACCCCAGCGCTGTGCCTCACGTTTGGTGTGGAACTGAGCAAGGTAGCGCCAGCCAGCCGCTAAACTTCGCAGACAACCAAACAACGGCACCCGCATCCGGCAACCTGAGTTCGCGGGAGAATCCTCGGCTTTGTAAACAGCCGGTCGTCGGTTCGATTCCGACCGCCGGCTCCAATAAATTTTGGGCGTCCCCCTGACGCTTTTTCAAAGCCAGGTCATCTGATGTCAGGTGAGAGGGCCGAGCGTAAGAACCCGCCAGAGTATCTGGCGCGGAGGTGACACCAGTGCCATGATTCGATCGTGGCAACTGGCGCCAAAGCCGACATCATCACGTCCGCCGAGCAGCGATCAGGCAACGACTTCATGCAGGAGGCGCTCGGCCTGTACGCCGGCGGCGACCCGACCTCCGCCGCCCGCCTCATGGAGAAGGCGTACCGCGCCTACGTCGACGCGGGTGACCAGCTGGGTGCGGTCCGCGTCACCACCAGGCTCGTCCTCGCCAACGAGTCCATCGGCAACTACAGCGCGGCGCGGGGCTGGGATCAACGGGGCTGGCGGCTCCTCGACCAACTGGGGCCGTCTATCGAACGCGGCTATCACCATCTCGCCTGGGTGGCGTGCGACGTCCACGATCCCCAGGATCTGCTAAGGCGAACCGAGCAGGCGCTTAGCATCGCGCGCGAGTTCAAGGATCCCCAGCTGGAGCTACGGGCGCAGGCCGAGAAGGGCCTTGCTTTGGCCAGCCTGGGGAGGGTCGACGACGGGTTTTCCCTGATGGACGAGGTGATGGTGGGCATAGCCGCCGGCGAGCTGCCCGATGCGACGACCCGCGGCCTAACCTTCTGCGCATTGCTGAGCGCCTGCGACCGGACTGGCGATCGGGGACGAGCGGAGTATTGGGGGAAGGCGGTCGAAGAGGACCCGCAAGTCGAGCAAATGGGGATGGCGGTGACCCACTGCGAAATCGTCCAGGGCTCGGTGGATGCCATGCGCGGCCAATGGGAAGGCGCCGACGCCCGGCTGTCACGAGCGGTCGTCGCCGAGAAAAGCGCGATGATGCATCAAGCCTCCTCGGCCGGCAAGTTGGCCGAGCTCCGCATCCAACAGGGGCGCTACGACGAGGCGGCGGAGCTCCTTCGAGATTTCCAGGACGAGTTTGAGGCGGCGCCGGCGGTCGCCAGCCTGAGCATCGCCCAGGGCGATTACCAGAAGGCCGCCGGCGTCCTGCGCTCATACACGCGAGGGCTGGGAAGCGACTGTCTGCGCCTGGCGCCGGCGCTTTCCCAGCTGGTGGACCTGGAGTTGCGTCGCGACGACCAGCCGGCGGCCGCCCGGGCCTCACGCCGTCTCCAGCAGCTGGCCGAGGGAGACTGCGGCAGCAACGAGGTGCGCGCCCTCGCCCACATGGCGACCGCCAGGCTGGCGGGCGTGCGCGGCGAGCATGACGAGGCGATCGATGGACTCGAGGCCGCGCTGGCCTTGATCGTCAACCGCGAGCGGCCGCTGATGATGGCCCAGATCCGACTGGAGCTGGCCCGGGCGCTGCACGAGGCCGGGGAGCCCGGATCGGCGGCGGTCGAAGCCGAGGCCGCACTGATGACGTTCGAGAAGCTCGGAGTCGTCCAGCACGCAACCGCCGCGCAGGAGCTCCTGGCGCTGCTGGCAGCCGAGGGTCCACCCCTGGAGACGGTCAGAGCCAGCCTTCCCGCCGAGGGTCGACTCCTCGCTACCGTGCTGTTCACCGACATCGTGGGCTCCACCGAGCAGGCCGCGCGCATGGGCGATCGGGATTGGAAGTCGATGCTTGATGAGCACGACCGCACTGTCGAGCAGGTCGTGGCCAGGTTCCACGGCCGGGTCGTGAACCATACCGGCGACGGGATCCTGGCGACGTTCGACGGACCGAACAGCGCCCTCCGGTGTGCCGAGGCCATGAAGGTGGCACTGGCGAAACACGGTCTCCGCATCCGAACCGGGGTTCATACTGGCGAAGTCGAGTTGCGCGGAGCGAACGTGGGCGGGATCGCGGTGCACACCGCCGCCCGCGTCATGTCGCATGCCGACGCAGACGAGATCATGGTGTCGAGCACTGTTCGTGACCTGGTCGCCGGTTCGGGGATCGAGTTCTCAGATCGCGGCCAGCACCAGCTGAAGGGCGTGCCGGGCGAGTGGCAGCTGCTGGCGGTGGAAAGCCTGCCCGACTAGCGCGCGGTCAGCCAGTTCTCCACCGGCGGCAGCGGGTAGCTGAGTCGACCAGCCGGTAGCGGCTCGAATCCAAGCGTCCGGCATCCTAATCGCCGCTACACCGTAGCCTGCTAGCGTAAAGCGGCCATGAAGTGGACCGCTGAGGACATCCCCGACCAGTCCGGCCGTCTGGCGGTCGTCACCGGCTCAAACAGCGGGCTTGGCGCCGTGGTCGCCACCGAACTCGCGCACGCAGGCGCTGAGGTGATCCTGGCCTGCCGGGACGTGGCCAAGGGCGAGAGTGTGGCCGGCGACATCCGCGCTTCACTGCCAGATGCCATGGTCAGCGTCGAGCATCTCGACCTGGGCGACCTTGGCTCGGTTCGCGCCTTCGCTAAGAAGTTTCGTAGCGCCCACGACCGCCTCGATCTCCTGGTCAATAACGCCGGCGTGATGGCCCCGCCGCGACGCGCCACCATCGACGGTTTCGAATCCCAGATCGGGACCAACCACCTCGGTCATTTCGCTCTCACCGGCCTCCTCCTTCCCGCGCTGCTGGAGAGCCGGCGTGCCCGGGTGGTAGCCGTCACCAGCCAGGCGCACCGGACAGGTGCCATCAATTTCGACGACCTCAACTCCGAAGCCGGCTACAACCGCTGGGCGGCGTATGGCCAGTCCAAGCTGGCCAACCTGATGTTCGCATTGGAGCTCGACCGACGAGCCCGTCTGGCAGGACTCTCGCTGCGGAGCATGGCGGCGCACCCCGGCTACGCCGCCACCAACCTGCAGTCCGCCGGTCCCAGCCTGCCGCACGAGCGGGTCTTTATGGCTATCACCAACCGGGTGTACGCGCAGAGCGCGGAAAAGGGGGCGCTCCCCATCCTCTACGCGGCGACGGCGCCGAAGCTCGAGGGGGGCAGCTTCATCGGCCCGGACGGCTTCATGGAGGGCCGTGGTCATCCCAAGGTGGTCCACGGCAGCAAGCGAGCCCAGGATGAGGAGGTGGCCCGCCGGCTCTGGGAAGTCTCGGAAGCGCTGACCGGCGTCAGGTTCGACCTGCCCAAACCCAGCCGCGTCTGAAGCGGCCGGGGCCAGGGCTGATAATCTATCGCCTCGTTCGGCACGTCCGGTAACGCGGGCAGGTAGCGAAGTGGTTAAACGCGGCTGACTGTAGATCAGCAGGCTTTGCCTTCGGGGGTTCGAATCCCTCCCTGCCCACCAATTCCCCGGACGGCACCGGTTGCGCGCCCACTTAGCTCAGTGGTAGAGCACTTCCTTGGTAAGGAAGAGGTCTCGGGTTCAAGTCCCGAAGTGGGCTCCAACCCCTCAAGGGCTCCTTTAGCTCATCCGGCGCAAACCCCCATGACTTTCTCTTGGCAGGACCTCACGCGGCCTCTGGCGCCGACGCAAGACGTGACTGTGCTGCGCGGAGCGGGTCGGGAATGCGGCCGCCGAGTCGAAGCAGGACGGCTCCGGCCAGCACCGCGGCAAGCGCGCCTGCCCACCAGACGGCGTCTGGCGAGGTCTGCAGGAGAAGGCCACCAATCGCCGGGCCGAGGGCCAGGGAGATGGTGAAGGTCAGACTGTAGAGAGACAGGTAGCGGCCGAGCAGATGGGCTGGAGCCAGGTCCGCGACCAGTGGCCCGAGAACGAGAATGTGTACGCATTCGCCGATTGC
>JBARRR010000182.1:0-11806 GCA_049644325.1 Candidatus Dormiibacterota bacterium
CGGGTGCGGCGCTGCCGCTCGTCCATCGTCAGCGCCGCGTAGAGCGCGTCGGCGGTGGCGTCGATGTCGAAGGGGTTGATGCCGAAGGCCCACTCCCCCAGCTCCCCGAATGAGCCGGTGTTCTCGGAGAGGATCAGGACCCCGTCCCGCTCGTTGACGATCATCCCCTCCTTGGCCACCAGGTTCATGCCGTCGTAGATGGAGTTGACCAGGAGCACGTCGAACTCCTTGTAGGCGGCGATGGCGCGGTTGAGGTCCTCGCGTAGCTCCAGCCGCACCGGCTTCCAGCCCTCCCGCCCGTAGCGCTGGTTGAGCTCGCGGGTGACGAACTGGACCTCGTCCAGGTACTTGCGGTAGAAGGGCACGTCCTGCCGCGACGGCTGCAGGTAGGCCCAGAACTGGACCTTGCCCTGGAGCTCCGGGTGGTCCTGGAGCATCTTGTCGTAGGCGGCGAAGCCGCGCAGGAGGTTCTTGGAGGGGTCCGACCGGTCGACCCGGATGATCAGTTTGGTGGGCCGCCAGCGATGGATGTTGCGCTGCTCCTGGAGCACCTCGGGGCTCTCGGCCAGGGCCTGGAAATGGTCGACGTCGATGCTCACCGGATAGGAGCGCACCCAGACGGTGCGGCCCTGGTAGAAGACGGTTCGCTCCCGGTAGTCGACGGCCAGGCCCAGGTTCTCGTCGCAGGTGAGCAGGAAGTTGCGACAGTCGCGCGGCGTCTGGAAGCCGACGATGTCGTTGCCGAGCAGGCCTTCGACGATGGGGTCGCGCATCTTGTCGGGTAGCACCTTCCAGTACTGCGGCGTCGGCCAGGGGATGTGGATGAACTGCTGCAGGGTCACGTCGGGCAGCGCCTCGCGCACCATCGTGGGCACCAGGTAGAGCTGGTAGTCCTGGACCAGGATCAGGGGGCGGACCCGGCGGGCGCCGTCCTTGGCCGGTCGCTTGGCCGCCTGGATGGCCCGGTCGGCGAACATCCGGTTGACGGCGACGTACCCGTCCTTCCAGGCACGATGGGTGTCGTCGTTGATGCTGGGGTTGTGGCTCAGGTTCCAGAGGTAGTGCTGGATGAACCACAGCAGGGGGTTGCTGATCTGGTTGTACCAGAGCTCGTAGGCCTCCTCGCCGGGGTTGACGAAGCCGACCCGGTAGGCGCGGCCGTCATCTCCGGTGATCTTGACGGGGCTGCGCGGGTGCCTGTCGGCCAGCTCTCGGTCGGCGCTGGTCCGGGCGGCGGCCACCCAGACGGCGTCGGTGCTGGAGGCGAGGGTCGATAGCGCCGTAACCAGCCCGCCCGCTCCCCTGGTGGCGATGAATCGGGTCCCCTTCTTGTTGACCTCTAGCGGAGCCCGGCTGGCGACTATGACGAGATGGAACCCCTGCAGAAGCCGCTCGGCGTACTCCTCTAGCATCCGACTTCCAAGGTCATCAAATCGAATACGAAGTTTATAGCGCTCGTATCATAACCCCCGAGAAGGGTGGATTGCTCAACGGCCGCTTGCTGTAGAGTCCCGATCGATGCTGGATTTGGCGCAGCGAGCCCTGGATCGCGCCGTCGCCGGGGGCGCGGGCTACGCCGACGCTCGCTACGTGCAGACCCGGCACCAGGAGGTCTCGGTCAAGGACCAGGCCGTTGACGGCCTCACCCAGGACGAGTCTGAGGGCATCGGTATTCGCGTCCTTGTCGACGGCGCCTGGGGCTTCGCCGCCACTTCGGCGTTGACCGGGCCGGAGGTCGAGGCCACCGTCGAGAAGGCGCTGGCGATCGCCAGGGCCAGCGCCCGGGTCCATCACCAGGCGGTCGACCTGGGTCCGCCGGTGGTCTCCCGCGGCCGCTACCACGCCGCCTTCGAGGTCGATCCGTTCTCGGTCAGCCTCGACACCAAGGTGGCGATCCTGCTGGAGGCCGAGAAGGCGATGCGTCAGGCGCCCCAGGTCCGGATCGCCGAAGCCTCGGCCGAGTGCACCCACTGGCGCAAGCTGTTCGTCTCCAGCGAGGGAGCCGAGGTCGAGCAGGAGGCCTATGAGACCGGCGCCGGCATCGAATGCGCCGCCGTCGACGACGACGAGATCCAGAAGCGGAGCTACCCCAACTCCTTCGGGCGGCAGGTCGGCCAGGGAGGCTGGGAGCTGGTGGAGGCGATGGACCTCGCCAGCGCCGCCCCCCAGGTGGCAGACGAGGCCTGCATCTTGCTGACCGCGCCCCAGTGCCCCAGCGAGGTGACGACCATCATCCTCGACGCCGACCAGGTTGCCCTCCAGGTCCACGAGTCCTGCGGCCACCCCGTGGAGCTGGACCGCGTCTTCGGCATGGAGGCGGCCTACGCCGGCACCAGCTTCATGACGCCAGACCTGCTCGGCAAGCTTCGCTACGGCAGCGACAAGGTGACGATCGTGGCCGACGCCACCGTCCCCGGCGCGCTGGGGACCTTCGGCTGGGACGACGAGGGCGTGGCGGCCCAGCGGGCGACGCTGATCGACCGGGGGCTCTTCGTCGGGTACCTCACCAGCCGAGAGACGGTCACTGAGCTGGCCCGAAAGCTGCCTCCCGGTTCCGAGTGGCTACCGGCGGGAAGCATGGGCTCGATGCGGGCGGACGGCTGGGGGCGGATCCCGTTGATCAGGATGACCAACATCAACCTCGAGCCCGGCGAATCCAGCCTCGACGAGATGATTGCCGGGACCGAGAAGGGCATCCTGCTGCGCACCAACAAAAGCTGGTCGATCGACGACAGGCGGCTGAACTTCCAGTTCGGCACCGAGATCGCCTTCGAGGTCAAAGACGGCGAGGTGGGGCAGGTCTACAAGAACGCTACCTACGCGGGCATCACCCCGGACTTCTGGAGCGCATGCGACGCCATTGCCGGGCCGGCCGATTGGCGGATGTTCGGGCTGATCAACTGCGGCAAGGGCCAGCCCGGCCAAACGATGCGGGTGGGGCATGGCGCCGCCCCGGCGCGCTTCAGGGACGTGCGGGTGGGGATCTCCTGAGGGCGTTGAAGGCGTGAGCGTGATCAGCGGGAACATCGACACCAGGGTCGCCGACCTCCGGAGCGTTACCGACGAGGCACTGCGCCTGTCGCCGGCCAGGGAGGCCGAGGTCATCGTCTTCCACCGGGACACGGCGCTGACCCGCTTTGCCAACAGCGAGATCCACCAGAACGTCGCCGAGCGCGACCTTACGGTACGCATCCGGGTGGTCGACGCCGGCCGATTCGGGGTGGCAAGCACCAACCGGGTCGACGCAGATTCCCTGCGCCGGGCCGGCGAGCTGGCGCTGGAGGCGGCGCGGCGACAGCCGGCCCGAGAGATGACCCCGCCGCTGGCGCCCACCGCCGACGCCGACCCGCCGCCGATCGACCCCGCCACTGCCGCCGCCACCCCCGAGGAGCGCGCCTCGCTGGTCGCCATCATCTGCGCCGAGGCGGAGGCGCGAGGTGTGCGCGCGTTCGGTGCGCTGAGCACAGGCATCAACACCTACGCGGTGGCCAACTCGGGCGGCCTCTTCCT
The DNA here is from genome assembly GCA_049644325.1 of Candidatus Dormiibacterota bacterium. GTDB lineage: Bacteria > Chloroflexota > Dormibacteria > DASZGP01 > DASZGP01 > DASZHA01. The sequence continues at coordinate 3,511 of JBARRR010000182.1, forward strand.
CGCCGGGCCGCGCACCATCGCCAACCTCCAGGTGGCGACCATCGCCGGCGACGGCCACGGCTACGCCGACCGGGCCAGCATCCACCTCGCCGACATCGACGCCGCCGCCGCCGGCCAGGAGGCGGTCGAGAAGGCGCTCAACACCCGCAACGCGGGCGCCATCGAGCCAGGTGTGTACCCAGTCGTCCTGGAAGAAGCCGCCGTCGCCGAGCTGCTGGAGTACCTCTCCTACATCGGCTTCAGCGGGCTGGCGGCGGAGGAGGGCCGCACCTTCATGCGCCTCGGCGAGAAGATCACCGGCGAGAGCATCCACGTCTGGGACGACGGCAATGATCCCAGCGGGCTGCCGATGACCTTCGACTTCGAGGGCGTGCCCAAGAGGCGCGTCGAGCTGATCACCGACGGCGTCGCCACCGGCCTGGTCCACGACATGGCTTCCGCGGTGCGCTTCGGCGTGGAGAGCACCGGGCATGGCCTGCCGGCCCCGAACCCAATCGGCGCCTGGGCCAGCAACCTGTTCATCGGCGGCGGGGAGGCGGACAGCAAGGTGGACCTGCTGAAGGGCATCGAGCGGGGTGTCTGGGTCACCCGCTTCTGGTACGTCAACGTGCTCCACCCGCGTCAGAGCCTGCTCACCGGCATGACCCGCGATGGCACCTTCCTGATCGAGAACGGGGAGATCACAAGGCCGATCAAGAACATGCGCTTCACCCAATCGGTGATGGCGGCCCTGGCGGGGGCATCGGCGATCACCCGGGAGCAGAAGCTGGTCGCCGGGTCGGACTACGAGTTCACCCAGGCCCTGATGGTGCCGGCGATGCGCCTCGAAGGCTTCAACTTCACCAGCGTCACCCGCTGACGCTCGCCCGTAAACTGACCGGGCAATGATCCGCACCGTCAACCGGATCCGCAACCTGCCTCGGGAGCGGGAGATCGCAGAGGTCTTCGCCCGCCACGGTTTCGGCTTCGTCCTGCGCCGGTACGCGCTGGGGCGCTACATCCTCCGGTTCCGTGGCTGGACCAGGGAGGAGGCGCTCCCAGCGCATTGGGGCGACGAGCTGCGACAGATCCTGGAGGAGCTCGGCCCTACCTACATCAAGGTCGGGCAGATCCTCTCGGTTCGGCCCGACATCCTCCCCCCGGACGTGCTCCTGACCCTCCGCGGCCTCCGTGATGAGGTGCCGGCGGTGCCCTTCGAGGAGATCCGAAAGGTCATCGAGGAGGACCTCGACGGCACTATCGAGGAGCTCTTCGACGAGTTCAGCGAAGAGGTCATCGGCTCCGCCTCGATCGGGCAGGTCTACATCGCCCAGTACAAGGGCCGCAAGGTCGCAGTCAAGGTGCAGCGGCCGCGGGCCCGCTACCAGGTGGAGGCGGACCTACCGGTGATCGCGGACATTGCCGACGTCGTCGCCCGTCGGTCCACCGACCTCCCCTTCGACCCCACCAAGCTGGTCCAGGAGATCAAGGCCTTCCTCTACGCCGAGCTGGACTACCTCGAGGAGGCGCGCAACACCTCCCGGGTGCGCGAGGACTTCCGCGGCGACGAGCGCGTCATCATCCCCGAGGTCTTCTGGGAGCGGACATCGAGCCGGGTGCTGACCACCGAGTTCGTCGAGGGCACGCCGCTCTCCAAGATCAACCCCGAGGACTACACCTGGGAGGACCGGCGCAAGCTGGCCGTCCTGGGCGCCGAGATCTCGCTGACCCAGGTCTTCGAGCACGGCGCCTTTCACGGCGACGCCCACCCCAGCAACATCATCGTCGCCAGCCCTGACAAGTACGGCCTCATCGACTTCGGCCTGATCGGCCAGATCTCAGAGCGCGAGATGCGGGTGCTGACCGACTACCTGATCCACCTGGTGCGCGGCCAGGCGGGCGCCATCGTGCGCGACATGCGCAGCATGGGGATGCAGTTCGAGCGCCAGTACGACGACGACATCGCCGCTGCCACCGAGGGCATCCTGCGTCGCTACACCGGCGTGACCCTGGCCCAGGTCGACACCCAGCGCCTGGTCAACGAGCTGCTGGACATGGTCTACCGCTACCACATCCAGCTGCCGACCAAGTACTTCCTGGTGCTGCGGGGCCTGATCACGGTTGAGGGCACGGGCCGGGAGCTCTACCCCGACTTCAACGTCTTCGAGGTCGCCGAGCCCTACGTCCGGGCGATGGCGCTGCGCCGCTACAGCCCTCGGACGCTGGCCGGCGAAGGGGTCGAGTACGCCGGCGACATCGTCGAGATCATGGGGCGCTACCCGTACCAGATATCGGACGCCCTCGACGAAGTCCAGGACACGCTGCGGGAGGTACGCAAGCTGGGCGACCGCGTAGACGCCAACGCGGCCCGGACGGTCAAGACATTCAATCGGCTGGCGGCCTCGATCTTCGTCGCGGCGCTAGTGATTGCCGCCAGCGTGATCCATTTCGGGCCGGAGCTCTGGGGCATCCCGGTTTTCAGCGCGCTGCTGTTCGCCAGCGCCTTGAGCATGTCCTTCTGGCTGCTGGTCGGATTCTTGAGATCGGGGTGGCTGTAAACCTGGGCTGAAGGCCCAAGATGTTGGCGTCGGCGGTGGCCGGACATACACTATGCGGGAATGTTCTCGTCCGTCCCCGTCCTGCCCAAGCGCTTCAAGCAGTACGAGAAGGTCATCGGGGAGGAGGCGACGACCGAGATCCGCGAGCTGGCGGCGTCGCTGAAAGGCGCCCGGGTGCTCCACCTCAACGCCACCGCCTTCGGCGGCGGCGTGGCGGAGCTGTTGGGCACCATGGTTCCGCTAATGAAGGACCTCGGCCTGGACGCCGATTGGCAGGTGATGCACGGCACCGACCGCTTCTTCACCGTGACCAAGGCGCTGCACAACTCGCTCCAGGGGGCGCAGCAGTGGAGCATCGACCGCGCCAACCTCTGGCGCAAATACCAGAAGCAGAACGCCGCCGACTGGGACGAGCACTACGACTTCGTCGTCATCCACGACCCTCAGCCGGCGGGCATCCCCCACTTCCTCAAGGAGGCCGGGCGTCCCCTCAGCGGGGGGCTGACCTGGCGCTGCCACATCGACCTCACTGAGGCCCTGCCCAAGACCTGGAAGTTCATCCTCCCCTACCTCAAGGACTTCCAGACGCTGGTCTTCACCTCGCAGGACTACGTCAAGCCCGAGCTGCGCAACCGCGACGTCCGCATTGCCGCCCCGGCGATCGACCCGCTGGCCCCCAAGAACGGCAGGCTGGCCAAGGAGACCATAGATGAGATCCTGCGGCGGTACCAGGTCGACCCTGACCGACCCATCATCTGCCAGGTCTCGCGGTTCGATCCCTGGAAGGACCCGCTGGGGGTGATCGACGTCTACCGGCTCTGCAAGCAGCAGGAGCCCCGGCTGCAGCTCCTGATGGTCGCCTCCATGGCCACCGACGACCCCGAGGGCTGGAGCTACTTCGAGCGGACCGTGCGCCGCGCCGGCGAGGACTTCGACATCCACATCCTGTCCAACATCCACGGCGTCGGCCACATCGAGGTCAATGCCTTCCAGCGGGCCAGCGAGGTGTTGATCCAGAAGTCACTGCGCGAGGGATTCGGGCTCACGGTGGCCGAGGCGCTCTGGAAGGAACGGCCGGTGGTGGCGGGCAACGTCGGCGGCATCCCCCTACAGGTACAGGACGGGGTCAGCGGCTACCTGGTCGACAGCGTGGAGTCGTGCGCTGAGCGCGTCCTCCAGCTGCTGCAGCAGCCGGAGCTGGCGGAGCGGATGGGCAAAGCAGGGCACGAGCACGTGCGGCAGAACTTCCTGATCACGCGCTACCTGCGGGACTACCTGCGGATCTTCACCGACCAGGCCGCGACCGCCGCGCGCAGCAGCCGGGGCCTTCGGACCGCCCAGGCTTAGCCCCGGAGCCCCTCCGCCAATAGGGCGGCGGCCCAGTTGCCGCTGTGGGTGAAAGTCCCATAGCACCCTCGACCCCACCTCCATATGCTCGTGGGAGGAAGAAGGGGGACAGCTCTTTTGGTGCAGCGGATTCCGGTCAGGGTACGGCGATTTGTCGCGGTCGCGTTTGTCGTCCTGACTTCCCTCGCCGCCCTTCTCGCCAGCCCCCTTCCCGCTCGGACCGCAAGCAACCCGATCCAGGCCGAAAACGCCCTGCCCGGCAACGACACCTGGTGGCTGCAGAACCCGTCGAATGACACGACCGGGCAGATCAAGGGTTACGCGGGCGCCACCAGCGTCGCCCAGGGCGGCAGCCTCAGCCTGTACGTCTCCGTCAACCCGGCGCAGACGTACACCATGGATGTTTACCGTGTCGGCTATTACGGGGGCAAGCTGGCGCGGCTGGTGCAGCACATCGGCCCCCTGTCTGGCACCAAGCAGGCGGCCTGTCCGACCGACGCCAGCACCGGGCTAATCGTCTGTAACTGGTCCACCAGCTACACCCTCAACCCCACCGCGTCATGGACCAGCGGTGTTTACATCGTGCGCCTCATCAACGCCCAGGGCTACGACAACTACATGACCTTCGTCGTCCGTGACGGGCGGCAGGCGGCATTTGTCTACCAGCAGGCCGCCACCACTTTCGAGGCTTACAACAACTACCCCGGCGGCTCTACCGGTAAGAGCCTGTACGAGTACAACAGCGGCAGCACCAACACTGTTGCGGGCACGCCGCGCGCGGTCAGGGTCTCCTTCGACCGGCCGTACAGCGGCACTGGCGACGGCCTCTTCCTCGAGTGGGAGGTCCACTTCGTCCACTGGATGGAGAAGATGGGGTACGACGCCACCTACATAACCGACGTGGACACCCATGCCAACGGCGGAGTCCTGCTCAACGGCCGCGGCTTCCTCTCCGTTGGCCACGACGAGTACTGGTCAAAGCCCATGTATGACGCAGCCGTCGCCGCGCGCGACGCCGGCGTCAACCTCGGCTTCTTTGGCGCCAACGCGGTCTACTGGCAGATCCGCCTGGATCCGTCCGCCGGGAACGTCGCCAACCGGATCATCACCTGCTACAAGGACGCCAGCAAGGATCCCATCCAGGGCGCGACCACCACGGTCAAGTGGCGCGACCCGCCGGTCAACCGGCCCGAGCAGGGGCTGGTCGGCGTCATGTTCACGTCGATGCGGGACTACGGCAACAACATCGACTACGTGGTCACCAACGCATCCAACTCGCTCTACAACGGGACCGGCTTCTCCAACGGCAGCAAGGTCACGAAGCTGGTGGGATACGAGATGGACCGCTACTGGTCGAATTACCCGGCCCCCGCCAACCTGAGCCGCACGCTGCTGTCGCAGTCTCCATACAGCAACGTCGATGGGGTCGCCGACGTCCAGAACACGTCGATATACCAGGCTCCGAGCAAGGCCTGGGTCTTCGGCGCGGGCACCATGTCGTGGAGCGAGGGCCTCGAGGCCGCCTACCCGGTGCCGGCGGCGAGCCCGGGGATCCAGCGCATGACCCAGAACATCCTCGACCTCTTCGCCAGCTCGGCCCCCGTGCCGCCGGCGATCCCGCAGGCGCCAACGGGACTTACGGCGACGCCCGTTTCGTCGTCGCAGATCAACCTCGGCTGGACCGCCTCCAGCGGTGCCACGAGCTACAAGATCCAGCGTTCGCCCAATGGCAGCACGGGGTGGACGCAGGTCGGCACCAGCAGCTCAACCGCCTACAGTGATACCGGCCTGAGCGCCGCCACCGCGTACTCGTACCGGGTCCTGGCCAGCAACTCGAGTGGCGACTCCGGTCCCTCCAACGTGGCCTCGGCGACCACCAGCCAGGCGGTCCCGGCCGCGCCGACCGGGCTGACCGCCGCACCAGGGTCATCGACACAGATAAACCTGGGCTGGACAGCCTCGAGCGGAGCCAGCAGCTACAAGATCCAGCGCTCCGCCGACGGCACCTCCGGCTGGGCGCAGGTCGGCACCAGCACCGCGACGGGGTACAGCGACACCGGTTTGAGCCCGGCCACCACCTACTACTACCGGGTACTGGCCAGCAACGGGGCCGGTGACTCCGCGCCCTCCGGCATGGCCTCGGCGACAACCGCGCAGGTGCCGCCCGCCGCGCCAACGGGCCTCTCTGCCACCGCCGTAGCGCCGTCGCAGATCAACCTGGCCTGGACAGCCGCGAGCGGGGCCAGCAGCTACAAGATCCAACGATCGCTCGACAGCAGCACGTGGAGCCAGGTTGGCACCAGCACAACCACCTCGTACATCGACCTGGGCCTCAATGCGTCAACCACCTACTACTACCAGGTGCTGGCCAACAACACGGCCGGTGACTCGGGTCCGTCCAACGTGGCCTTCGCAACCACGCTTCAGCCCCCACCGGCTGCGCCAACCGGGCTATCTGCCACGGCGTTCTCGCCCACCCAGGTCAACCTCGGCTGGACGGCCTCCGGCGGGGCCAGTAGCTATAAGATCCAGCGCTCCCCCAACGGCACGTCGGGGTGGACCCAGGTCGGCACCAGCGCCACGACCGCGTTCAGCGACACCGGCCTGGCGCCGTCGACCACCTACTACTACCAGGTCCTGGCCAGCAATTCGAGCGGCGACTCCGGCGCCTCCAACCTGGCCTCGGCGACGACGCCGCAGGCTCCGCCGGTAGCGCCAACCGGCCTCACCGCGAGTGGTGTGTCGTCCTCGCAGATCAACCTGGGCTGGAACGCCGTGGCTGGGGCCACCGGATACAAGATCCAGCGCTCTCCCGACGGCAGTACCGGCTGGACCCAGGTCGGGACCAGCACCGCGGCCGCCTATATGGACATGGGCCTCACCGCCTCCACCACTTACTACTACCAGGTGCTGGCCAGCAACTCGGCCGGTGACTCCGGCGCCTCCAACGTGGCCTTCGCGACCACGCTGCAACCCGCCCCGGCCGCGCCGACGGGACTGACCGCCACCGCCATGTCGCCATCGCAGATTAACCTGAGCTGGACCGCCTCCAGCGGGGCGACCAGCTATAAGATCCAGCGGTCTCCCGATGGCAGCACGGGGTGGACGCAGGTCGGCACCAGCACCACGACCGGCTATAGCAACACCGGCCTGAGCCCGGCCACCACCTACTACTACCAGGTGCTGGCCAGCAATTCGACGGGCGACTCGGGCCCCTCCACCGGGGCCTCAGCGACCACTCCAGTGGGGGCTCCGGCGGCGCCCACCGGGCTGACTGCCGGCGCGGTTTCGCCCACCCAGATAAACCTGAGCTGGACCGCGTCGAGCGGGGCGACGAGCTACAAGATCCAGCGGTCGCCCAACGGCAGCACCGGTTGGAGCCAGGTGGGCACCAGCACCGCCGCCGCCTACATGGATACCGGCCTCAACCCATCGACTACGTACTACTACCAGGTGCTGGCCAGTAACGCGACCGGCGACTCCGGGCCGTCCAACTTGGCCTCGGCGAGCACTCCGGTAGCCGCCCCGGCGGCGCCAACGGGATTGACGGCCACGGCCTTCTCGGCCTCGCAGATAAACCTGGGCTGGACTGCATCAGGCGGGGCCACCAGCTACAAGATCCAGCGATCCCCTGACGGCACCAGCGGCTGGACCCAGGTCGGCACCAGCACCACAACCTCGTTCAGCAACACCGGCCTAAGCCCGTCCACCACGTACTACTACCGTGTGCTGGCCAGCAACGCGACCGGCGACTCCGGCCCCTCCACCGTTGCCTCGGCCGCCACGCCCGCCGGCGCCCCAGGCGCGCCCACCGGGCTCACGGCCAGTGCAGTGTCAACCTCGCAGATCAACCTGGGCTGGAACGCCGTGTCCGGGGCAACCAGCTACAAGGTCCAGCGGTCGCCGAACGGCAGCAGCGGCTGGACCCAGGTCGGCACCAGCACCGCGGCCGCCTACATGGACATGGCTCTGGCGGCGTCGACCACCTACTACTACCGGGTACTGGCAAGCAACGGCAGTGGTGACTCCGGCCCCTCGAACACGGCTTCGGCGACCACGCCCCAGGCCGCGCCGCCGGCGCCAACCGGCTTGACCGCCACGGCCGCGTCCTCCTGGCAGATCAACTTGAGCTGGACGGCCTCCGCTGGGGCGACCAGCTACAAGATCCAGCGGTCGCCCAACGGCAGCACCGGCTGGGTCCAGGTCGGCACCAGCACCGCGACCAGCACCAAGGACACCAGCCTCAGTCCCTCCACCACCTACTACTACCGGGTCCTGGCCAGCAATGCGACCAGCGACTCGGGCCCCTCCAACGTGGCCTCCGCCACCACCGCTGCCGCACCTCTCTGGTCGGCTGCCTATACCACCGACAGCACCCCCACGACCTGGTCGCCCAACCAGACCCAGACCTA
>JBARRR010000183.1:0-2618 GCA_049644325.1 Candidatus Dormiibacterota bacterium
CGAAGCAGAAGCCGAGCGTGAAGACGTGCCGGACGGACCCCCCTTCGGACGATCTCAGGTGGTCGATCGCGGCCCTGGAGTCGGCGGCGATGCCCTCCGGGGTTGCGGCCTCGCGGTGGGGCGCGTAATCGAAGTCGTCGTCGCGGACGCCGATCCCCGCGGTGCGGCCGAAGTAGTCGATGGCCATGGCGTCGAGGCCGGCCTCCGCCAGGCGACAGGCCATCGATCGGTAGAAGTTGTGCAGGCCGCGGACGTCGGGCAGGACGACCACGCCGGCGCCAGTGGGGGCGGCGGCTCGCGCCGAGTAGGAGGCGAAGCGGTTGCCGTCGGCGGCCGTGAGGACCAGGTCCTGGTAGCTCGCCACCTCGCCGCCGCGACCGTGGTCCGGTGGCCGCGCGTCATCGGGGTAGCACATGGTCCCCCGGCGCCCGGCTAGGCCGAGTGCTTGAGCACGGGCCGCGTCAGGGCAGGCTCGGGGCCGCCCTCCCCGGCCGGGTGCTCGACCAGCGCCACAACCCGGGAGGTCATGAAGCGCCCCGTCCGAACCGGGCGCCCGGTGCGGGTCACCTCGCTGACCTCGACCAGGCCTCGGCCGGTCGAGACCTCGACACGACGTCCAGCCCGGGTGGCCGCGATCTCGTACTTCTCGACCGCGCCGCCGGTGTCGACCACGATCTCGATTCTGTCGCCTTTCATATCCCAATTGTGCTCCCAACCTGGCGCCGGCAAACCCAAGATTTAGCCCGTCGAGCCCTGCGGACGCCAGTTTTCCGATGATATAGTCGGTTTCGACTAAACGATGTCGAACAATCGAGAATTACCAAAAACCTCCCTGGCCCTGGCGGTGATGTCGCTCCTCAATGAGCGGCCGATGCACCCCTACGAGATGAAGACGCTGATGGCCGAGCGCGGCCACGGCAACGTCATCAAGCTCAAGGGCGCCTCGCTCTATGACACCGTCGAGCGCCTGCAGCGGCTGGGGTTCATCGAGAGCCTCGAGACCAGCCGCGAAGGGCGGCGGCCGGAGCGCACCGTCTACGCCATCACCGAGGAGGGCCGCGAGGAGCTCCACAGCTGGCTCAGCGACCTGCTGGGCAACCCCGTCAAGGAATATCCCGCCTACGCCGCGGCGTTGGCATTCATCTTGGGCCTCCCCAAGGCGGAGGCGATCCGGATGCTCGAATTGCGGGCCGAGCAGCTGGATTCGCAGGCCGCCGCCAGCGCCAGCGTCCTCAAGTCGATTTCGACCACTGGGCTGCCCGAGATCGTCGTCATCGAAGAGCAGTACCTACAGACCATGCGCCAGGCCGAGGCCCGGTTCACTCGCAAGATCATCAGCCGGCTCCAGGACGGGAGCCTGAAATGGCCGACCCAGCCCAGTGACTGGCCCGCCGACCTGCGCGCCGTTCACCACGGCCAGCACAAAGAGGAGATAACCGCATGAGCAACTCAATCGACCGAACCGGAAGCCCGGTGATCGAGGCCAGGGACCTGCGCCGGGTCTTCAAGACGCGCGGTGGCGAGGTAGAGGCGGTCGCCGGGGTGGACCTCAAGGTCTACGAGGGCGAGATCTTCGGCTTCCTGGGGCCCAACGGCGCCGGCAAGACCACCACACTGCGGATGCTGTCGACGCTTCTGCCACCGACCAGCGGCGAGGCGACCATCGCCGGCGCCAACCTCAACACCGAGCAGGCAAAGGTGCGTGAGCGCATCGGCTACGTCGGCCAAGCCGGCGGCAGCGACCCAGAGGTCAACGGCTGGCGCGAGCTGGTCATGCAGGGCCGGCTCTACGGCCTCAGCAAGAAGGTGTCGATCGAGCGCGCCGAAGCGCTGTTCAAGATGCTGGAGCTGGAGGAGGCCTCCAAGCGGGCCACCAAGACCTACTCCGGGGGCCAGCGTCAGCGCCTCCATATCGCCCTCGGGCTGATCCACGAGCCCAGGGTGCTGTTCCTTGACGAGCCCACCACCGGACTGGACCCCCAGAGCCGGGCCCACCTGTGGGTGGAGATCGAGGGGCTGCGTCAGCGCGGCACCACCGTCTTCCTGACCACCCACTACCTCGAGGAGGCTGACGCCCTCTGCGACCGGCTGGCGATCATCGACCACGGCAAGATCGTGGCCGAGGGGACCCCCGAGGAGCTGAAGCGCCAGGTCGCCGGTGACGTCGTCACCGTGGGCGTGGCCGGCGATGACCAGCAGGCCGCGCTCAAGGCCCTCGAGCACCAAGCCTTCGTTCGCGAGGCCAGCATCGAGGACGACGTCATCCGCCTCTACGTCGAGAGCGGCGAGCAGGCCATGCCTCAGATCCTGCGGATCCTGGACGGCGGCGGGCTGGTCCTGCAGACCATCTCGCTGGCGCGCCCCAGCCTGGATGACGTGTTCCTGCGGCAGACAGGCCGCGGCCTGCGCGAAGAAGAGGCCGCTGCATGAGCGCGACGGTAATTGAAGGAGTAATGCGATGAAGCTGCTTAGAGATACCTGGATTGTTTATGTCCGCTATGTGCAGATCCTGGTGGGGAACCCCGCCTGGATCGTGATCGGCGTGGTCCAGCCGCTGCTGTACCTGATGCTGTTCGCGCCGTTGCTGAAGTCGATCGCGGCCATGCCCGGGTTCCCAC
>JBARRR010000184.1:0-6323 GCA_049644325.1 Candidatus Dormiibacterota bacterium
ACCGCGTCGGGGTGACCTCAGGCGCCTCCACCCCCACCTGGATGACCCGCAAGGTGATCGAGCACCTGGAAAGCCTCGAGGACACCGCCGCGGCGGTCTAAAAGCCCGGCGCGCGCCCGCCGCGGCCTCAGGCTCGGCGGTAGAGCGCCTCCTCGCCCTCGCCCTCGCGGACGACGGCGCCGTCCTCCACTAGCTTCTCGAGGTGGGCCAGCAGGCTCCGGGCCGCGACCGGGTGCATCGCCTCGGGGGTGTCGTCGTAGGCCACCGGCAGGATGGCGTCGAGCCTCAACGTCCCTCCCGGCGTCACCGCTGCGAACACCTTGGCCTCGCGCTCCAGCCGGTGGGCGATGTAGCCGTCGAGGTAGTTACGGGGGTCATCGATGGCGGGCCCGTGGGCGGGCAGCACCTGCTCCGCGCCGATGTCCCGCACGCGTGCCAGCGAGCGCAGGTAGTCCGCCATGTTGCCGTCTGGTGGGTCGATCACGATGAAGCCCTCACCCGCGACCAGGTCGCCGGCGAAAACGATGCCCGCCTCCTCCCAGTGCAGGCAGACGTGGTCGCGGGCGTGCCCAGGAGTGTGGACCACGCGAAGGCCGCCCGCGCCGGTGTGGATGACCTCCCCATCGGCCAGGCTCCGGTCGATGGCCGGCGCGAGCTCGTGGGGGAAGGCCATCAGCGGCGCCCCAAGCTGCTTGGCCAGTTCGACGGCGCCATCGGTGTGGTCGGGGTGGTGATGGGTGAGGACCACCGCCGAGGGCCGTCCCATCCCGACGGCCAGCTGGGCCACGTGGTGGAGATGGCGGGCGTCGGACGACCCCGGGTCGATGACAACGACCTCCTCACCGCTTCCCACCACGTACGTGTTGGTGCCCTTGCCGGTGAAGATCGAGGGGTTGGGGGCCAGCGCGCTGGCCATGTCCGGGTTACTCGTAGCCCGGCTCTCCCGGCAGCAGGACCGTGATCCCGCCGAGGCCGTCGGCGTCGGGCAGGTTGACGATCTTGGGCACGATCGGGGCCACGTCGCTGTCACGGGGCAGCCCCTCCAGCGCCTGGCTCACGCTGGTGTAGCCGGTGAGCTTGGTCAGGACCGCACGCGTCGGGGGCAGGGTGTAGGCGTCGTTGGTGTCGGCCCGGGCCAGGGCCGCGGCGGGTGTGATCCATTCCAGCGACTGGATCTCGCCCTCGGCCGCGACCGGTTCCTGCCCCTCGGGCATCAGCGCGGCGAAGAAGCGGGTGTCGTAGCGCCGCGGCATGCCCTCGGGCGTCACCCAGCGGGCGAAGTAGGCCATCGCCGGTCGAAGCCGGAGGCCGGTGGAGCGGACCATGTCGAGGAAGGGCTCGTCGCCGCCATGGACCCGCTGGCGGGCGGTGGCCGCCCACTCGGCGCCGGGGTACTGCGCGGCGTCGAGCCCGAGCAGGATGGCGGCCTCCTCGAACGCCTCCCGGATGGCGCCCACGACCAGGGCTCTGGGCGAGGGCTGGCCGGCCTCGGCGGCGAGCCCGGTGAGGCTGCCGTCGTCGAGGGCGACGATCTCCGCCCATCCATCGTCGCCGTCGTCGGCGTCGACGCGGCCACCGGGGAAGACCTGGGCCCGAGGAGCGAACTCGGCCTCGACAGGGCGGAGCAACATCAGCGTCTCGAGGCCTGCGGCGCCGTCACGAAGGATGGCCACGGTGGCCGCCGGCCGAACTGGGACCGGGGCGGGGTTTTCGGTCAGATCCGGCTCGGGGACTGGCCGAAGCGCGGCTCGCGCTTCTCCAGAAACGCGTTGACGCCCTCGACGAAGTCGTCGGTGACGATGCACTGGCTCTGCAACTCGGCTTCCAGGGCGAGGATCTCCGGCAGGGAGCTGTTCTCTGACCGGAGCATCGCCTGCTTGGTCAGGCCGATCGCCAGCGCCGGGCCGGCGGCCAGCCGGGCGGCGAGCTCCTGGGCCGCGCCCGCAAGGTCGTCCGCCGGCACCACCGAGTTGACCAGGCCGATGCTGAGGGCCTCCTCGGCGCCAACCCGGCGGGCGGTCCACGCCAGCTCAAGGGCCCGCGGCAGGCCGACGAGTCGGGGGAGGAGGTAGTTGCTGCCGGCATCGGGGACCAGGCCAACTCGCGAGAAGGCCTGCATGAACGACGCCTTGTCGGAGGCGACCCGGATATCGGTGGCAAGTGCCAGGCTCATGCCCGCGCCTGCGGCGACGCCATTAATTGCCCCGACGATGGGCTTGGGCAGCTGGCGCATCGCCATGATCATGGGCGCGTAGCTGTTGGTCAGAACATCCTTGACCACCGCGGCTGGATCGCCGGCCTGCATGTTGCGCAGGTCCTGGCCCGATGAGAAGGCCCGCCCCGCGCCGGTGAGGACCACGGCCCGGACGCTCTCGTCACCAGCCACGTTACCAAGCGCCTCCACCAGCTCCCGGTTGAGGTCCGAGGTCAGCGCGTTGAAAGCGTCAGGCCGGTTGAGGGTGATGGTCGCCACGCCCTCTCCCTGGTCGTAAAGCAGGTTCTGAAATGCGCTCATGCCGGAGGCGTCCAGTATCGCACCCCTAATGACGCCGACGCCGATGGCGGCGCCCGCGTGGCCGGCGCCGGGGATTTCCCGCTGCCGGCGTGGCCGGCGCCGTTGGGGCTTTGGCGGCAGGCGGCTCCTGCCCTTCGCCGGCCGGGGGAGCGGTGTCGTCGTCTAGGGTGTCCTCCACCATGGGCTCGGCGCCCTCGATCGCAGCGGCATCGTTGGCCACCACGTCGGCCGGCCCTGGTGGCGCGGGGCCCGTCGCGGGGGGCACGAACGAGTCCGGGGCAGACGGCTCTGGCTCCGGCTCTGTGATGGCCTCGGCCATGACCTCGGGGACCGGCGCCCCCGGCCGGCGCGTGCCCAGGGGAGGCCGCCGAGCGCCCTCGGCGCGGGCCTCGAGCTCGAGGTGGGCGTCGGTCGCGGGCTGGTCGGGCTCCTCGACCAGGCGGCGCTCGAACTCCGCCAGGAAGACGTCGAGCGGCTTCTTCGGCGGCGGGGGAGTGCGCGCCGGCAGGCGCCGCTCCGGCTCGTCGTCCTCGTCCTGGCCGAACGGCGGCTCGGGATCGACGTCCATTCCGCCATCCTACGACCGGGGGATTAGAGCCCGAGAGCGCCGGTATCCTTAGATCGACCATGGCTGCTTCGCCGCCCTCCCGCCGAGAGTTCGTCCGGTTCGCCTTCTACAAGGCCGAACCGGCCTGGCGCGAGCTGGAGCCGGGCGTCCGCAAGGACGCCGTGGCGGAGGTCGAGGGCGTCGTCGCCCGCTATGCCGAAGGGATGATGATCCGGCCGTATTCAACGTTTGGCGTGCGCGCGGACAGCGACTACTGCTTCTGGACCGCCTCCCACGAGCTCGACTCGATCCAGGACTTCGCCCGCGACTTCGGCAGCACGCGGCTGGGCCGCGCCAGCGCCAACACCCACTCCTTTCTATCCATGACCAAACGCTCCATCTACCTGGACCAGCACACCCACCCCGGCCAGGAGCGGCTCCACATCAAGCCCAGCAAGAGCAAGTACGTTTTCGTCTATCCGTTCGTCAAGACGCGGCAGTGGTACCTGCTGCCCAAGGAGGAGCGGCAGCGGGTGATGGATGAGCACATCGGCATCGGCCACAAGTACCCCAGCGTCAAGATCAACACCACTTACTCCTTCGGCCTGGACGACCAGGATTTCGTCGTCGCCTTCGAGACCAACGAGCCCGCCGACTTCCTCGACCTGGTGATGGACCTGCGCGAAACCGAGAGCAGCCTATACACCGTTCGCGACACGCCGATCTTCACCTGCGTGAGCAAGCCCCTGCCCGACGTCATCGCCGACCTTGGGGGTGACTATTCGTAGTCACAGGGGGTTCTGAGCCGGCCAATTCGCCTGCTATAGTGGCGGCCAAAAGCCGAAAAAGGTAGGGATCCCATTACGACTTCCATGAGCTCCAGCAGGGGAACCGCCCGGTGATCGCCGCGAGCGCGGTTCGCCCCATCCTGGTTGGTGCCCAGATCGTGGTCACCTTCGCCGCCGCCAACGTGGCCGGCGCGGTCGCCGCCGTCAACTACCAGAACCAGCAGGTTCAGATGGCCAAGGCCTCGATCGACAGCGCCGCGGCCGGCTTCGACGCCCAGGTCAAGAAGAGCCTTGACGAGGGCACGCCCCAGGCCGTGGTGGACCCCCTGGTGCAGCAGGAGACGGCCCTAAAGTCGCAGGCCCTGCCGCCGGCGGCCTTCGTGATTGACCGCCAGCTGCTGGTTGCCATCCAGAAGCGGGCCGATGACGTCAAGGCCCTGACCGGCCAGGTGAAGACCGCCGAAGACCAGGCCGCGGCACAGATCCACACCCAGCTGGCGCAGGCTCTCCAGGGCCTTGGCAATGACATCAAGCCGGCCGCTGACGCCGGCGTCGACACCACCCAATTCCAGAAATTCGCCGATGACACCACCCTCGCCACTGACACGGTGAACACGCCCAAGGCGCTGCAGTCTGCTCTTGACGCCGTCAATGCCAAGGACAGCGAGTTGAAGGCGGCCACCGCCGCCAAGATCTCCGCCAACCAGGCGTTGTCCGCTGCCCAGGCTGACGCCCACAGTGCGGTCAGTTCAGCCCAGGCGGCGCTGACCAAGGCTCAGGCGATCCCGATCCTGAAACTGGGCGACGCGCCGGCCACGATCGCGGCATTGGCCGACCGTCTCAGCCATGCGGGCGCGCTGGCCGACTTCCAGGACATCGCTGCCAAGGCGTGGGCGCAGTCGTCAGCCCTTAACACCCTGCTGTCCACGCGCCAGTCGGCGTACGACCTGGCGGCGACGACGCGAACCGAGATCGGCCTTGCCAGGGCCGCCGGCAAGGACGTCGCCCAGGACCAGGCCAACCTTGACGCCGCGGTCAAGCAGCTCGATGCGGCCACCGACCTGCCCACGCTGCAGGCCGCCAAGGCCGCCATCCAGGCGGTCAAGAGCTCGGTAGACGCCAAGTATTGGCAGGCTATCTACGGAGCGGGCAAGGTGATCGTGGTCTCGCTCGCCAAACAGGAGCTGGTGGCGCTGCAGGACGGCGCGGTGATGCTCGATACACCGGTCACCACGGGTCGGCCGAGTATGGCGACGATCACTGGCGTCTACCACGTGTTCGCCAAGTTCTCGCCTTACTGCATGTCTTCCTGGCGGGGCAACCCCTACCCCTGGAATGGCTGCATCAGCATGCAGTACGCGATGGAGTGGGAGTCGAGTGGGTACTTCTTGCATGACGCTCCCTGGCGCAGCCGGTATGGTCCCGGGACCAACACCGAGGCCAACGGCACCCACGGCTGCATCAACATTCCCAGGAACCAGAGCCAGATGGACTTCCTCTACGGCTGGACGCCCATCGGGACGCCCGTGGTCGTCCTACAGGGAGACTTCGGCAGCAGCCCGTAGGGCCGGCGTCAGTGCTGGCTGAAGCTGACTATGGCTGCCGGGTTGACGAGGGCAAATTCGCGCTGAAGGGTGCGAGGTGGCGTCCCTGCAGGCATGCCGCTGAGGGAGGCGACCATGATCGCCGAGACCCGGGTGATCGGCAGGAAGTCCCGCGGGTAACGGTCGAAATGGAGGCGCAGGTCCTCGTTGGGCTCGAGGTGGACGTCGGCCGCCATGGAGAAGGCGGTGGTGTTGAGGACGATCTGGTGGCGGATCTTCTCCTTCCACATCATGGGGTTGTGCTGGGGCGGTCCGCCCTCCGGCAGGATCATCACAATCGAGGCCCGGGCGACGCTGCTGTTCGGCTCCTCTGAGCTGACCACCGGGTAGGACGAGAGGAGGGGCTCGGTCAGGGTGTTGCGGAGGCTGACCCAGTCCTGGAGCCGGTTGGCCTCGTCACTCAGCCGCAGCGGAGGCTCGATCTCCATCTCGCCGGTGATCCGGAGCTCCTCCGAATACAGCTCGACCCTCTGCCACTCTGTGGTTCGCGACTGGCTCATAGGGGCGCAGCCTAACCAAGGATCACGGCAAAGTCCATGCCTTGTCGCAACCTAGAATGGGCCTGATGCCGGACCGTGACGCCCCGCCGGTGACCAGTGGGGGGCTGAGGAATCGCGTTGGGCTGGTCCTGGCCGCCATGCTCCTGGGTTCGTTGGTGCCGGTGGGAGTCTCGGCGTTCCTGGCCAGTCGCGACCCGACGCCGCCGTCCTGCCATGCGGGGACGCCAACCAGCCGGGCCACGCCCGGGGTCATCGTCTTCAGCGACCAGGTGGCGCTGTCCCTGGTCGAGGGCGATGCCGCCCACACGCGCAAGGTCGTCGACTACGCCCCCGGCAGCGCCGGTGCGGCGGCGGCGCGGAGCCCATTGC
>JBARRR010000185.1:0-18327 GCA_049644325.1 Candidatus Dormiibacterota bacterium
GGCACCGGGTGCATGGGTTTCGCCTTCCCGGCAGCCATCGGGGCCAAGTTCGCCAACCCCAAACGGCGGGTGTTCTGCGTCACCGGTGAGGGCGGCTTCGTCATGAACATGCAGGAACTGGCCACCGCCGCCGAACACAACGTGGACCTCAAGATCCTGATCCTCAATAACAAGTCACTTGGCATGGTCCGGCAGTTCCAGGACGATTTCTACGGCGGCATCCGCTCCCAGATCGACCTCAGCCAGGGCCCCGACTTCATGAAGCTGGCGGACGCGTTCGGCATCAAAGGCATGCGCACCGACAAGAAGGAGGACGTGCCCAAGATGCTCGACGAAGCCATTGCCCACAAGGGCCCGGTGCTGATGGAGTTCGTCATCGACCCGGACGCCAACGTCTACCCGATCGTGCCGCTGGGCAAGGGCCTGCTCGACTTCGTGGAGGCCAGCTGATGACGCAGCTGAGGCTCCTCTCTGTCCTGGTCGAGAACCGTCCCGGCGTCCTCCAGCGGACGGCGTCGATGATCCGGCGGCGCGGCTTCAACATCGACTCGCTCTCAGTCGGGCCCACTGACGACCCCAGCGTCAGCCGCATGACCATCACCGTCCACGTCGGCAAGGCGCAGGCCGAGCAGGCGATGAAGCAGCTCTACAAGCTGATCGACGTGATCAAGATCGACGACATCACCACCGAGCGGGTTGTGGCCCACGAGATGGTGCTGATCAAGGTCAACGCACCCAGCCGGGCGCGACGTGACCTGCTCGACGTCATCGACATCTTCAATGGCCGGGTGGTCGACGTCGCCAGCAACACCCTGATCGTCGAGGTCACCGGCAGCGGCGAGAAAATCGACAACTTCATCGAGCTGGTCCAGCCATTCGGGATCAAGGAGATCGCGCGGTCCGGGGCGGTGGCGATGGTGCGTGGCAACCAGGCTCGGCTGAAGCTGGTCGACCACGACCGGGAACACGCCGAGGGCCTGGGCAACCTGACTCCGCAACGCAAGCTGCGCCCGACCGGAACCGCGGGTGACCTCACCGGCGCGGTATAGCCACGCAGGAGGAGAAGCGAATGACGGCCAAGATGTACTACGACTCCGACGCGGACCCGACCGAGCTCGAAGGCAAGCGCATCGCGATCCTGGGGTTTGGGTCGCAGGGCCATGCCCACGCGCTCAACCTCAAGGACTCCGGGTACGACGTGGTCGTCGGATTGCAGCCCACGAGCAAGAGCCGAACCGCGGCCGAGGCCGAGGGCCTGACCGTGCTGACCCCTGCGGAAGCGGTCAAGGACGCCGACGTTGTCATGGTCCTGGTTCCAGACACCGCCCAGGCCGACCTCTACGAGAAGGAGATCGCGGCCAACCTCAAGGACGGGGCGATGCTGATGTTCGCTCACGGCTTCAATATCCACTTCAAGCAGATCGAGCCGCCGGCGACGGTCGACGTCAGCATGGTGGCGCCGAAGGGCCCGGGGCACCTGGTGCGGAGCACGTACGTGGCCGGCCAGGGCGTTCCCTGCCTCTTCACGGTCCACCAGGACGCCACCGGGTCGGCGCGTGCCCGCACCCTGTCGTACGCCCGTGGCATCGGCGGTACCCGCGCCGGTGTCCTGGAGACGACCTTCAAGGAGGAGACCGAGACCGACCTCTTCGGCGAGCAGGCGGTCCTCTGCGGCGGCGTCACGTCGCTGGTCAAGAACGGCTTCGAGACGCTGGTCGAGGCGGGCTACCAGCCGGAGCTGGCCTACTTCGAGGTGATGCACGAGCTAAAGCTGATCGTCGACCTGATGTACCAGGGTGGCATGAACTACATGCGCTACTCGGTCAGCGACACCGCCGAGTTCGGCGACTACGTCAGCGGGCCGCGGATCATCAACGAGCAGGTCCGCGAGACCATGCGCCAGGTGCTCCGCGAAATCCAGGATGGCAGCTTCGCCCGCCGCTGGATCGAGGAGAACGCCGCCGGGCGGCCGAACTTCATCGAGTTCAAGCAAGCCGACCAGCACCACCAGATCGAGGAGGTCGGCGCCGAGCTCCGCCAGAAGATGAGCTGGCTGGGCGCCAAGACGGCGCCGGATGTCGCGCCAGCGGGCGATGGCAAGGCGGCGGTGGAGGCCGCCGAAGTCAAGACATGACGGAGAGAAGCGACGACAACGGAAAGGTAGCGGTAGGCCCGGAGGAGCTGGAGAGCGCGGCGCCGCTGGGCGCCACCGCGGAGGGCGCTCCCGAAGACCATCTGATCATCTTCGACACAACGCTTCGCGACGGCGAGCAGTCGCCCGGCGCGGCGATGAACATCGACCAGAAGCTGCAGGTCGCGCAGCAGCTGGAGCGGCTGCGGGTCGACGTCATCGAGGCCGGCTTCCCCAACTCCTCGCCCGGCGATTTCTCCGCGGTCAGCGCCATCGCCGAGCAGGTCGAGACGTCGACGGTCGCGGGCCTGGCCCGGATCTGGCCGGAGGAGGACATCCTCCGGGCCGCGGACGCGGTATCTGCGGCCAAGCACCCCCGCATCCACACGTTCGTCGGGACATCGCCGCTGCACCGCGACATGGTCAGCTGGGCCAAGACGCCGCAGGAGATCCTGGACCGCGCCGTCGACGCGGTGAAGATGGCCAAGGGCTTCGTCGAGGACGTGGAGTTCTCGCCGATGGACGCCAGCCGGACCGAGAAGGAGTACCTGGTCGACATCATTGCCGCCACCATCGAGGCGGGCGCCACCACGATCAACGTCCCCGACACGGTGGGCTACGCCACCCCGGCGGAGTGGCAGGCGCTGATGGATTATCTGTACGAGCGGGTGCCCTCAATGCGCGATGTCGTCCTGTCGGTCCACTGCCACGACGACCTCGGCATGTCGGTTGCCAACTCGCTGTCGGCGGTGCTGGCGGGAGCGCGCCAGATCGAGGGGTGTATCAACGGCATCGGCGAGCGCGCGGGCAACGCCTCGGTCGAGGAGATCGCCACCGCGGTCCGGCTTCGCCCTGACATCTATGGCGTCTGGACCAAGATCGACCACAGCCAGATCTATCGAACCAGCCGCCTGGTCAGCCAGCTGACGGGCATGCTGGTTCAGCCCAACAAGGCGGTGGTCGGCGCCAATGCCTTCGCCCACGCCTCGGGGATCCACCAGGACGGCGTGCTCAAGGACCCCAAGACGTTCGAGATCATCGACGCCACCGATGTCGGCACCGAGAACAAGCTGGTCCTGGGCAAGCTCAGCGGCCGGCACGCGTTCAAGGTGCGGCTCGAGGAGATGGGCTACCAGCTAGGCGACGAGGAGTTCAAGCGCGCCTTCCAGCGCTTCAAGGCGCTGGCCGACAAGAAGAAGGACGTTACCGACCGCGACCTCGAGTCGATCGTCGCCGACGAGGCGCGGATGGCGACGGAGACCTTCAAGCTCGACCATCTCCAGGTCAGCTCAGGCACGCACCTGAAGCCGACCGCCACGGTGCGGATCGCTTTCGAGGACGGCAAGACCGAGGAGGCCGCAGCCATGGGCGACGGGCCCGTGGACGCCGCCTACGCGGCCATCAACGCCATCGTCAAGCTGCCCAATGAGCTCAAGGAGTACCGCGTCCAGGAGGTCACCGCCGGGATCGACGCCGTCGGCGAGGTCAACGTCCGAGTGCGGCGCGGGCCGCACCTGGCATCGGGCCATGGCGCCGACACTGACATCCTGGTGGCGTCGGCGCGCGCCTACATCAACGCCCTCAACAAGCTCGTCGACCTCGGCGACACGCCGCGGATTAAGCCCGAGGACTCGGGCGCCGCCCAGCCCGCGGCGGCCGCCGGGACCCCATAGTCCGAACACGCTTGGTCTCCGGAGTGGTTTGACAGGAATGGCAGCGCGCACGCTTTTCGACAAGATCTGGGACGCCCACACCGTCTACGCCAGGGACGGCGAGCCGACCATCGTGTACGTCGACATGCACCTGGTCCACGAGGTGACCTCGCCGCAGGCGTTCGAGGGGCTCCGGCTTGCCGGCCGCAGCGTCCGCCGTCCTGGGCAGGCGGTCGCCACGCACGACCACAACGTCCCCACCATCGATCGCGACAAGGGCATCACCGACGAGATCGCCCGGAAGCAGGTGGATACGCTCAACAGCAACTGCGAGGAGGCGGGCATCGTCTGCTTCGGGCTGGGCACCCGCGAGCAGGGCATCGTCCACATCATCGGGCCCGAGCTCGGCGTGACCCTGCCCGGCCTGGTGGTTGCCTGTGGTGACAGCCACACCTCCACCCACGGTGCCTTCGGCACCTTCGGCCTTGGCATCGGCACCTCCGAGGTGGAGCATGTGCTCGCCACCCAGTGCCTCCGGATCAACAAGCCGGGGACGTACGAGGTCCGGGTCGACGGCGAGCTGCCCCTTGGCGTCGCGGCCAAGGACGTGGCCCTTGGCATCCTCAACCGGCTGGGTGTCGATGGTGGCACCGGCCATGTCCTGGAGTACACCGGCTCGACGTTCCGCGCCATGTCGATGGAGGAGCGGATGAGCGTCTGCAATATGTCGATCGAGGGTGGCGCCCGCGCCGGCATGGTCGCGCCCGACGAGACCACGTTCGAGTACATCAAGGGCCGGCCGTATGCTCCCCAAGGCGCCGACTGGGACGAGGCCGTCGCGTACTGGCGCACGCTTCCCACCGATCCGGGCGCGACGTACGACCAGACGCTGCTGATCGATGCGGCCGAGCTGGAGCCCTATGTGACGTGGGGGACGAACCCGGCTCAGTCGGTGACGGTGGGAGAGTCCGTTCCCGACCCCGAGAGCTTTGCCGACCCGGCCCAGGGGGACTCCGCACGCCAGTCGCTGGCCTACATGGCGCTCGAACCGGGGACGCCTATCCAGGAGATCGCCGTCGACCGGGTCTTCATCGGCTCCTGCACCAACTCCCGCATCTCCGACCTCCGCATCGCCGCCTCGGTGGTTGCGGGCCGCCGGGTTGCGCCGTCGGTGCACGCGATGGTGGTGCCCGGGTCGATGCAGGTCAAGGCGCAGGCGGAGGCCGAGGGACTTGATCGGGTCTTCATTGACGCCGGGCTCGAGTGGCGCGACGCCGGCTGCTCGATGTGCCTGGGCATGAACCCGGACATCCTTCTGCCCGGGGAGCGCTGCGCCTCGACCAGCAACCGTAACTTCGAGGGCCGCCAGGGGAGGGGAGGCCGGACCCACCTGGTGAGCCCCGCGATGGCCGCGGCAGCCGCCATCGAGGGCCACTTCGTGGACGTCCGCGAGCTTCCCGTGGCGGCAGGGGCCAGCCGATGAAGCCGTTCCGTAGGGAGACCGGCGTTGTCGTGCCGATGGTCAAGCACAACGTCGACACCGACCAGATCATCCCCAAGCAGTTCCTGAAGCGCATCGAGCGCACCGGGTACGGGCCATTCCTGTTCAACGACTGGCGTTACAACCAGGACGGCAGCGAGAAGCCCGACTTCATGCTCAACCAGGAGCCCTTCCGCAGCGGCCGGGTGCTGGTCGCGGGCCGCAACTTCGGCTGCGGGTCCAGCCGCGAGCACGCCGTCTGGGCGCTCGACCAATTCGGCTTCCGCGTAGTGATCGCCCCCGGCTTCGCCGACATCTTCCGCGGCAACTCGGGCAAGGAGGGGCTGCTCACCGTGCAGCTGCCCGAGGACGCGGTCAACCTGCTGGCGTCGCGGGCCGAGGAGGAGCCCGGCGTCGAGGCGACCGTCGACCTGGAGTCGCAGACCGTGACCCTGGGCGAGCTGTCCTACTCCTTCGAGGTCGACCCCTTCCTCAAGCACTGCCTGCTCGAAGGCCTGGATGACATCGGGCTGACGCAGGTCCAGGAGGACGCCATCAGCGCCTTCGAGGCACGGCGTCCATCCTGGATGCCGGACATGCGACGCAAGCCGGCGGCCAGCTCGCAAACGGGAGTAGTCGCGTGAGCCCGGAGCCCACGGGTCTCCGCGTCGTCGTCCTTCCCGGCGACGGAATCGGTCCCGAGGTGACGGAGCAGGCCGTGGGCGTGCTTCGCGCCGCGACCGAGATCGCCGGGATCGCCCTGACCCTCGAGGAGCGGCGCATGGGCGGCGCCGCCATCGATGCCGAGGGCACCCCCCTCTCGGAGGAGACACTGGACGCCTGCGTCACCTCCGACGCCGTGCTGCTGGGTGCTGTCGGGGGCCCCAAGTGGGACCAGCTCAGCGGCGACATGCGCTGCGAGTCGGGACTGCTGCGGCTGCGCAAGGGGATGGGGGTCTTCGCCAACGTCCGACCGGTCTGGGTGCCGGAGGCGCTGGCCGATCGCTCCACCCTGAAGCGCGAGGTGGTGCAGGGTGTCGACCTGGTCGTGGTCCGCGAGCTGACCGGTGGGGTCTACTTCGGGCAGCCCAAGGAGCGCCGTGGCGAGGGGGCCGACGAGTCCGCGGTCGACACCATGATCTACACCCGACGGGAGATCGAGCGCGTCGCCCGCTTTGCATTCGAGAAGGCCCAACAGCGCGATTCCGGCAAGCCCCTGGTCTCGGTTGACAAGGCCAATGTTTTGGTGACATCGCAGCTCTGGCGCGAGGTCGTGGGCGAGGTGGCCGTCGACTTCCCCCAGGTCCGCCTGGAAAATCAGCTGGTGGACGCCGCCGCCATGCGCCTCATCCGCGCCCCCCGCGACTTCGACGTCATCGTCACCGAGAACCTGTTCGGTGACATCCTCACCGACGAGGCTGCGATGCTATCCGGCTCCCTAGGCATGCTGCCGTCCGCCAGTCTCAGCGGCGTCGGCCCCGGTTTGTTCGAGCCCATCCACGGCAGCGCCCCCGACATCGCCGGCAAGGGACTGGCCAATCCCTTGGGCGCGATACTGAGCGTCGCCATGCTGCTGGATTCGGTTGGGCTTGCCGCCGCCGCCGATGGCGTGCGTGGCGCGGTCGAGAAGACGATCGAGGCCGGCCACCTCACGAGCGACCTGGGTGGCTCAGAGTCCACCGGGCAGGTCGGATCTGCGGTGCTGGCGGCGCTGCCGCGAATGGTTCCCGACACGGTGCCGGGATGACGGCCGGCAACCGAGCCCTTGAGCTCTACGACGTGACCCTTCGCGACGGCGCCCAGGGCCCGGGGATCAGCTTCTCTGTCTCCGACAAGTTGAAGATCGCCGCCAAGCTCGACGACCTCGGGGTGACCTACATCGAGGGCGGCTGGCCAGGCTCCAACCCGAAGGACTCCGAGTTCTTCGACGAGATGAAGTCGGTGAGGCTCAAGCACGCCGTCCTGGCCGCCTTTGGCGCCACCCGGCGGCCCGGCGCGGCCGCCGCCGACGACCTCGGCCTACGCCAGCTGATCGACGCTGAAACCCCGGTGGTGACGCTGGTGGGCAAGAGCTGGGATCGCCAGGTGGAGGACGTCATCCGCGCCAGCCTCGATGAGAACGCGGCCATGATCCGCGAGTCGATGGCCTTCCTCAAGGCCGCCGGTCGCGTGGCGATGTACGACGCCGAGCACTTCTTCGACGGCTATGCCTCCAACCCCGATTACGCACGGAGCTGCCTGGAGGCGGCGCTGGAGGGCGGCGCCACCCGCGTAATCCTCTGCGACACCAACGGCGGCAACCTGCCCGGCACCATCGCCGAGGTCACCGCGGCAGTGGTGGAGAAGCTCGGCCCCGTCGTCGGCATCCATTGCCACGATGACTGTGGCGTTGGCGTGGCCAACACCCTGGCCGCGGTCACCGCTGGGGCGGTCCAGGTCCAAGGCTG
The DNA here is from genome assembly GCA_049644325.1 of Candidatus Dormiibacterota bacterium. Taxonomy (GTDB): domain Bacteria; phylum Chloroflexota; class Dormibacteria; order DASZGP01; family DASZGP01; genus DASZHA01. The sequence continues at coordinate 7,711 of JBARRR010000185.1, forward strand.
CGTCAACGGGCTGGGCGAGCGCACCGGCAACGCCAACATGACCACGATCATCCCCAACCTCCAGCTGAAGATGGGTTACCAGGTCGTCAGCCCGGCGCAGCTGGCGACCCTGACCGAGGCCTCGCAGTACATCGGTGAGCTGGCCAACGTGGTGCCCGCGATCTCGGCACCATTCGTCGGCGAGGGCGCCTTCACCCACAAGGGCGGCCAGCACGTCGACGCGATGATGAAGGCGGCATACACCTACCAGCACATCGAGCCCGAGCTGGTGGGGAACCGCAAGCGCATCGTCGTCTCCGACCAGGCCGGGCGCGGCAACGTGATGCACAAGGCCGAGGAGTTCGGCATCGACCTCGAAGGCGACAAGGCTTTCGCCCGCCGCCTGGCTGACGAGGTCAAGCGGCTGGAGCACATGGGCTACTCCTTCGAGGGCGCCGAGGCGTCCTTCGAGATGGTGATCCACCGCGCCCGGGGCCACCAGGCGCCCTTTGAGCTGGTTGACTACATCGCCCTGGTGGAGCAGCGCGAGGGCAACCCCATGGTCAGCGAAGCCACGGTCAAGGTCCGTGTGGGCGACAAGGTGATCCACACCGCCGCCGAGGGCAACGGTCCCGTGAACGCTCTTGACGCCGCCCTGCGCAAGGCGCTGGTGCCGTCCTTCCCGGAGATCGACGAGATGCGGCTGCACGACTACAAGGTCCGCGTCCTCGACGGCGTTGCCGCCACCGCGGCCGGGGTCCGCGTCCTGATCGAGTCCGGCGACAAGCACGCTCGCTGGAGCACCGTTGGTTGCTCCACCAACGTCATCGAGGCATCCTGGCTGGCACTCGCCGATGCCTTCGAATACGGCATCCTCAAGGCGCGCTCGGCGCGCGACAAGGCGGGCCAGGCCGAGGCCTAGCTCCGCTCCCTCCCGGGCCGTAGACTACGCGGATGCCTGAGCTCCGCCCCTCCAAAATCGTCGCGGTGGGGCGGAATTACGTGGCCCACGCCAGGGAGCTGGGGCACGAGATACCGACGGAGCCATTGATCTTCCTCAAACCGCCGACGACGGTGGTCGGTGACGGCGACAGCGTGGTCTATCCGGCCGCCAGTACCAACGTCCACCACGAGGGCGAGCTGGCCGTCGTCATCGGGCGGCGTTGCCACGACGCCAGCATCGACCAAGCCCTCTCGTTTGTCGCCGGCTATACCTGCGCCAACGACGTCACCGCCCGCGACCTCCAGGAGAAGGACGGCCAATGGACGCGGGCCAAGGGTTTCGACACCTTCTGTCCTCTCGGCCCGGAGGTGGTGGCCGACCTCGATCCTGGTGCCCTGGTCGTCGTCTGCCGCGTCAACGGCGCCGTCCGCCAGGAGGGAAACACCTCGGACATGCTCTTCGGGGTGCCCCAGCTGGTCGCCTACATAAGCGGTGTTATGACCCTCGAGCCCGGCGACGTCATCCTCACAGGCACGCCGCCCGGGGTCGGCCCGGTGCAGCGCGGGGATGAGATGGAGGTCGAGATAGAAGGCATCGGCGTGCTCCACAACCGCGTCGTCTGATGCCGTCATGGCGCACCGAGGAGGTGCTGGTGGTGCCACGCGAGGAGATCTTTCCTGACGGCGCCTGGCATGGGTTCATCGACTCGCACCCCGAGCGCTACCTCAGCATCATCGCCGAGCGGCGCCAGTTCCGACCCCGCGGCGAGGTCGAGGACGACCCCAATTTCCAACAGATCATCCCCTATGTCGTCTTTCGCCACGACGACCGCTACTTCCTCACCCGCCGGCTCAAGCAGAGCTCTGAGAAGCGGCTGCGCCACCTGTACTCGCTCGGCATCGGCGGCCACATCAACCGCGAGGACGTCAGCGACGAGGCCGATGACGTGGTGCTGGAAGGGCTCCGCCGCGAGTTCGCTGAGGAGGTAACGTACGCTGGGGACTGGACGCACCGCTTGGTCGGGTTGTTGAATGACGATTCCAACGACGTCAGCCGAGTGCACCTCGGCCTGGTCTTCGAGGTCACCGGCGACAGTCCGGTGATCAGCATCCGCGAGACCGAGAAACTTGAGGGCGAGCTCTTACGCCTGGAGGAGATGAAGATCTACTACTTGGACATGGAATCCTGGAGCCAGCTGATCTACGACCACCTGCTTGCCCGCGAGCAGGCGGGGGTGCAGTGAGCGCCGACGAGCGCAGCTGGGCGCCGGGCGGGCCCCACGACCGCGAGAAGGCGCTGGCGCTGCTGCACGAGCACAACCAGTCGGAGAGCCTGCGCAAGCATGGCCTGGCCGTGGAGGCGGCGATGCGCGGCTTCGCCCAGCAGTACGGCGAGGACGAAGACCTCTGGGGGGTCGTTGGGCTGATCCATGATTTCGACTACGAGAAGCACCCGGACCCGCTGGAGCATGGCCTCGCCGGCGGCCGCATCCTCCGCGACCTGGGCTGGCCCGACGTCATCAGCCATGCCGTCGAGAGCCACAACGACCACGTCGGCGTGCTCCGCGAGAACCTGATGGAGCACGTGCTGTTTTCCTCCGACGAGCTGACCGGCTTCATTGTTGCGGTGGCGCTGGTCAAGGGCCGCGACCTGACACTGGTGGAGGCGCGGTCGGTGCACAAGAAGATGCGCGACAGGGCGTTTGCCCGGAGCGTCTCGCGAGAGGACATCGAGAAGGGCTGGCGCGAGCTCGACGTTGACGCCGACCAGCACATCGGCTTCATCGTCGAGAGCCTGAAGAAGGTCGCGCCGGACCTGGGGTTGACCTACTCGGCCTAGCGGGCCAGCCCGCGCCGCAGTGCCAGGCCGCTGGCAATCGCGACCACCAGGGCGATCGCGAGCCACGCCCGCAGCGGCGAAGTGCCCCCGGCGCTTGTATTCGGCAGCGGCGCGACGGCGACCGTAATCGGCTCAGTCGCCGTTGTCACCACAGGTGGGCAGACGTGGTGGATGCCGGTGCCCCAGTCGCCGGCTGCCGTCTGGAGGGTCTGGCCCTCGATGACGAGCGGCTGGCTGTCGTAGACGCCCGTGGTGATGCCCTCCGCGGCGCCCCAGATGCAGCCTGCCTCGTCGATCGCCGAGTAGGAGTAATCGCCCCAGCGGCCAACGCAGGTAGAGCAAGGCGGGACGTCCGGCAGGCCCTGCTGGCCCAGGAGTCCAAGCGCGCTGAAGCCGTCGTCCGGCGCCAGGCCGGGACGGCTGACGTGGACGTCAGGCCCACTCCCGGCGGCGAGCCCGTCAAGCCGCGCCCAGGCCACGCTGGGGAAGTTATCGATGCCCGCCAGCGTGAAGGTGGCGATCGTGGCGCCATCGGGACGGGCGCCGATCGACGGGAAGAGGACGTTGCCGTTGGGCACCTGGATATACCCGTCCCGGGTCATGCTGGCCTGCAGGTTGGGGCCGCTGAACGACGGGGTCACCTGGAAGTACATGATTCCCACTCGAGGAAGCGCTTCGAGCCCTGAGCCCGAGGGGTTCAAGGGGGGCAGCGACGTGTTGACGCCGGCCCACAGTGAGCCGTTGGACAGCATCGGCGCGTTCATCCGGTCGTCGTTGGCGTTGAGGACTTCCTCGGCGTCCCCCGAGCCGGCGGATCGCGGATGCGGGCCCGCCTTTTGGTAAGCGTAGAAAGGCGTGCTGCTAGGCGCCGAGGGGTCGGGCACAAAGAAGGTATCCGCCGGGCTCAGCGTGTTGACGGTGACATGCTGCAGGGTCAGGTTGGGGCTGGCGGTGTTGAGGGAGGCGGTATTTGTCCATGCCCAAACCGCGATCTGGTTGGAAACCGTCGGCGAGACGGGTAGCCCGATGTCGCTCATGAAGTACTCCGCCCCCCCGGGAGGCGGCACGGTTGTGTCGTGAGGCGGCGGCGAGGCCGGTTGCAGCGACTGCCATGGGCCGTCCTCGGTCGGCCCGGGGAAGGTAACGCTGTTGGTGTCGAACTGCACCAACGTCGTCGAGCTCCCCGTCACGAGCTGCTGCTTGGATAGCGCGTACACCTGCGCCACGCCGCTGCGTAGCAGGAAGCTAGGGATCTGCTGGAGTGGCGGACCCACCGGGAGGCCAACCGGGAAGACCTCGGTCATCGAGTACTCGTTGTCGCTGATGTAGATGCCGTTGGCATCCGCCCCGATCAGGGGCTGGTCACCGAGACAACCTGGTACCGGGGCCGCCGCCCCGGGGGATACGCACCCGGTGTGCAGGGGCGAGCCGTTGAGGCCGTTATCGCTGACGTTGAAGGAGTAGACGTACCAGTCGCCCAGCGGGTTATTTGTCTTGCTGACGGCGATGTAGTTGTTGTCGCTGAGGAAGGATGGCTGCACGACCTGGTCGACCTCGAGGATGGTGACAAACCAGCGCTGGGTGGACGGGTCGTAGTAGCAGCGGGGGTCGCTTATGAACGCCGGCTGGGTCTGGGCGTTGGCTGGGTTGAGTCCGTAGAACTGGGAGAGGGGCACCGACTTTGCCGTTGCCTTGGTCCCGGCGGTGGTGTAGACACGCATACCGTCGTTGACGGTCTCCATGACGTAGCCGTTGCCGACGCAGAGGCCCTGGTCCGGGGGCTCGAGGCCGAGGTTACTGGCGTCGTAGGTCCCGGTGCCCCCGGCCTTCATGTCGCTGATGTCGATGCCGTTGAAGCTGCCGTTGTCTCCGCCGGAGACGACGGTGCTCGGCGGTGCGCTGCTGCCACCAAGGGTGATCTTCGGCGTCACCGCGCGCTCGCCGGTGGCCAGCGCGGATCCATGTCCCTTGTGGTCGATCTCCAGGTGCTTGATCGGCGGGGCGGCCGACGGCGCGCTGGCGACCTGGGCCAGGTTAACCGTGCGGAGCACCTTGATCTGTCGCACCGACTGGTCGGCGCCGAGGGTGGGTGTCGCGACGGGGGTCACGCCGACGAGGGCGAGCGCTATGGTCGTGGCCGGCAGGACGGCAATGGCTCTATGCAGCAATGGATGCACTACGTCCCGCTACTCCCCTACCTGCATTTCTTTCCGCAGCGCCCCCCGGCTAGATCGTGGATCAAACGGCGATCGACTCGAGGCTAACAGAGCCGAAGCCGCCTAGTACAACCCCCGATCCAACCCGCCATCAACCGCCAGCGTCACGCCCGTGATGTAGCTGGCGGCGTCGCTGGCCAGGAAGACGGCGGCATTGGCCAGCTCCTGGGGCGTGCCGAAGCGGCCCATCGGGGTCTCGCGGCCCCATGACTCCAGCTCCTCCTCGACGCTGACCCCCTTGCCCTCGGCTCGGACTGCGGCGATCTGCCGGATGCGGTCGGTGAGGATGTGCTCGGTGGCGATGTTGTTGACGCGAACCTCGGGCGCCGCCTCACGCGAAAGCGTTTTGGCCATGCCCAGGATTGCGGGGCGGAAGGCGTTGGAGAGCAGCAGGAGGTCGATCGGCTGCTTGGCGGTGAGTGATGTCAGGTTGACGACCGACCCGCCGGGATCCGCCTTAAGCGCCGGCAGCGAGGCGCGGGTGACCCGCACCGCGCTCATCAGCAGCGAGTCGAACGCGTGCCGCCACTGGGCCTCGTCCATGGACTCGAACGTGCCCGGCGGCGGTCCGGGCGCGTTGTTGACGAGCACCTCCAGGCCGCCCAGCTGGTGCAGCGCCCAGTCGACGAGGTCGGCGCATTCGTCAGCCTGGGCGAGGTCGGCGGCCATGGCGATCACGTCGCCCTCAGCGCTCAGCTGCTGCGCGGCTGCCTGGGTCCGCTCCTCGTTGCTGGAGCTGATAGCCACCCGGCAGCCCTCGCGCAGCAGCGCGCTCGCAACCGCGTAACCCAAACCCTTGCTCGCCGCGGTGACCAGCGCCCGCTTGCCGCCCAGCCCCGTTTCCACGGCGCAATCCTAGCCCGAGCTCCCCGCGCGACGTGACGCCGTCGAAGCTGGCCTGAACTGGGCCGTCGATAGACTCTGTGAGATGACCTCCGCCGTCAAGTCACTGATCTGTCGCGAGTGCCAGAGCGAGTTCGAGCCGCAAGCGACGCACGTCTGCGACCTCTGCTTTGGGCCTCTGGAGGTCAAGTACGACTACGGCACGCTGGCTCAGCAGGTGTCGCGGGAGTCGATTGAAGCCGGCCCCAACTCGCTGTGGCGCTACCGCAACCTGCTGCCGCTGAACGACGACGCCGAGCCCGTGACGCTGGGGGAGGGGATGACCCCGCTGGTGCATGCCGAGAAGCTCGGCGCCGAGCTGGGGCTCAGCAACCTCTACCTCAAGAACGAGACCATGAACCCCACCAACTCCTTCAAGGACCGTGTTGTCAGCGTGGCGGTGTCATGGGCGCGGGCCAACGGCTTCGACACCATGGCCTGCGCCTCCACCGGCAACCTGGCCAACTCCGTGGCGGCCTACAGCGCCCGCGCCGGGATGCGCTGCTTCGTCTTCATCCCCGCCGACCTGGAGGTCAGCAAGGTCCTGACGACCTCGGTCTTCGCGCCCAACGTCGTCGCTGTCGAGGGCAACTACGACGAGGTAAACCGTCTCTGTTCCGAGCTGGCCGACTCGTACCACTGGGCCTTCGCCAATATCAACGTGCGGCCGTTCTATGCCGAGGGCAGCAAGACGCTGACCTACGAGACCGCCGAACAGCTGGGCTGGAAGCTGCCGGATGAGATCATCGTTCCGATCGCGTCCGGCTGCCAGTTCGTCAAGCACAACAAGGCGATCCAGGAGCTGATCGAGCTGGAGCTGGTCGACCCCGGGCCCTACCCCAAGCTCACCGGCGCGCAGGCGCTGAACTGCTCCCCGGTGGCAACTGCGTTCAAGGAGGGCACCAGCGTCAAGCCGGTCAAGCCCAATACCATCGCCAAGTCGCTGGCGATCGGCAACCCCAGCGACGGCAAGTACGTGATCAACATCGCCAACGGCACCGGGGGCGTGGTCGACACCGTCACCGAGGACGAGATCATCGAAGCCATCGAGCTGCTGGCGCGGACCGAGGGCATCTTCGCTGAGACGGCCGGCGGGGTCACCGTCGGTGTCCTCAAGAAGCTTGCCAAGGCAGGCCGCTGGAAGGGCAACGAGACGGTGGTCGCCTACATCACCGGCCACGGCTTCAAGACCATCGAGGTCATCCCCGGCCTGGATCGCTACCGCAAGACGATCCAGCCGTCGGTTCGGTCTTTCGAGGAGATGTTCCCGGATCTAGACTGAGCCCGTGAGGGCGCCGGCGTGACCTGGGATGCAGACATCAGTTACGCGCGGAGCGGTGAGCTCCACATCGCGTACAGCACGATGGGGAAGGGTCCGGTAGACCTGATCGCGGTATCCCCGGGAATCGGCTTCCTTGATGCCCAGGTGCCGGCTGTCGACAGCACCTTCGTCCGCCTGGCGCAGTTTGCGCGCGTCATCCAGTACAACCAGCGCGGCGGAGGCCTGTCCGATCCTGTGCCCAAGGTGGAGCTGCCGACGATGGACGAGCGCATTGATGACATACGTGTGGTCCTCGACGCATGTGGCAGTGAACGCACGGCGCTGCTCGGCCTGGGGCACGGCGGACCCACCGCCATGTTCTTCGCCGCGACGTACCCGGAGCGGGTGTCCTCGCTCGTGTTGCTGGGCACATACGCCAGATGGCAGCGAGCAGAGGACTACCCGCCGGGAATGCCCTCGAGCGCGTCGGCTGGGTTCAAGGAGGTGACGCTGGGCATGTGGGGAACTGGTGGCTCGATCGTCGGGTTCATTCCCAGCCTGGCGGAGGACCCGACGTCTCGAAAGCAGTGGGCCCGGCTGGAGCGTATGGGGGCAAGCCCTGGGCAGCTGATCAAGATGCTGGACATGTGGCTGGACACCGACGTCCGCGACATACTGCCGGCGGTCCGTTGCCCCACTCTCGTTCTCCACCAGAGCGGCGACGCGCAGTTCCGAGTCGACCATGGGAGGTACCTGGCAGCGAACATCGCCGGTGCGAAGTACGTCGAGCTTCCGGGCAGGGATCACATACCGCAGGGGGAGGACCTGGCGCAATTCGCGGGTGAGGTGGAGCAGTTCATAACTGGACGGCGGAGCGAAGCGGCCGCGGATCGGGTGCTGGCGACGGTGATGTTCACAGACATCGTCGGCTCCACTGCCAAGGCGACCGCTGTGGGCGACCGCGCCTGGCGTGACCTGCTTGACCGCCACGACGAGACTGTCCGACAGCAGCTCGAACGGTATCGGGGTCACATCGTCAAGCACACCGGGGACGGCGTCGCCGCCACATTCGATGGACCGGCCCGCGCCATCACTTGTGCCGGTGCCATCCGTGGCTCGGTCCGGCTCCTCGGGCTCGAGGTCCGGGCGGGGCTGCACACCGGAGAAATCGAGCGTCGCGGCGATGACGTCAGTGGAGTCGGGGTGCATATCGCGGCGCGGGTCGCGCAGCTGGCTCAGCCCGGGGAGGTTCTCGTCTCGAGCACAGTTAAGGACCTGGTCGTCGGATCTGGAATCGCATTTGAGGATCGCGGCATGCACCAGCTAAAAGGCGTCCCCGATGAGTGGCGCCTGCTGAGCGTCGTCGGCTAGTGTCGCTGCGCAGGCTGAGGCCGTGAGGGTGGTCATGTGCGCCTCGAAGATCGCGTAGTCCAGTACGCCTCGAGCGGCGACATCCATATCGCCTATTCCGTGATTGGCGATGGCCCGGTCGACCTGATTTGGGTTACTGGCAACGCCAGCCACCTGGACTATTTGTGGGACGTTCCGCTGTTCGCACACATGGCCGAACGGCTGGCAGCGTTCAGTCGCCTGATCCTGTTTGACCAGCGTGGCGCCGGCCTCTCAGATCCAGTCCCGCTGCATGCGCTGCCGACATTGGAGGAGCGCATGGATGACATCCGCGCCGTGCTCGATGCCGCTAGGAGTGAGCGCGCGGTGCTGCTTGGCGACCTCTTTGGTGGTCCCACATGCATGCTGTTCGCGAGCACGCTCCCGCAACGAGTTTCGTCCCTGGTCCTCTACGGCACCGCGGCGCGTTACTTGCGTGACCGTGACTATCCCGCCGGGATGCCAGCAGCGACGTATGCCCAAACCGGGCGGGAGTTCTCCAGGTCTTGGGGCACTGGCGCCAGTCTGTCCTGGTTCGTCCCAAGCCTCCCACAAGATGAAGACTTCCGTCGGGTGATTGCCAAGGGGGAGCGGGCGGGCGCCAGTCCGGCCGCTTTGGTCGCGTTGTGGGAGATGTGGGGCGGCACCGACGTTCGCGACATCCTATCGTCGATCCGAGTCCCCACCCTCGTTATCCACCGTACGGGCGACCAGGTGTTCCGTGTCGGTCACGGGCGGTACCTGGCCGAGAACATCCCTGGCGCACAGTACGTCGAGTTTCCTGGGATCGACCACTTCTGGGTAGGTGAAGCCGTGGAGTTGATCGGGGGCGAGATCGAGGAGTTTGTCACCGGGAAGCGGACCGCCGTAGCTGCCGACCGGGTACTCGCGACGGTCCTGTTTACCGACATCGTCGGCTCCACCGCCAAGGCCTCGGAGATTGGCGACCACGCGTGGCGTGAGCTCCTCGATCGGCACGACGATGGCGTGCGCCGCCAGCTCGAACGCTACCGAGGCGGCGCTTTCAAGAACACTGGTGACGGCGTCGCCGCAACGTTCGATGGCCCGGCCCGCGCCATCAACTGCGCCTGCGCCATCCGCGACGCTGTTCGCGGCATGGGCCTAGAGGTCCGGGCCGGCCTCCACACCGGCGAGATCGAGCGACGCGGTGACGACGTCAGTGGCGTCGGCGTGCACATCGCGGCCCGGGTGGCGGGGCTGGCCGGCCCCGGAGAGGTCCTCGTCTCCAGCACCGTCAAGGACCTGGTGGTCGGATCAGGGATCAACTTTGAGGATCGGGGCACCCACGCGCTCAAGGGCGTGCCCGACGAATGGCGCCTCCTGAGCGTTGTTGGCTGAGGTCGCCAGTACAATCCCCAAAACAGATTCCGAACCCGGAGGAGTATTTGATGGCCGTCAAAGTCAGAGTGCCCGGACCGCTGCGGAAGCTGACCGCGGGTGAATCGGTCGTGGAGGTTGAGGGCGGCACCGTGGCCGAGGTGCTCGGCGCGCTGGAGCAGACCTACCCGGGCTTCAAGGAGCGCATCTACGACGCCGACGGCAACCTGCGGCAGTTCGTCAACATCTACAAGAACGACGAGGACATCCGCTTTGGCTCGGGGCTGGAGACCGCGATCGAGCCCGGCGACGACCTCTCGATTGTCCCCGCGGTGGCCGGCGGCTGATGGCCAAGCGCCGGGTAAAGCTGACCTTCGCCCGCGACGCCGTTACCCAGCCGGTCATCTATGAGATCGGGGTCAAGTGCAACGTCATCACCAACATTCGGCGTGCCGACATCACCCGCGACGAAGGCTGGGTGATCCTGGAATTGGAGGGCAGCGAGGAGAACCTCGACGCCGCGGTGGCCTATTGCGAGGAGAAGGGGGTGCGGGTGACCGCGGCCGAGGGGGACGTCGTAGAGTCATGACCTCCCGGCCGCGGGTGGCTGTGGCCATGTCGGGGGGAGTGGACAGCTCGGTGGCAGCGGCGCTGCTCAAGGAGCAGGGGCACGACGTCACGGGCATCACCCTGCAGCTCTGGCCCAAGGGCGCCGCCGACCAGGACCGTCACCACGGCTGCTGCTCGCTGGACGCCGTCGAGGACGCCCG
>JBARRR010000186.1:0-3229 GCA_049644325.1 Candidatus Dormiibacterota bacterium
ATGGCTGCGGTGCTTGGCGGCATCGAGACCGCCTACGATGTGCTCGGCAGCGGCGATGTCGTGGCGACCCGGCAGGCCTGGCTCGACCTCAGCGCCACCATCGGCAGCCGTGTCAGCGCCCAGGGACGAGGCGCCAGCGTGGAAGGCGTGGCCGTGGACCTCGGGCCCGATGGCGCCCTGGTTATCGAAACCGACGATGGGCGGCGCACCGAGGTTCGCTCGGGCGAGGTGCTCCACCTTCGCTAGTTGACGGTGATCTTCCCCGTCATCTGCGCGTGCAGGGTGCAGTGGTAGCCGATGGTAGTGCCGGCGGGCTTGCTGATCGTCTGGGTGGTCGTGTACCCGGCCGACTGCGGTCCGCTGTCGAAGCTGTTGTCGTCGAACGTGACCGTGTGCTGGTTGTCGGGGTCGACCAGGACCCAGGTGACCGTCCCGCCGCTCTTCACCACAGCCGTCTCGGGGTCGTACTTGCCGACGGTGGTCGGATCGGAAACCATACAGACGTTGGTTGGGCTTGGTGTGCAGCTGACGTTGGCTGCTCCACCGCCGCCGCCCGAGCTGCTGCTGCTTCCACAGGCACTGACGACCAGCACCAGCACGGCTATCCCAAGGCCCGCCAAAAGCTTCGATCGGAGCATCCTGCCTCCTGATTTGTATTCGATTTCGACGATGAATCCTACCTGACGACACCGTCAGTCACGGTTGCCGCCTCCTCTGGCTCGTCCGCCAGCCGCAGGAAGATGACTGAGATCGGGACGAAGTAGATCAGGTTGCCGAGCCCGAACATCAATACCCCGGCCACCTGCTGGTCAAACTCGGCTGAGACCTCGCCGATCAGCCGCGGAGCCAGGCTGTAGAACTCGTACAGGGGCGACGGCGCCAGGGCCATGATCATGCCGATCACCGTGGGCGGCACCCCGGCGAAGGCGAGGTAACCGATCTTCATCAGCGGACTCATCGCCCCCTGGCGCGCGGGTCCCACGATCGGCCACCAGAAGAGGAAAGCGGTGGCCACGAACATGACGTGCTCGAGGACGTGGAGCAGCTCGTTGTGAAGGGTGGCGTCGTAGAGCGCCGGGAAGTGCCAGCCGATCAGCACGACGTTGAAGACGACCACCGTCAGCCAGGGGTTCAACAGGAAGCGGGGCAGTCGCGCCCCGAGGCCCACCGGCAACCCCGCCAGGACCAGCGGCGGCCCCACCATCGTCAGCAGGATGTGCTGGAACATGTGGGCGCTCAGCAGGTAGCGGTCGGCCGCCGCGTCGAGGGGCGACACCAGGGCGACGGCGAAGGCCAGCAGGCCACTCCAGAACAGGGCTCCCCGGCCACGGTCGTCAGCATGACGGCGCCGGTAGTAGACAAAGCCGGCGGCGGCGGCAACCAGACCGATGATGATCGCCGGGTCGAAGGTCCACGCCAGCGGAACCGGCTGGAAAGTCACAGGGGAGAGCTTAGCGGCGCCCTAGCAAGCGCCCCTATCAGTGGAGCTCCTGGTACTCCTTGCGGGCGTCGACCACCCACATCACGATCCCGCCCACCATGATGACCACGCCGATGCCGATGATGAAGGGCAGGTCCAGGAAGAGGATCCCCACCAGGCTGATGGCGATGCCGATGGAGGTGACCATCGGCCACCAGCTGTTGGGCGGCATATGGATCTCTTCATCGTGGCCCTGGTCGCCCGCCTCGGCCGGCTCGTCGGCGCTGGTGTTCGCCTCGTCCTCAGCCATTGCCGGGCACGAACTGCAGGTAGGCCACCGTCCAGCCCCAGGCGATCAGGCCCATGATCACCAGGACCAGGCTGAGCAGCAGCCCCATGCGGATGTTCTTGGAAGACAGCTTCTTATCCATGTGAAATCTCCGAAATCTTAGTCAATCAGGCGACCCTGATGAGGACGTCGACAACCATCGCGCCGAAGAGAAGGGCAAGGTAGAGCAGCGAGTACTCGAAGGTGCGGCGGGCCCAACGCGTGCCACTGTCCCGCATCGTGAGGACGGAGAGGAGGATGAAGGCGCCGCCCAGCAGCAGCGCCGAAACCAGGTAGAAGAGGCCGAAGCCGCGCACCACCAGGAGCAGGCTGATCGCGGTCAGGACGATGCTGTAGAGCAGGATCTGGCGGGCGGTCGAGGCGCGGCCGCGCACCTCCGGCATCATCGGCACGTGGGCCCGCCCGTAGTCGCCATTGAGTCGCAGGGCCAGCGCCCAGAAGTGAGGCGGGGTCCAGAAGAACACGATCATGAACATGTAGAGGGCGGTCATGTCCAGCGCGCCGGTCAGGGCCACGTAGCCGATCACCGGGGGGAAGGCGCCCGCGGCGCCGCCGATCACGATGTTCTGGGGCGTGGTCCGCTTCAGCGCCATGGTGTAGACGAAGACGTAGACCAGCGTCGCCGTCAGGGTCAGCCCGGCCGCCAGCAGGTTGGCCCGCGCCGCGATGATGACGAAGGCGATGGCGTTGAGGGTGACGCCGAAGATCAGCGCGCTTCTTGGCTGGACCCGGCCGGCGGGAATGGGGCGCTGCCGCGTCCGGTACATCTCAGCGTCGATGTCGCGGTCGAACCACATGTTGATGGCGTTGGCTCCGCCGGCCGCCAGTGCCCCGCCACCGAGGACGGCCAGGACCAGGTCCCAGGGCGGGAAGCCGGAGTAGGCCACCATCATCCCGGCCAGGGCGGTGACCTCGAGCAGGAGGATGATCCGCGGCTTCATCAGCGCGATGTAGTCGCGCAGGCCCTGGCGGAAGCCGCCGGTGGCGACGATCGGTGCGGTGGTGACCGCGCTCACGACTCGGCTCCAGCCAGGCTCCGGCCCTGCCTTGGCGCCAGCTGGCGCACCGCTCGGGTCTCGAGCCAGCCGGCCCAGGCCATCAGGACAACCCCGGTCCAGACCGCGGAGGCCAGCGCCACGTGGGCGGCCCTGAGCACTGAAGGCAGCCCCAGCACCGCCTGGAATGCGCCCACCGCCACCTCGGCGGCCAGCAGCGCCACGGTGAGGTAGGCGACCGCCGCCATCGGCGTGCCGCGCCAGCGGCGCAGCCCCACGTATGCCGCCCAGAGGATCGCCAGGCTGCCGATGCCGACGACGATGCGGTGGAGCATGTGGACGTCAGTGAAGCTGGAGCGCGTGGCGGCGCCGCACAGCGGCCAGCTGGGGCAGGCGGCGCCGGCGCTGCTGCCGACCACGTAGGCCCCGCTGAGGACGATCACGAAGGCAGCCAGGGCGCCGGCC
>JBARRR010000187.1:0-3456 GCA_049644325.1 Candidatus Dormiibacterota bacterium
CTGCCCCCGATCACCGGCCAGGATGCCGAGCTCGCCGCCATCCAGCGGATCGTGGCCGGCACCCAGACGATGACGGTCTACAAGGCGATCATCCCCGAGGCCCAGAAGGCAGCCGAGATCGCCTGCGCCCTGGCCAGCGGCAGCACCATCGCCGCTGATGTCACCGGCGGCAAGACCACCAACAACAAGGCCATCGACGTCCCCTCGGTCCTTTTGACCCCGGTGGCGGTGACCAAGGCCAACGTCAAGGACACCGTGATCAAGGACAACTTCTGGTCCAAGGACGAGATCTGCACCGCGGAGTTCGCCTCGGCGTGCACCGCTGCGGGTATCTCGTAGTTCATCGTGGCGGCGGTAGTCGGACCAACGCCTGAAGAAGGCGCCGCCCAGGCGCGCCGGCCCCAGGAGGGGCCGGCGCGCGAACCCCTGCTCGAGCTCCGGAACATAAGCAAACGGTTTGGCGCGGTGCAGGCGCTGACCGACGTCAACCTCAAGGTCTACGCCGCCGAGGTGATGGCGCTGGTTGGCGACAACGGCGCCGGCAAGTCGACGCTGGTCAAGACCATCGCCGGCATCAACATCCCCGACACTGGCGAGATCCTCTTCGACGGCAACCCGGTCAAGTTCCACGGGCCTAAGGACCCGGCCGCCCTCGGAATCTCCACCGTCTACCAGGACCTGGCCCTGGCGGACAACCTCGATGTCGTCGCCAACCTCTACCTCGGTCGCGAGGAGACCAGTACCCCGGTGCCCTCCATCAGCGAGGAGCAGATGGAGAAGAAGGCCCGACAGGTGCTCAAGGACCTCAACGTCACCACCCTGAAGAGTCCGCGGCTGGTGGTGGCGTCCCTTTCCGGCGGGCAGCGCCAGTCGGTGGCGGTGTCGCGGTCGGTCATGTGGTCGGCGAAGCTGGTGATGCTTGATGAGCCGACCGCCGCGCTGGGGGTCGCGCAAACCCGCCAGGTCCTGGACCTGATCCTGCGATTGAAGGAGCAGGGGCATGGCGTGATCGTCATCAGCCACAACCTTGCGGACGTTTTTGAGGTGGCCGATCGGATCGTGGTAATGCGCCTCGGCACCAACGCCGGCGACTACGACGTGCGCGACACCAGTCGCCAGGAGGTTGTCGCGGCGATCACCGGCGCGGAGTTCGGCAAGCTCCACGCCGGGGACGAAGCGGACGCCTAGGGGTGGCCACCGAGAACGTCCCAATCGCCGCCCCGGCGATCATCGCGGATGAAGCCGGCGGGCTGACCCGGCTTCGCCGGCGGGTGACCCAGGGTGAACTCGGCTCGCTGCCGGTCATCATCGGGCTGATCCTGATCTGGTCGGTGTTCGAGTACCTCAACCCCAACTTCCTCACCGCCCGGAACCTTACCAACCTCATGGTCCAGATCGCCGATATCGGGGTCATCGCGATAGGGATCGTGCTGGTGCTCCTGCTTGGCGAGATCGACCTGTCGGTGGGCTCGGTGAGCGGGCTGGCCGCCGGCGTGATGGGCGTCCTCAACGTCAAGAACGGGGTGGCCGCCCCGATTGCCATCGCCGCGGCGATCGTGACCGGCATGGCCATTGGCCTCTTCCAGGGCTGGTGGTTCACCACCTTCAAGATCCCCTCGTTCGTGGTCACCCTTTCCGGCCTGCTGGCATGGGAGGGACTCCTAATCCTGATCCTGGGCACGACCGGGACGATCAACCTCTTCGACCCTGGCATCGACTCCATCGCCGGCAACTTCCTCACCTCCGAGCAGGGCTGGGCCGTGGCCGGCGTCTCGCTCTTCGTCTTCATCGGGGGAATGATCCTGACCCGGCGGCGACGCGCCAAACACGGGCTGGACGTAGCCCCCATCTACGGCCTGCTGATCCGCGCCGGCCTCACCACGGTGATCGTCCTGGCCGTCGTCGCCTTCCTCAACTCCAACCGCGGGGTCCCGCTGGCGGCGCTGATCCTGGTGGGCTTTGTCGTCGGCTTCGACTACATCATGCGTCGCTCACGTTTCGGCCGCCACGTGTTCGCCGTCGGTGGCAACGCCGAGGCGGCACGCCGCGCCGGTATCAGCGTGAAGCGCATCCGGCTGGCAGTCTTCACCCTGGCGGGAACCATGGCCGCCATTGGCGGCATCATCGCGGCGTCGCGGCTACTGGCGGTCAACCAGTCCTCGGGCGGTGGCGACGTGCTCCTCAACGCCATCGCGGCGGCGGTCATCGGTGGCACGTCGCTCTTCGGAGGGCGTGGAACCGTGTGGGCCGCCCTCACCGGCGCGCTGGTCATCGGCTCCATCAACAACGGCCTCGACCTGCTGGCGCTGCCGGCATCGATCAAGTTCATGATCACCGGCGGCGTCCTGCTCGCGGCGGTCACCGTCGATGCCCTGTCCCGCATCGGGAGGCAGTCGGCGGGGCGCGCATAGCCAGCGGAGCCAGGACCCGCCCCAAGCTTCATGATCCGGACCGCGGGGTAACCACAAGCAGGAGGTGAAAGATGCACCACGATCCCTATGAGTTCTTGCCCAAGCTGCCGGCCTTCCAGCTCACCAGCACCGACGTCAAGGATGGGGAGAAGCTGGCGCTGCCCCAGGTCAGTGGCATGCTCGGCGCCGGCGGCCAGGACATCTCGCCGCAGCTTTCGTGGAGCGGCTTCCCCGCGGAGACCAGGGGATTTGCGATAACGGTCTACGACCCCGACGCGCCCACGCTGAGCGGGTTCTGGCACTGGGCCGTGGGAGACATCCCCGCCGACGTGACAGCGTTGCCCACCGGCGCCGGCGACGACTCCGGCAGCGGTCTGCCCGCCGGCGCCTTCCAGCTGCGCAGTGAGCCCGGGGTTGCCCGGTACGTGGGTGCGGGGCCGCCCCCAGGTCACGGCCGGCACCGCTACTTCATCGCGGTCACGGCGGTCGATACCAACGCCATCGGCGTCCCCCGGGAAGCCACCCCCGCGATCCTGGGCTTCAACCTCTTCTTGCACGGTATCGCCCGCGCCATCATCGTCCCCTGGTACGAGCAGACCTGACGGGGGTCGACTCCACGCGGTAAACCGCGCGTCAGGGCCTGGCTTGGACTGCGGTCAGCTTCGGCGAGCAGGCCCGGCGGCGCTTTCCACCGTGATGCCACCGATCTCGTAGCAGCGCCGCAAGAATCGGGCCAGCGCGAGTTGCGCCGGCGCGTATCCCAGCCGGTCCGCGCCCTGGAGGCCGGCGCCGACCAGTCCGCCAAAGGCGTCCGCGGCGCGGGGGCTGCGGCGCCAGGCGTAGCCGATCACCCGATCGAATGGCCGGTCCACCCTGCCACCCAACAGGCTCTCGATCGAGCGGCCGTGCTTGCTGGCAATCCTGACCAGCGACCGTCCCTCCTCGAAATGCTGCTTGCGGAACGACCGGATGCTGATGGCGTGAACATGGCGGGTGAGGGCGCTGGGCTCGAACACGAAGGGCACTCCGCTGGCCACCACCCTGA
>JBARRR010000188.1:0-3223 GCA_049644325.1 Candidatus Dormiibacterota bacterium
TCCCCGACGGCGCAGGGGGCGCCGCCGGCAACCGGCACCCTAAAACCCCCCGACAATGCCGCGCCCCGGGCTTCGGCCCGGGGCCGCGGCGGATTAGCAGCCCCGCTGGCGGCTCTCAGTCCCGGACGGCGCGCGGGTTGTCGTCGGTGTAGGAGTGAGGCATGGCGTCCGGCCGCGTCCGGTGGAGGAGGCCGAGCTGGTTGCCGCTGGGATCGGTGAGCACGAGGCAGGGTCCGTCGGGGACCTCGACCCGCACACCCTCGTCGGTGAAGCCGGCGTCGCGCAGGTCGTCGGCGGCGGCGTCGATGTCCTCCACCGACCAGATCGGCAGCACGCTGGGCGCCGGTCGGTGGTCGGCAAGCAGGAAGAGCGGCCCATTGGCGAGGCGGACAGCGGCGACGTCGGCTTCGAAAGCCTGGAAGCGCCAGACCACCTCGCCCCCCAACCCCTCGCAGTAGAAGCGGATGTCGGCCGCCACGTCGGCGGAGCCGACGTAGAGGTAGGCGAGCTCGATCAGCTGGCTCGGCATCGCCGCTTACGTTACAGGTATCTTGGGACGATGCCGTACTTCGATTTCGAGGGTTTCCAGCTCGCCTACACCATCTATGGAGACGGCAAGCGCACCCTGGTGCTGACCCACGGACAGCTCCTCAACCAGCGGATGCACGAGCCGCTGGCTCGCGACCTCGCCCGCCGCGGCAACCGTGTCATCACGCTCGACCTGCTGGGACACGGGCGCTCGGACCGGCCCCGGGACCAGTGGCGCTACACCTTCGGCCTGTATGCCCAGCAGGTGGTGGCCCTGCTCGACCACCTCGACATCGACGAGGCCGTCATCGGCGGCACGTCGCTGGGGGCAAACATAACCCTCGAGGTGGCGATGGCGGCCCCTGAGCGGTGCCGCGGACTGATCGTCGAAATGCCGGTGCTGGACAACGGCATCCTCGCGGCGGTGCAGACCTTCACGCCGCTCCTGCTCCTCCTCAAGTACGGCCGTCCGCTGGTAGCGGCGCTGCGCTGGGTGCTCACGCCGATCCCCCGTGGGCCGCTGCCCCTGATCGGCAAGATCGCCCTCGACGCCGTCCGCCAGGACCACGCCGCCAGCCCCGCCATCCTCACCGGCCAGATGATGGGCCGGATCGCGCCCGACCACCCAACCCGAATGACCATCGACATTCCGACCCTGGTTATCGGCCATCCGGGCGACCCTGTCCATCCCCTGGCGGACGCCCAGCTCCTCACCAGTGAGATGCCCCGCGCGCGACTGGTGGAGGCCAACAACATCCTCGAGATGCGCCTCTATCCCGATCGGCTCACGGGTGAGATCGCCGACTTCCTGGAGTCGGCCTGGCGCCCGCAGCGCGCCCGTGCCGCGCGCCGCCGTCGCAAGGCGGGCTAGCTCAACCAGGCTTGGTGAGCGTCAGAGCGTAGTCTCGTACTTCTCCATCACCGCGGCCAGGTTGGCCGGGGCTTCGACCCCATGGCGGTGAAGCTGCTCCAGCAGCGACAGGATGTGACGGACGCCGGCAAGGTTGACGCCGTGCTTGCGGGTCAGCGTCTGGATCACCTGGAGCCGGATGATGTCGCGCTGGCTGAAGCGGCGGCGGTTCGTCGATGTGCGCCAGGGAGAGATCAGGCCCAGGTTCTCGTACATCATCAGGGTGCGTGGATGGGTCTCGAGGATCTCGGAGGCCACGCTGATGGTGTACACCGGTTTGTCGAGGTCGAGCCCTGGCGCCCTCGAGGAGGAGCTGGGGGTTGCGGCGGCCATGCGCGCGCTCACGCCCCCCGCTTCCTGATAATCATGCTGTCGCTATTGTGACGTATCGCCACGCCAATTTGCCAAGTGGGCTCGTAAACCTCTTGTTTCGCACTAAAGCGGCAAAGGGTCGCCGCAACCGTGGGAGCTGCGGTACTGCACGAACACTTGTTCTGCTACAATTGTGTGTATATGCCTTCGAAGAGATGCTGTCGATGCGGGGTCGTCAAAGGGCTCGCGGAGTACCACCGCAACAGGACAAACCACGATGGCCTCCACTACCACTGCAAGGACTGCCAGCGCAAGTACGTCCGCCAGCATTACGAGCGCAATAAGCAGTACTACCTGGACAAGGCGCGGATCCGCAATCGAGCCGTGGCGCGGGAGGCTCGGGCCGTATTACGGCTTTTGAAGGATGTCCCTTGCGCCGACTGTTGTCGACGATACCCGCCATGGGTCATGCAGTTCGATCACGTCCAGGGGGTGAAACTATTCGACTTGGGCCGAGGACTGAGTGTCTCCGTTGAAAGAGTCCGGCTGGAGGCCGCGAAATGCGAGGTTGTGTGCTCGAACTGCCACGCGGACCGTACCTATCGGCGGCTGCAAGAACAGCCGTAGCAAGCGTTTCTGCGATGCCTCAAAGGTGGCGCGCCGGGCAGGATTTGAACCCGCGGCCTGCTGATCCGTAGTCAGCCGCTCTATCCACTGAGCTACCGGCGCTCGCCAACCTCTCGTGCGTGCGGATTCTAAGACAGTACGACCCTAGCCAAGCGCCGCCGTGGTAATCGGCGTGTGCACGGCCGCAGGCTTCCCCAACCTGCTCTGGTACAGCACCACCGAGTCCACCGCCAGCGGCGGCACCGCCGGCATCGAGGCCAACCACTCCCCCACCTCGGCAGCCCGCTCGCGCGCCAGCGGCGGCTTCCGCACCCGCGCCAGCGTGAGGTGCGGCCGGTAGGGCTTGGGGTCCACCGGCAGCCCTCGCGAACGCAGCTCCGCCGCCAGCACCTCCTGCGCCGCCATCAGCCGCTCCGAGCCAACCCCGGGCCCCAGCCACAGCACCCGCGGCCGACGCGCCCCCGGGAAGGCTCCCGGCTCACCCCAGCCGAGCTCCCACGGTGACCCGCTCCCCGCTGCCGTTGCCTCCACCGCCGCCGATGCCGCCTCGACCTGGCCCGGGTCCAGCTCGCCAAGGAACGCCAGCGTCAGGTGCAGGTTGTCCGCCGGCGTCACCGATAGCTCCGGGAAGCGCTCCCGCGTGTGCTCCAGCCAGCCGCCCAGGGACGCACCCAGGTCGGCCTCCCCACCAACCGCCACGAAGCAGCGCACCGGCGCGCCGCGCTACGGGTTCTTGATGCTGCCCACCTGGTACTGCACGTGGGCGTTCTTTTCCAACCCTGTGACGTAGTCGGCGAACCACTGCGGCCGCTGGTTGATGTGGTAGAAGTCGGCGTCGGGGGCCCG
>JBARRR010000189.1:0-22227 GCA_049644325.1 Candidatus Dormiibacterota bacterium
CCTGTGTTGGTTATCGTCGATCCTGCCAGGACGGTGAAGTTGAGCGCTGTTCCCAGCCTCGGCTGCGTGGCCACCAATGCGGTCGCCGGCCAGGCACCCGCGACCACTGCCCCGGAAAGGACCACGATCGACGCTAGCCGTGAGCGCTTCAGCCTGGCGAAACCATGTGCGCAGAGGTGGAAGAAGGGGGCAGCAGCTACCATGGTGGGCGACTCCGTCTGGTGTCGAGGCTGCGTAACCCGCTGTTGTGGTTACGTTACGCGTCCAGTTTCGTTTCTGTAACAAGGGGGAGCTTCAGCGTGGCGTTGCACCCATCACAACGTCAGTAACATTCGCGACTTTAGACGTCCTTTCCCCCTCCGGTGGGTGACGCCGCGGCTTCGCGCCGACAGGGGTGAAGAAAAAGAATCGGAGGGCGGCCCTTGCGGGTCACCCTCCGGGAGGGGCTAGGGGACTGAGTCTTTGGCTGGCTTACTCTTATGTAACTAAGAAATCCAGCGTGGAATCGGCGACGTAAAGAAATCAGTAACAATCGGCGTTTCCTGATGGAAATCGCCGTCGAGACGCTGCCGAGTTCATCTTTTCGGCAGCTAGCTGTTTCAGCCCACAATCATGGCCATGGTGACGGCGGACTACGAGCGGGTCGCGGGACTGAGCCACGAGCGCATCGCTGCGTTGAGCGACGGGATCTTCGCGGTGGCAATGACGCTCTTGGTGCTCGGTGTCGCGCTCCCCGCCGCGTCCGAGGTCAAGGCCGGGGACGAGGGGGCGCTCCTCAAGGCGCTGATCGCGCTGTCGCCGCGCCTGGTGGCCTACGTGCTGAGCTTCATGACGTTGGGCATCTTCTGGGTCGGCCAGCAGGCGCAGCTGACCCACCTGCAGCGCAGCAACCGCCGCTTCACCTGGATCCACCTGGGATTCCTCTTTGGCATCACCCTGGTGCCGCTGTCGACGGGTTTGCTGGCCCAGTTCATCGGCTTCCGGGTAGCGGTCGTCATCTACTGGTTCAACCTCCTGATCTGTGGCATGGCGCTGTTGGCCAGCGTCGAGTACATCCGGCACGCGAAGCTCGCGCGCGAAGAAGGGGAGTCGCAGATACTGGCTGCCAACCGGCGCCGGATCCTGGCGTTCCAAGCGCTGTATGCGGTGAGCGCCGCGCTCTGCGTCATCAGCCCCTACTTGAGCATTGCCTTGATCTTCAGCGCCCAGGTCCTGGCCGTGATCAGCCCGCGGATCCGAGGATTGCCGCGCGTCTGACCTGGCCCGAAACTAGACTCGACCCCGTGCGCAGAGGGCCCGTCAACTTCTTACGGCAGGCAGCGAGACTGGTGGCGGCGGCGGGGTGGCGACAGTGGTGGCACCTGGACGACGTCGTCCGTGGAGGGTTGTACGGGAATAGGCAGGCCTTCGAGAGTCGCCCCAGGGAGGAGATGGTCAGCTCCAGGGTGGCTCGGGTGCAGCCGGCGCCCCGACAGGGTGCCGAAGCGTCGAGCGCTCGTTTGGCCCTTCTTCCCCAAGACTCGCGATCTGACTCAGGCGCGGCCGGCGCCGCCCGCTATTACGGCCTCCACGTCGCCGATCCGACGGCGCCGCTCGCAGGCGACGGCCGCCCATTGCTGGGGCTGTCGCTTGAGGGCCTCGCGTCCCTGCCCGACGACTGGCTGGCGCTTGTGCGGCGGCAGCTTTCCGGCGGTGGCACCGTCCTGGTCAATGGCGTGACCACACCAGAGCCGCTGAGGGCGCTGCTGGCGAGCTTGGAGGTGGATGGCGAGGTCAGCGATAGACCGGCACAGGTTTCGACCGTCACCTTCGCGCCGAACCGTCCGGACTTCGGCGCCGAGCTTGCCGGGCTCTCATTCGAGACCTCGACCGAGGCGCTGGTGCTGTCCGGACCCAGCAACGCCGAGGTGCTGGCCTACGGCAATGGCAAGAGCGCTGCTGCCGCCCTGGCGATCGAGCTGCCGATCGGAGAAGGGAGGCTGGTGGTCGGCTCGGGCAGCCAGCGCCTGAGGACCTCGCTGTCGGGGGCGTTTGATCCCGAGCAGGCCCTTGCGATTCTGCCGGCCATGATGCTGATGCGGCGCGAATATGGCCGGCGCGCCTGGCATGCGCCCATGGCACTGGCGGACCTGGTGATCGACGACCCCGTGCTCCAGGAACATCGGCTGGGCATGGACTACCCGGCCGTCCTGGCGGCGACGGCGTCCGCCAACCTCCACCTCACCGTTGCCACCGTGCCCCGCGAGCTGTCCCTGGCGGAGCCGGAGGTCGTTGGGCTCCTGGCGCAGCACCCGGATGTGGTGAGCGTCTGCTACCACGGCAACGACCACGCCGGCTACGAGTTTTATCGCTCGTCGTCCGGCGGCAAGCGCCACGTTAACCGGTCACTTGATCATCAGCGCCGCGCCATCCGTAGCGCCGCCGACCGGGGCCGTGCGTTCCAGCGCCGCACCGGGTACAGCCTCGACCGGGTGATGGTTTTTCCCCACGGGCTCGGTCCCGCGGATCTCCTGCCCAGCCTGGCCGAGGCCGGGTTCCTGGCGACGTGCAACTGGCTCGACCGCTACCCGCTGGAATCGGCGGTTCCGGACGACTACGACCTCGGCCTGCGCCCGGCTGACCTCGCCTGGGGCGGGTTCCCGCTACTGTGGCGTCGTCGCCCCAGGGACGACGCCGGATTTGCCCTCGACCTCTTCCTGGGTCGCCCCGCGATCGCGTTTGGGCATCGCAAGAACCTCCGCGCCGTCCCCGACTGGCCCGCGGAGCTGGCCGAAAGGGTGAACACTCTCGGCGTTGCCAGGCCCGTTGTCTGGCGAGGCCTCGAGGAGATTGCCAGGCACGCCTACCAGCAGCGGCTCGAGGGAACCGAGTGGGGAGCCCTGATGACCGCCAACGAAATCTGCCTCCACAACCCCGACGACGAGCCGCGCGTCTACCGCGTCCGCCGGCCGCAGCCGCCGGCCGGAGCCACGCTCGAATCAGGCTCGCTGTCGGTGGCGGCAACCGACGGGCTCGTCGTGACCGTGCTGCCAGGCGCCCGGGCCGTTGTGCGCTTGGTCATCCCTGGAGGATCGGAGCTGCCCCGCCCCGGCGGCCCG
This sequence comes from Candidatus Dormiibacterota bacterium, assembly GCA_049644325.1. GTDB lineage: Bacteria > Chloroflexota > Dormibacteria > DASZGP01 > DASZGP01 > DASZHA01. The sequence continues at coordinate 3,099 of JBARRR010000189.1, forward strand.
ACGCCTACGTGCACCCTGCCTGACTAACTCGTTGCTGGCCGACTGACGGCGGCCAGCTTCGGCTCAGCCGGGCCGGACGCTTCCCTTCATCGCCCGGGACACGGTATCGATCATCGTCGTCTGGGGCTGGCTGAAGTCGCCGGCGCCATTGTTGGCGTAGAGGCCGAACCCGTCGTCCGGCTCGCGCAGCACGAAGTGAGTCCATGAAACGCCGTCGCGGTTGAAGGCGTCGAGGTCGCCGGGTACATAGGAGAGCCCGGTGCTCTTGGTCTTGGTGCCCACCTCCCCAACCAGGAACGGCCGGTCGGTTGGCGAGGAGTGGTTGGGCCCGGGGAAGTTGCAGCCTTCGGTTCCCGTCCGCGCGTAGCAATGACTCGACCACAGAATCCGGGGCGCGCTCACCGTCGGCAGGCTCCAGTCGGCCGAGGTCTGCTCGAGTACGACGAAATGGTTGGCGTCGACCTTGGTAACGGCGTCGGTGGTGGCCTGCGCCCAGGCCTTCCAGTCGCGCGCGCTCGGCGGCGCCGGCTCATTGAACAGGTCGTAGCCGGCGATCGCTGGCTCGACCGCGTAACGCGTCGCGAAGTCGCTCCAGAATGCGGTCAGGTCCTGTTGGTTGGTGACGCTGCCCCAGAAGCCCTCCTGGCCGCTGTAGTCCCCGTTCGATCCCCCGGGGGGACCGAATATCACCGGGACCAGCCAGAGGTGGTTCTGCTTGGCCCATTGCACATGTCGGTCGATGACCTGGAAGAACGTCAGCTTGTCGGCTTTGTACCACCGGTACTCGAGGCCCAGGCGCACGTAATTGCCCCCGAGGGTATTGGCCACATGCGCATAGTCGTCGGCGTTGGCGTTGATGCGGCTGATGTCTGGCTCACCGCAGCACGCCAGCGCCGGCTCATTGTTGAAGTTCTCGCCACGGAGGGTGACCGCGTGGCCGTGGTAGCTGAGGCTGCCTCCATTGATCGCGAGGTAAGGGCTGTTGGGGTCAGGGCCGCCGGTCGAAGTCGCCGTGTTCGAGGAGGGTGGGAAGGTGCAGCTGGCAAGGGCCACACACGCCAGCCATGCAATCCAGCGCATCGGTTCGACGAGCCTACAGCACCCCTATTGCCGGCCCATAGGACAAATACCCGGTTGGGCAGACTTGCGCCGATCGTGCGCTAGTGTGATGCCGGTTACGACATGGAGGCGAGCGGAGGCGAAATGAGGCGGGCCGTTGCCGTTGCGTGGTGCGACTTTCAGCCGCGCACCGTTGCACTGGCGGAGGCTTTCGGTGGAAGGGCGCACTTCATCAGCGGGAGCAGGCTGCAGGGAAGGGGGTTCCTGCTGCCGCTGCGCTACCTGCGCGACGCCGTCGTCGCCTGGCAGACGCTCAACCGCGAACGTCCCAGGGTCATATTCGCGATAACCCCGCCGGTGTTCTCGCCATTGGTCGCCTGGCTCTGGTGCCGGCTCCACGGGGGCTCACTGGTCATCGACTGCCACACAGAGGCCTTTCACTCCCGTCGCTGGGGTTGGGCTCTACCGATTCATCGCTGGCTGTGCCGGCGCGCCGCCGCGGTCACCCTCCACAACGACGTCATGTACCAGGAGGCAGAACAATGGGGGGCGCCGGCCGTGCTTCTGCCCGACGAGCTACCCGACCCGGGTCTGGCTTCCCCGGTCGTGGCGCCTGCCGGCCCGCAGGTGGTCGTGGCAGGCAGCCTCGATGCCCAGGAGCCGATCGCGGAGGCGCTGGAGGCGGCCCGGCTCGTTCCTGGCGTCGAGTTCCTGGTCACCGGCGACACCGCCAGGCTGCCTGCCGGGACGGTCGAGAACGCCCCCGCGAACGTGACCTTCACCGGCTGGCTCGAGTATGGGCGGTTCCTGGGTCACCTTGCCGCCGCCGACGTTGTCGCCGCCTTCAGTCTCGACCCCCACATCATGAACCGGGCCGCCTTCGAGGCCATCGCTGTGGGCCGGCCCCTGGTGCTCTCTGCCCACGAGGGTTTGCAAACCCGCTTCGGCGAGGCTGCGGTCTACTGCGCCAACACCCCGCCGGCGATGGCCGCGGCGATTGAGCAGGCGATCGACAGTTCCGACCAGCTGGCCCTGCGCGCCAAGACGGCCCAGGGACGGTTGCGAGCCGATCGAGAAACCGGGATCAACCGCCTCAAGCTCACCCTCCGCCATGCTGACGCCCGCGGCGGCGGCCGGGTTTTGATGATCAGCCAGCACCCCTATCCCACCAACCCCACGCTGCGGCGCAACGTCGACTACCTGGTGGAGCAGGGACACCGCGTGGACCTGGTCAGCATCCGCGAGAAGGGCGGCGCGGTACCGACTCCCAAAGCCGGCCTGCGCATCTACACGGTCCCCCTGACCCACAAACGCGACAGCCGGCTGCGATACCCGTTGGAGTTCCTCTGGTTCTTCCTCGCCGCCCTGCCTCGGGTGCTGGCGATGTCGCTCACCCGGCGCTATGCCGCCGTCCAGGTCGACAACCTTCCCGACTTCCTCGTCTTCCTGGGCGGGCCGGCGCGCTGGCGCGGGGCCCGTTTGGTCTTCTTCATGTTCGAGCTGATGCCGGAGATGACGGTTGCCCGGCTGCGCGCCGACGCCCAGCACCGGGTGGTGAGACTGGCCACCAGGATCGAGGGCTGGGCCACGCGCTACGCCGACCAGGTGGTGGTCGTCAATGGCGCCTGTGAGCGGGAGCTCATCGGCCGGGGCGTGCCCGCCGACAAGCTGAGCGTCATCTACAACACCCAACCGGGGGCCCTCGTAACCGGCCTTCGGATCGCCCGGCGCGAGGTGCTCGTCACCCACGCGACCCTGGTGCAGCGGTATGGGGTGCAGGTCGCCATCGAGGCTCTCGCCAGGCTGTCAAAGACCCATCCCGACCTGGTCCTCGAGGTGCTCGGTGAAGGCGAGTACCGGGGCGAGCTGGAGCGGCTGGCGGCGGAGCTGGGCCTTTCTCATCGCGTCGACTTCCTCGGCTACCTGCCCTGGAACGATGCGATGGCGCGTATCCGCCAGGCCTCAGTCGGCATCGTCGCCGTCCTCGATGACGGGTACGGGCGGCTGATGCTGCCGATGAAGCTGCTGGACTACGCCTCCCAGGGCGTGCCGGCGGTGTGCTCGAGGCTGGAGGCGGTCGAGGAATACTTCGGTCCTGGCGCGGTCGCTTACTTCGATCCCGGAGATGCCGCGGGCCTGGCTGAGGGCGTCGAACGGCTGCTGGCCGATCGGCAGGGTGCGGCGGCGCAGGCGCAGCAGGCCCGCACCGCGCTCGAGCGGCTCAGCTGGGAAACGGTCAGCGAGCGCTACCTGGGCGTACTCGGGGCCACCGCCTGACCAGAACCCGCCCGGCCGGCTGCAGCCAGGCGTCCGCCCATCGAGTTTTCCACAGCCGTCGTCCTTGTTTGGGCAATGGGACTTATGCCCATCGGCGGCCGGCAAATCGTCCTATGGACGGCCGCCTCAAAGGCTGCGATCTTACACAAGGGAAATGGATCGACCGTTACATAACGGGAATGCTGGGAGGGGGACATGTCCGGAGTTGTAAGACAGCTGAATGGGTTCCCGGGAGCCCGCGTCAAGGTGGGCGTGATCGGGTGTGGCTACTGGGGTCCGCAACTCATACGCAACTTCGCCACCCTACCCCAGGCCACCCTGGTTGGCGTCGCCGACCGTGACCCCGAGCGCCTGGCCTATGTCCGCACCCAGTACCCCAGCGTGCGTCGATTCAAAGACCACCGCGACCTGCTCAAGAGCGACGTCGACGCTGTGGTCATCGCCACGCCGATCCATACCCACTTCCAGATCGCCAAAGAGGCCCTCGAGGCCGGCAAGCATGTCCTGGTCGAGAAGCCCCTGACCGACAGTGTCGAGGACGCCCTCGAGCTCAACCGGATAGCCGAGGAGAGGCAGCTCACCCTGATGGTGGGCCATACGTTCATCTACAACCCCGCCGTCGAGGAACTGGCTCGGATTGTCCAGCTTGACCTGGGGCGGGTCTTCTACGTTGACGCGGCCCGTCTCAACCTCGGGCTGTTCCAGGCGCGGAACAACGTCATCTGGGACCTTGGGCCGCACGACGTGTCGATCATCACCTACGTGCTGGGCCGCAAGCCGATCTCGGTCAGCGCCTGGGGCAGCACCTGCGTGCAACCCGACATCCACGACGTCGCTTACCTCGAAATCGAGTTCGAAGGCGGGGTCCGCGCTCAGATCCACCTGAGCTGGCTGGACCCCGCCAAGGTTCGCCGCATCACCGTGGTCGGTGATCGGAAGATGGTGGTGTACAACGATGTCTCGCTGCAGGAGAAGATCAAGGTCTTCAACAAGGGCGTCGAGACCCCGGTCACCGATGACTTCGGCGAGTTCCAGCTCTCCTACCGCCACGGCGAGGTCGTGATCCCCTACATCGAGTGGCGGGAGCCCCTGGCCCTGGAGTGCGAGCACTACGTCGACAGTATCCGAACCGGTACCCGTCCCCGGACGGACGGCTTCGCCGGGCTGAGCGCTGTAGCTGTGCTAGAGGCGGCCACCCACTCGCTGTCGCATAACGGGGAGCGACAGCTTATCAACCTCCCAGACTTCCCACTCGAGGGAGTACGAACGGAGGATATTGTTCCGGGCCTGGTGCAGGCGCGGGAAGAGGAAGAGGAGGCCATTGCCGCCACGTCGGCGGCATCCTAGCCTATAGGAAGGAGCGGCCCGCGGCGCCTGCCGCGGGCCGTTTCTTTTTGTCCAGCCGGCTCGGAGTTACCGGCTAGCAGTCCGGCTGGATCAGGGCACCGGCGTCGGGTCTGACGGCACGACGCCCGACCACGACGGCGCCTGCCACGGCGCTGCTCCCGAGCGGTGCCCGGCCGCGGGCGCCCTTGCGCCCCACGCGAGCTGGAGCTGGAACTGGTCAGAGGCGTTCTCCGGCTCCTCCGCCTTTGCTTCAGCCGGTGCCTCCAGTGCCGGCACCGCCGCCGCGGCCGCGGCCGACGGGCCTGGCGTCAGCATCGCCGGTAGGGCATGCAAGACGATGTCCTCCTCGTCCTCATCGACGGATGGGAGCGGAATCGAGACCTGTTCCGGGTCAGGCTCGATGACCGGCAGGGCGCCTGAGGTCTCGGGGATCGGCTCCGAGTCGGGCCCTGGCATCAGAGGCTCCGCCTCTGGGACCGCCACCGCCGCCAGGGCGCGCGCGCCATTAACCACCGGCTCCTCCGCCAGGCTGAGGGTTGGTGCCGCCTGCACCGCTGACAGGCGGCGAGTCGCGGCAATGGGAAGCATGGTTGCGCCCAGGAGCCCGGCGACCATCCAGAAGAGCTGGGACACCCCCGCGTAGGTCAGGTACTCGGCGGTCCAACCCATGACTGCAAGCACCACCGCAAACGAGACCGCCATCGCTCCGACTGCTTGCGTCAACGGCTCGGGACTGCGCCGCTGGCGCCAGCCGGCAACCGCGATCGAGACCAGCATCGTGAGCAACAGGATCACGCCGATGACGCCGGCCCGCAGCGCCATTCGAAGGTATTCGTTGTCCACGAACATGACCAGCGGCTCGGGCACGTCGCTGGGCACCAGGGTGCCCGTCCCCACCCAAATGTGGTCGGTGACAACCGGCAGGAAGAACTCGTTCCAATAGCGATCACGGGTCTGCAGACTCTCCGGCGTGGCCAGTCCTCCCGAGCCCTGCCCGACCAGCTGCTGCTCGACGCGGGCCTGGATCTGGGGCCAGAACAGCCCGACGCCGATGACCAGGGCCAGGAACGCGATCAGCAGCTGGCGCGGCACGTGGCGCCTGTGGGCGAAGACCAGCAGCGTAGCCAGCGCCAGCCCGATGATGGCGGCTTGCGTCTGGCTGGCGAAGACCGCCACGGCGTTTATCCCGATGACAAGTGGTAGCCAGCGGCTGGAGAAGCCCGACCCCGGGGTCGAGACCAGCGCCAGGGCGATCGTGTAGGTAAGCAACGCGTACGCGCCGTAGGAGCTCCAATGCTCGAGGAGCGAGGTCGGCCGGCACACACCGTACTGGCAGATGTCGACGCCGCCGCCGCCGTAGGGGTACGTGGCGGCGATGAACTCTCGTACCCCGGGAAGGGCGGCCAGCTGAGCCAAGCCGATGATGGCCAACAGGGTGCCAACCGCCAGCTGCAGCCCGAACAGGAGCCTGAGGGTCCTGCCGGACATCTGCACGCGGGAGAAGAGCAGGAAGATGACCAGGTACTGCATCGGCGCCAGCACCGCGGTCCAGGTGTCGGTGCCGAAACCCTGGCGATCCAGGAAGAGCACCGCCCAGGGCACCACGGAGCCGCCTAGGGCGAATGCCAGCACCGCCAGGTCGAGACCGCTGTAGCCAAGCCGGCGACGGATGGGGATCTCGTGGACCAGGGTGCCAACGATCACAACCGCCATCAGGGCCTCGCTGGGTCGCGCCAGGGGCAGGATGGTGCCCCGCCCCAGGCCCGCGGTCAGCGGCACCGCCACCACCAGGAAGAGCAGCCCTACGGTGGGCCTCCATGCGGTCAAACCAAGCAGGACCAAGGCGACCAGGCCGCCGACGACCAGCGTCAGGGGCGTCCTGGTGGTGGCCAGGGCGATCAGCCCAAGGGGGACCGCCAGGGCCAGGATCGCGCCAACCGCCCACAGCTGTTGGCTGTCGGAACGCTCGAGCCGGGGCTGGATTCCGATCATGCGGCTGCGTTCCGCCTACGCGGCGCTGGTCGCCGCCGCCGGTTCCTTTGAGATCTTCTTGGTGCCGGCGGACTCCTTCGGAACCAGGATCCCCGCCAGTGGTTCGACGCCGACCTTGCGCAAGAGCTCGGCGGAACGGATGACGTCCGTCGCCCGGGTTGAGCGCGAGACCGCCACGATGATCGCCCCGTCCACGTTGTCGGCCATGGTCACCGCCAGCGGGCTGAGGAATGGCGCGGGGACGGCGACGAAGGTGATCTTGTCTTCACCGAGCTCGTCGAGCCGAGGGGCCGGCGCCAGCTGCGAGGCAATCGTAAGCATGTGCAGCCCGGGCTGCTTCCGGCTGGGAGTCTCGGATTCGGGCTCGGGCTCGAAGCCACCGCCGGGTCGCCAGGGCCGATGCGTGGGTCCCTGCTCGGCCTGGTAGGTGGCCTGCTGCTGGATCATGCTGCTGCCCTGCAGAACGGCGGCCTCGCTGCCCGTCCGTTTGGCGGCCACAGCAAGCGCCTCAGCGACCTCTTCGGCTGACTCCCGGTGGGATGCCGCGACGATCAGGAAGCGCCGGCCGTTGGGATACCGGGCGCTGAGGTGGGCATAGGCTAGGCCGAACGGCTCCTGGGGACCGAGCGGCAATGACACCGAGGACTTGGGCACGGCGATCACCAGCGATGTCCCCGCCGCCTTGGCCAGGGCGTCGTTGTCGAGGATGCGGTCGTCCAGGCGCTCGACCAGCAGGGCTACCAGCACTGCTATGCAGAGTCCAACAACGCCGGCGACCAGGAGATAGCGAAGCAGGTCAGGGTTCACCGCCCGGTCTGGCGGGATTGCCTGCTCCAGCACGGTGATGCTGTCGATCTTCTTGGCCAGCTGGAGGTTCTGGTCCTGCAGGCGCTGGTAGATGACGTCGTATTGCTGGTGGTCGGAGAGCTGCTGCTCGGGTGAGGCCCCGGCGGCCTGGTGCTGCTGGATCTGAGCGTTCAGCCGGTTGAGCTCGTTGGTCAGGTACTGCTGGCTCTGCTGGTTGGCCCCGGTGGCGTCGGCGCGGTTCTGGTCGACCACGGCGGTGGCGACGATGTTAGCCAGCTTGGCCGCGTCGACGGCCGAGCCGTCGGTGGCCTTGACCGAGATGATGGTGGTGCCCTTGAGGGAGGCGACTTTGATCTTGGGAAGCAGCGACGCTGGGGAGGCGCCATGGCCCAACGTGTCGGCCGAGCGCTGGAGGACCTTCTGGCTGGTCACCTGCTGGACGTAGTAGGCGCTGAGTAGCCCGTCGGCCTGCTGCAGCGCCTGGTCGGCACCCGGCGAGACGTACAGCTGGGCCTGGGCCTCGTACGTCTTGGGAGTGACCCGAACCAGGACTGCCCCGCCGGCGAGGAACAGCACCAGGATCGCCGCAATCAGCACCTTGCGGTGCAGGATCGCGGTGGTAGCCGACTTGAAGATGCCGGCGCCGCTCATGTTCACCTGCCCAGCACCGTCGGGATCGTGCGCAGCAGGATCGAGATGTCGGTGCGCAGCGAGCTGTTGCTGGCGTACTCCACGTCGAATTTCATCATCGCAGGTGCAGATGTCCGGTCCCGACCCGACACCTGCCAAAGCCCGGTCATGCCCGGGGGCACCCGGAAGCGGTCGAAGTACCAACGCTGGTAGAGGCTCAGCTCGTACTCGATCGCTGGCCGCGGACCTACCAGGCTCATTTCCCCGCGCATCACGTTGAACAGCTGGGGCAGCTCATCGAGGCTGAAGCGGCGCAGGAACCGACCGACGCGGGTGATCCGGGGGTCGTTCTCCACCTTGTAGCTCTCGGCGACGGGGGAAGCCGCGAACCAGGCCGCGGCGGCGTCCCGATGGCTCTCGTCATCGTTGCCGACGTACATCGACCGGAACTTCCATATGTCAAACATGGTGCCACCGAGTCCCACGCGCTGCTGCCGGAAGATCGCTGGGCCGGGGCTGTCGAGCCGGATCAGGATCGCCAGCACCAACATCACCGGCGACAGCATGACCAGCGCCGTCCCACCCACAACCAGGTCCAGGGCCCGTTTCCACGGCGCGCGCCTCACCATCCATACCCTGTGCTCGAGGCTCATAGCCGACCGCTCCCTCCCCTAAACGCGCTCAGATCCGCGCGCGCATCAACTTCACTGACCCTAACGCAACCCCGCCGAATTTCCTGCAAATAGGGCATATGTCCTAGCCACTTCTTGACGATGGTGGTCGCCGGTGCCGGGCCTGCCGGGAGGGGGTGAGCCGAGGCATCAGCGTCCACTCCGCAATGATGCAGGGCCGGCGGGCGATAGCGTGTTCAAGTTGGTAGGACATGTACCCAGCAGCCCCTCGCGGAGCCCGGCGGAAGCTACCTTTATGGTGGACGGCGCAGACCAGGGGGGCCGTAACAAATGAGTCACCAGCAGAAGCCAGCCGACCTTATCAACTTCTCGCGTACGGAAGTCTCGAAGGGGCCCGCGAAGGAAGTCGACACGGCTGCTTTCGTGCGCTCCCTGGGTGTTCCCGATCTACCCCGGACGACCTGTGCCTTCGACCCCGGTTACGACCCGTCGACGGTCATCAGCCACCTCCAGCAGAGCGGGGCCCTGATCGCCCGACTCAAGCTGTCGATGGGAAGCTGGTTGGTCGCCGACCAGGCCTCCACGCAGCACAAGGTGCTGGCCGCTCGGCGCATGGGGGTGCCAGTGGTGACCGGCGGAGGGTCGTTTGAGATCGCGCGCGACCGAGGCCGCCTCGAAGAGTTCCTTGAACTCTGTCAGGCGCTGGGCGTCGATCGTATCGAAGCCGGGGAGGGGTTTACCCGCGAGGTTGAAGACCCCCACGAGGTGGTCGACGCGGCGGCCCGCCACCACCTCGACGTGCAGGCCGAGCTGGGCGAGAAGCCCGGCGGGACCTTCAACGAGAGCACGGTCCGTCACATCATCGAGCGGGGCTTCGACTGGCTCGACGCCGGTGCCACGCAGATCGTCGTCGGGGCTCGTGAGAGCGAAGGCACCAGCCTCAACGTCGCTGCGGCGGAGGCCTTCGCCTGCTCCTGGGGGCTAGAGCAGATCGTTTTCGAGGCTCCCACCAAGAAGAGCCAGTTCGAGTTCATCAGCCATTTCGGGCCCGAAGTGCACCTCGGCAACGTGCGCCTCGAGGAAATCCTCCGGGTCGAGATCTACCGCCGCGGTCTTCACGCTGGCTCATACGAGCGCGAGCTCGCATCCAGGCCGCCCGGGCCGACCACGTGACCGGCCGGAGCTTCGCGATCGACGCGCTCCCGAAGAGCGTGGATGGCTTCATTGACAGCCATGCCATCGTCGCCATCGACGTCCTGCGCGCCAACACGGTGATCGTCACGGGGTTGGTGGGGGGGCGCGAGGTGTACCCCGTCGACACGGTCGCCCGGGCTGTTGCGGTGGGCGCCCGGTTGGACAACCCCCTCCTTGCTGGGGAGCAGGGTGGGGTGATGCCGCGCGAGTGTGAGATCGACAACTCGCCGGCGACGCTGGCGGGACTCGACGACCGACGTCCCCTGGTGCTGGTCACATCAGCGGGGACCAAGCTGCTGGCCCGTGCCCAGGCGGCAGCCAAGGTGTATGTGGCCTGCCTCCGCAACCTCACCGCCACCGCGTCGAAGCTGGTGGCTTCGGAGGATCGGGTTGCCCTCATTGGCGCCGGTACCCGGGGTGAGGCCCGCGTCGAGGACCAGCTGGTCTGCGCTCGCATCGGCATGTTGCTGCTGGAGGCCGGTTTCGAGCCCGAGACAGAGCGCACCTGGGATGAGCTGATCCGGTGGGCCCACGCGCCCATCGAACTGATCGAATCCGGCAGGAGCGCCGAGTACCTGCGGACCTCCGGCCACGCCGGCGACGTCGATTTCGTACTGGCCCACGTCGACGACGTGCCACGAACCGCGACCTTCAGCGACGGCCAGGCCGCATTGATGGAGGCCACAGCGGCCGCCGTCACCCCACCGATCCAGGAACTGGCCGTCGGTCGTTGAGCGCCACGACGCCGGTCCTGTTCCTGGGACCCCCTGACTGGCTAACCGAGGTCGGCGTTCTCAGTAGCCTCGGGATCCGGAGCCACAGCCGAGCCCTTCTCAATGGTCTGAATGGCGGTCAGAATGGCGTTCATGCTGGCGGTCGCGCCGGCGCCGGTTTCGAGGGAACTAATACCGATGGTGCTCTGGACTGATGGCCAAAGTTGACGGACCTACAGTGATGCGGCAGCGGGTTCCTGCGACGCGGGCCAAGCCCCCGATGACGATCCAGGGCTACATGCAGACCCTGGTGGAACGCGGCGGCTCGGACCTCCTGCTGCAGGCAGGTAGCGAGCCGATGATCCGGGTAGACGGGGTCCTGGTCGACCTTGACTACCCACCCCAGACGCCGGACCAGGTTGAGGATGCCTTGACCGGCCTGGTCACCAAGGACCAGCTCCTCACCTTGCATCGCGAGCGCCAGCTCGACTTCGCCGTCAGCCTCGGCAGGGGGATCCGGCTGCGCGCCAACGCCTTCTACCAGCGGGACTCGATATCGCTGGCGATGAGGCTGCTGCCCTCTGAGATCCCGACGATGGCCGACCTGGCTCTGCCCGAGATCGCCCGCCACTTCATCGACCTGCCGCAGGGCCTGATCCTGGTCACCGGTCCTACGGGATCGGGCAAGTCGACCACCCTGGCGGCGATGGTGGGGGCCATCAACAGCCGGCGCAGCTGCCACATCATCACCGTCGAAGACCCGATCGAGTACGTCCACACCAAGATCAAGGCGATCGTCGACCAGCGGGAGGTGGGGCGCGACGCGACCTCCTTCCCGATGGCCCTGCGGGCCGTGTTCCGGGAGGACCCCGACGTGGTCCTGATCGGCGAGATGCGCGACCTGGAAACCATCAGCTCCGCCATCTCGATCGCGGAGACCGGTCACCTGGTCCTGGCCACGCTGCACACCAACGACAGCGCCCAGGCCATCGACCGGATCCTCGACGTCTTCCCCGGCGCGGAGCAGCAGCAGATCCGTACCCAGCTGGCGGCCAGCCTGGCAGGCGTGATCTACCAACAGCTGCTGCCGGCCGTTGGGGGAGGTCGGGTGGCCGCGTTCGAGGTCCTGGTGGCGTCCAATGCCATCCGCAACCTGATCAAGGACGGCAAGACCAACCAGATCCGCAACGTCCTCCAGACCAGCCTGCGGGAGGGGATGCAGACCCTCGAGCGCTCCCTCAGCGACCTCTACAAGGAGGGCCTGGTCACCCTCGAGAGCGCCTGGTCCCGGTCGCTGCACCCGAGCGAGATCAGCTAGCCCTAGAGCAGGCTCTGCAGGGTTTGCGCGATACGCTCCCGCTCCGGCTCGGTCACCAGCGGGTGAACCGGCAGCGAGATCATCTCCGCTGACGCGCTTTCAGCCAGGGGGAACGGCCCCTGCGCCAGGTCGCGGTAGGGCGGCTGGAGGTGAATCGGGATGCCGTAGTGAACGCCGCTGCCGATCCCGGCGGCGGCAAGCCCCTGGCGCACGTCGTCCCGGCCCAGCCGCGCCCCTCTGGGGACGGTGATTACGTACTGGTGGAACACGTGCTCGTGGCCGGGGTTACGAAGCGGGCGCGGGAATGCCTTCTGGTCGATGGCCTCGTCGAGATAGGCGGCATTGTCGCGCCGGCGCCGGTTGATCTCCTCGAGCCGGTCCAGCTGGCAGAGGCCGATGGCAGCCTCGATCTCGGTCATCCGGAAGTTGTAGCCGACCGCGGTGTGGAGATAGGGCACATCGCCGGAGTAGGCGTGGCTCCGCAAGCTGGCGCATAGCTCGGCTACTCCAGGGTCGTTGGTGGTGATCATGCCGCCCTCGCCGGTAGTCAGGTTCTTGGTGGCGTACAGCGAATAGCCGGCGGTGCCGAAGGAGCCCAGCTGGGCGCCGTGGATGGTGGCGCCGATGGCCTGACAGGCGTCCTGGACCAGTGCCAGGCCGTGCCCGTCTGCGATCCGCTGGAACTCCGCGATCCGGAAAGGATTGCCGTGCAGGTGGACGGGCATGATCGCCCTGGTCCGCGGCCCGATCAGCGCTTCAACCGATGCCGGGTCCAGGTTGAGGGTGGAGTCGACGTCCCCAAAAACCGGCCGCCCGCCAGTGTGGACGATGGCGTTGGCGGTGGCGATGAAGCTGAGCGGCGTGGTTATGACCTCGTCGCCAGGGCCGATTCCGTGCGCCATCAGGGCCAGCTGCAGGGCCGTGGTCCCGTTGCTGGTGGCGATCGCAAACCGGGCCCCGGTGGCGGCGGCGAAGGCCTTCTCGAAGGCTTTGACCTGCGTCCCCTGCGCCAGGGCGCCCGACCGCATCACCTCCAGCACGGCGGCTTCCTCGGCTGGTCCGAGCTCCGGCCGGGCGATGGATATGGGGACCGGCGTCCACGTCAACGTCATTTCAGGGAACCAAAGTCGTAGGCCCGTCCGCAGAGCGGGCAGGTGTCGTCTGCTTCGAGGCGACCCCCGCAAACGCACACCTTTCCCACCTCCCTGGCCGGGTTACCCATCACCAGGCTGTGGGCAGGCACGTCGCGCGTCACCACAGACCCTGCGCCCACCATGGCGTGCTTTCCGATCGTCACGCCGGGCAGCACTGTGCAGCCACCCCCAATCGCGGCACCCTCCTCGACCACGACTCCCGTCGCCTCCCAGTCGACCTCAGCCTTGAGGGTCCCGTCCGGGAGCGTCGCGCGGGGGCGCTTGTCGTTGAGGAGACACGAGTGCGGGCCGATGAAGACGCCGGATTCGATGCGGGCACCCTTGAAGACAGAGACCCGGTTCTCGAGCTTCACCCGGTCGCCGACGACGACGTCGATATCGATGTAGACGCCCTTACCCAGCACACATTGGGCGCCAACGCGGGCGCGATCGCGCACCTGGGCTTCATTCCAGATGGACGTGCCCGGGCCGATCACTGCGCTTTCGTCCACCTCGGCTGTGGCGTGGACGAACGCCGGCGGCGCCGAAATCCCGAGAAACCCCCTCCCTTCCAACATCGCGATACGCCCCTCCCGTTAGTCCCTTCCGGCAGTTACGTTAACGTACGCAAGGGGCTCGATGACCAATGTGGGGAGATGTCCCAAGGAGCCCGAGGGGTGCCCGTCACTGCCGTAAAGGTTGGGCCGGCGCAAGTTTTCCAAGCACCTATCGTTGCGCCTAGCACATACTAATTTGACACCGTTGTCCCGGTCTGACTAGGCTTTTCGTCCTAGTCCTCCAGGGGGCTGGAAAAGGGCAACGTATCGGTTACACCGGACGCCCGAGAGGGATTGCACGGGGTTAGGGCTCCATTTTGGGAAGGGTTATAGGTTCGTCTGCATCGCTGCTGGCGCAGTCGGCCGCCGCGCAGCCAGACGACGTCGTTCTGGCCAAATACAGTGAGCTGCTGAACCGGCTGCTGGCGGGCACCGCCGCGGACAGCGCCTACCTGCAGATCGAGGGCGCGCTGCTGGTCGGGGTGGGCGCAAGCACCGGGCCCGACTCGCCGTTCCGCGAGGGCTCACTACTGCCCCGGATGCCCCGCCGCCCGCGCCTGATCACCAGCAGCAGCACCAGCACCGGTGGGGGCTGGCCCGGATGGTGCCGCTCGCACGGCATCACCTCCGCCGGGATCGCGCCGGTACTCCAGGGTCGCCGCGCCGTGGGGACGATGCTGCTGGCCTCCACCGGTGATGCCCGTCTTGGCCAGCCCGACCTCTCCGCGCTGGCCCTGGGCGCCTGGATGGCGGCCCAGGCTTTCGAGTCCGACCAGCGGCTGGCGGGGTTGTGGAAGCAGCTCATCGATGTTCAACCCCGGCTCAAGCTCAGCGCCTCCCTGGGACAGACCAGTCAGTCGGGGGCCAACTTCCCCGACATCGCGCGGGCCATTGGTTCGTCGGTGGAGGCCACCTATTGCCGCCTGGCCTCGCTGGATGGCAGCGGCCGTTTCCAGATTCACGCCACGGCCGGGTCGCGGCCGCCGGCGGCGGCGCGCGGGCGACGCCCAACGATCGCAAGCCTGCCGCGCTGTGCCGAGGCAATGCGCACCGGGCGGCCGGTGGTCCTGCACTTCGAGCCTGGCTCCACCGACGTCGAGCGTCGAGCCCTCTTCTCACCCACAACGCTGACCGGGATCATCGTGCCCTTCTTCGCCGGGCCCGATGTCGACGGTGTTCTCCTAATCGGTGAGGAACGCGCCCGGGCGCAGCACCTGCTGCCGGACCGCCTGGCGGTGCTGCAGCTGGTGGCGCACCATCTGGGGGAGGTGCTGATGGTGGCCCACACCATCGAGCAGCGCCAGCTAGACCGTCTGGAGCGGGAGAAGCACGTGATCAAGCTCAACGAGCGTCGGGAGCTGGCTCGTGAGCTCCACGATGACGTCGGCCAGGCGCTGACTGGGCTGCTGATGCAGGTCCGCTTCGCGATCGAGGAGAACCGCGCCGACCCGGCCGACCTGAGGATGTTCGAGACCGCTGCCCAGAATGCGCTGGAGGCGGCGCGGGCGCTGGCCTACGAGCTGCGCCGGCGGAGCCAGGCCGACCCCATCGAAGCAGCCAAGGTTGCCGCCGAAACTCTGCTGTCCTCGACCGGCAAACGCCTGACCTGGTCTGACGTTCGCAGCCGGGACACGCTCTCGCCCGAGGTGGCCCAGGAGCTTGCCCGCGCCATCCGGGAGGCGGTGGCCAACATCGTCCGCCATGCCCGCGCCCTCAACGTGCACGTCGAGATCAGCGACGACGGCGACCGAGTGCTGGCCACGATCGCCGACGACGGCCTGGGCATGACCCGGAGCAGCGGCTCCACCTCGCGGCACCGGGGCCTGGGGCTGGCAGCCCGTGCCGAGGCCATCGCCAGGGTGGGCGGAGCGCTACAGGTGGATCAGCCTGCCGAGGGTGGGACCCGGGTCAGCATCGAGGTCCCAGGTTCCTCATGAACAAGAAGATGGTTGCCGACATGGGCGCCGCCAGCCACGTCGTGCGGGTGTACATCCTCGACGACCAGGTCCTGTTCCGCCAGACGCTGGCGGAGGTGGTGGCATCCCGGCCGGGGCTTGACGTCGTCGGCCAGGCGGGGGAGGGGGTCCAGGCCCTGCGTGATATCGCCCAGCTGGAGCCTGACCTGGTCATGGTCGATGTCGGCCTGCCCACCATCGACGGCATCGAGGTTTGCCGCCGGCTGAGAGCGACCCAGCCCTGGATTCGCCTGGTGCTGGTGACGGCGTATCCCGGTCCCGACCTGTTCAGGCGCGCGGTGGAGTCCGGAATTGACGCCTTCCTGCTCAAGGACGCCACCATCGATGACGTTGTTGACACCATCCGGATCACGGCGCGTGGGACCTCGATGTTCAACAGCGCCCTGGTCCGGCAGTACCTCGGCGGCGCGGCAGCCAACGCCCCCGGGCTCACCCGGCGTGAGCTCCAGGTGCTTCGTTCGATGACCGCCGGCCGCAGCAACCGGGAGATCGCCGCCGACCTGAATATTCACGAGAAGACCGTCCGCAACCACCTCTCCAACATCTACGACAAGCTCGATGTGCGTGGCCGGGCCCAGGCCGTGGTCTACGCGATCCAGAATGGCCTGGGCACCGAGGTGCCCAGCAGGCCGGAGCAGCGCCTCCCCATAGGCACAGGGCCGCGGCGGTGAGCCTCCTGGGGATGCCTAGCAAGGGAGCCAACTGCCAGCAGGGCGGTGGCAAAAGGCGGGTTGTAAAAAGACGCAAAGATTTGGGCCTGCTTCGGGACATTTGTCTCATGTGCAGGCGTGACGGAACCAATACGATCGGATTCCCTCGCTAAGGGTTAAGGGATATACACGTTGATGCACCGAAGATTGGGGCAGGCGATCTCCACGGCGATCATCGCCCGGGACGAGCACGCGGCTCTGACCGATTCAGTCGCGGTCGTATCGGACCGCAGGCTCTCCGTTGCCGCCGTGGCGGCTTTGCTGGGCAGCGCCGAGGCGACGGTCATCGACACCGCCCATGGCGCTGACAACGTCCGGACCCTGCTGGGCAAGTATTGTCCCGATATCGTGATCGGGGACAGCAGCTGGGAGTCGGCGGGCATCGATCCCTCGCAATGGGGCGGCCGGGTCCTGCTCCTGCTCGACCCCGAGGAGGAGCCCCAGGTCTTCGTCCGGGCGGTCGCCACCCGGGTCCAGGGCTACCTGTCGCACTCGGCCTCGGAGCCGACCCTGCGGACCGCGATGTACTCGGTCCGGGACACCGGCTACTACGTCGACCCCCTCCTGGTGGGGCGGATCCTGTGGGCCTCAGAAGAGGCGCAGCGTAACCCGAGCACCGAGGTCCAGCTCAGCGAGCGGGAGCTCGAGGTCCTCAGCGCCGTCGCCCGGGGGCGAAGCTCCAAGGAGATCGCCCGCGACTACGACGTCACCGCCAAGACGGTCTGCAACCACATCAGCAACATCTACGCCAAGCTGAACCTTCAGCACCGTGGACAGCTGGTGCTCTACGCAGCTGAGCTTGGATTAGGAGTCCGCGAAGGCTGATCCCGGGCTGGGCATAAGTCCCATTTACCCCGGGACGACGCATTCCTAGCATGGATTCCACACGGGAGGAACCGGCCGCTTCACGGCCGGGAGATATGGCTTTGGAGGGACCTGCGTCGCTATTGGCGGAGTCGGCTCCCCAGGAACAGCTGGGGCAGGCTCTGGTTGCCGCTGGACACATAACGACGGCCAACCTGGAGCACGCCCTGCAGATCCAGGAGCGCACTGGTGACCCGCTAGGACAGATCCTTCTGCAGCAGGGGATGGTGTCCGAGCGTGACCTCAACCGCGTCCTGGCCCAGCACCTGTCGGTCCGCGTCGTGGAGATCGACAAGACGCCCAGCAGCGACGAGGCCCTGGCGCTGATCAGCGAGTCCTACGCCCTGGCGCACCTGGTCCTGCCCCTGAGCATCCAGGACAACGAGGTGCTGGTGGCGGTGCCCGACCCCACCGACCAGCCACTGATGGCCGAGCTTCGAGTCATGACCCGGCACGAGGTCCGTCCCGCGATCGCGCAGCGCAGCTTGCTGCCGGGCGCGATCCGTGAGCGCTATCGCGTACTCCCGGGGGTTGACCAGTTCGTCAGGGAGTTTGAATCAACCGACGTCCGGCCGGCGGAGGCCATGTCCTCGGAGATGCTGGCCCTCACCGAGAACGCCCCCGTGGTGCAGGTCGTCAACCTCCTCATCACCCAGGGCCTTCGCGACCGCGCCTCCGACATCCATATCGAGCCCAAGAAGGACCGGGTGCGGATTCGCTTCCGCATCGACGGCGTCCTCACCGACGTGGCCAGCCTGCCCCTCACCATGGCGCCGGGCATCGCCTCGCGCCTCAAGATCATGGCCGAGCTTGACATCGTCGAGCGCCATCGCAGCCAGGACGGCCAGATCCAGATGGAGGCCGAGGGCCGCCCCGTCGACATCCGCGTCTCCACGGTCGAGACCATCTGGGGCGAGAAGATCGTGCTGCGCCTCCTCGACAAGGCTCGCACCCTGCTCCAGCTCGACGAGCTGGGATGTGGCAGGCGGCAGTACCAGGACCTCTCCTCGCTGCTGCAGTCGCCCTTCGGCATGATCATCGTCAGCGGGCCGACCGGCAGTGGCAAAACCACCACCCTCTACGCCGCAGTCAACGAGCTGGACGGGGTCGGCCGCAACATCATGACCATCGAGGACCCGGTGGAGTACACCTTCGAGAACCTCAACCAGGTCCAGATCCGAAAGATGGCGCAGATCAACTTCGCCAACGGCCTCAAGGCCATCCTCCGCCAGGACCCTGACGTCATCCTGGTGGGCGAGATCCGCGACACCGAGACCGGGGAGATCGCCATCCAGTCCTCGCTCACCGGCCACCTGGTGCTGTCTTCGCTCCACGCGATCGACGCGCCCGGGGTGCTGCAGCGCCTGATGGACATGGGCATCGAGAGCTTCCTGATCTCGTCAGCGGTGGTGGGGATCGTGGCCCAGCGCCTGATGCGGCGGATCTGCGACCACTGCCGCGAGCCCTACCAGCCAACGCTGGAAGAGCTGCAACTGCACAAGGAGTACTCACTGGTCACGGACACCCAGTTCACCCACGGCGTCGGCTGCAATCACTGCGCCGGCACCGGGTACCACGGGCGGATCGGGGTCTTCGAGGTGCTCCGCGTGACTGAGGGTGTGCGCCGGCTGATCACCGACCGAGCCAGCCAGAAGAAGATCCGGGACCAGGCGGTTCGCGACGGTATGACCACGATGCGACAGGACGCTGTGGCCAAGGTCGACCTCGGCGTCACCACCATGGCGGAGATGATCCGCTCGGTCTACGTGCGCGGCTGATGGCGGCGATGCACAAGTTCCGCGTCGTCGCCTACTCGTTCGAGGGTGCCCGCACCGCGATAACGGTTAGCGCACCCACCGCGGAGGACGCTCAGCGCAAGCTCTGGGACGACGGCTTCCGCATCGTGGAGATGAAGTCGGG
>JBARRR010000190.1:0-5960 GCA_049644325.1 Candidatus Dormiibacterota bacterium
GAGGCCATGACCCTCGGCGTCCCCGTGGTCGCCAGCGACATACCATCGGCCCGCGAGATCGGGTTGGGTGCCCTCCGCATGGTGACGCCGGGTGACGCCGACGCCCTGGCCGACGGGCTTCAGGAGGTGCTCGCCGATCCCGATCGGCGCAGCCGCATGGCGGAAGCCGGGCTGGCCGCCGCCCACGCCTGGACGTGGGAGCGGTGCACCGACCGTCTCGTCGACGCCTACCGGCTGGCCGCCGGGCTGTCCTCCGCCTGACCTGTGCGCGTGGCGCTGGACGGCCGCACCCTCCAGGGCGCGGTCGGTGGGGTCGGCCGGGGCGTGGCCAACATCCTTCCCTTCCTCGTCGCTGAGGCGGACTTGCAGGTCCTGCTCGATGCAAGGCTCTCGCCGCGACTCAACGCCGACATCCCCGCTGAGGCCGAGACACGGCTTCTGCGGGCCGCCCTTCCCACGGGCGCAGCCTGGCTGCAGCTAGCGGTGCCGGCCGCGCTGCGCGGTTTCGACGGCGTATTCCATTGCCCGTTCTACGGGCTCCCCTATCGGCAGCCCGTGCCGATGGTAGTGACCATCCATGACCTGACCTTTGAGCATCATCCGGAGTGGCTCCCGGCGGCGAAACGCATGGTGTTTCGGGCCCAGGCCCGGCACGCGGCGAGGACGGCGCGGAGGATCCTGACCGTCAGCAACCATGTCCGCGATGACATCATCGCGACGTATGAAGTGCCGGCCGACCGTGTGGTGGCGGTGCCGCCATCGGTCGACCCCGTCTTCAGCGTTGCCGCCGACGCCGACGCTCTGCGCGAGCGCCTGCGCGCCGTCGGGCTCACCCGCCCCTACGTGGTTGCATTCGGGGGCGCGCCCCGCCGCAACCTCGACGTCGCGCTGGAGGCGATGCGCATCGCCCGCCGCCAGGGCCTCGAGCAGGACCTGGTGGTCGTCGGACCCGAGGCGCTCTCCGCCGACCCATGGGCCCGGGGCATCGGCGCCCTGGATGACGGCGCCCTCGCCGCCGTCCTCGCCGGCGCCGACGTGCTCTGCTATCCGACGAGCTACGAGGGCTTCGGCATGCCGGCTGCGGAGGCGGTGGCATGCGGCACTGGAGTGGTCTGCGCGCCAGTCGGATGCCTCCCCGAACTCCTGGGCGACGCGGCGGAGTGGAGCGAGGACGTCAGCCCCGGGGCCGTGGCTGCGGCCCTGGTTCGGGCGATCGGGACGGATGCTGGTCGCCGTCTGAAAGAGGCCGCCGGCCGGGCCGCGTCAAGGCTGCCCACCTGGCAGCGCGTCGCCGAGGCCCACCTCGAGGCTTACGCCTTCGCGCTCCACTACGCGGGCGCGCGATGAGCCCGCCTGTTGTCCTGCATGTGCTCGAGGCGCTAGGGGGTGGCACCGCCCGGCACCTCATCGACCTGGTTCGGCACGCCGAGGGCGTCGCCCACGAGGTGGCCGTTCCCAGGCGACGGATCGGCTGGCTGAGCGACGACAGCGCCGTGGACGACCTCGCCGCCGCGGGGGCGGTGGTGCGGGTGGTCGAGATGCGACGCATCCCCGGTCATCCCCGTAACGCCCTCGCCCTCGGCCGGCTTGCCGCAGTGGTGCGGCGCCGCCGGCCGGACATCGTCCACGGGCACAGCTCAGTCGGTGGCGCGCTGGCTCGGGCCGCGGCCCTTGGCACCGGGATCCCGACCGTCTACACCGCCAATGGCATCAGCCCCGGCCGGGCATCGCTCGCGGTTGAACGCACGCTGGCGCGGGTGACATCGCAGTTCGTGGCGGTGTCCCCCAGCGAGGCGACGCAGGTCGTCGACGCCGGAATCTTCGATGGCGCCCGCGTAACCATGATCCGGAATGGCATCGACCTCGACAGCCCGGGGCCCCCGACTCTGGACCTGCGGGAGCGGCTGTCGATCCCGCCCGAGGCACCGCTGGTGGGGTCGGTGGGGCGGCTGGTACCGCAGAAGGCGCCGCTGGTCAGCCTTCGGGCCGGGATGCTGGCGGTCCAGCGGCACCCCGAGGCCCACTTCGTCCTGGTGGGGTCCGGCATCCTCGAGCCGGAGGTTCGCCTCGCGCTCAGCCAGGCCCATCCGGCGGAGCGGGTCCACTGGCTGCCGGAGTTTCCCCGTCCCGCCACGGTGATGGGCCAGTTCGAGGTGGTCGTCTCCGCATCTCGCTTCGAGGGCGGGCCCTACGTCCCGCTCGAGGCCATGCGCGCCGGGACCCCCGTGGTGCTTACCGACGCCATCGGCAACCGCGACGCAATCGTGGATGGCGTGTCGGGCCTGCTCGCTCCGGTGGACGACGCCGAGGTCCTGGCCGAGCGCGTCAGCCGCCTCCTGGGTGACCCCGCGTTGGCGGCGAGGCTGGCGGCGGCTGCCACGGAGCGACTGCGGGCGGAGTTCGACGTCAGGCAGATGGGCCGAGCCGCGACCGATCTCTACCTGCGGATCGCGCGCCGTTGAGGAGGATGTCGGCGAAGCGTTGACCGATGGGGTCCCAGGAGAAGCTGCGCTCGACCAGCTCCCTGCCCTCCCCAGCCATCCGCCTGGCGGCCTCGTCATCGCCCAGCAGCCTCACGATCGCCGCCGCCATCCGCTCGGGGTTGTCGGCGACGGCGGCATGGCGGCCGGGCTCGATCCCGAGCCCCTCCAGCCCAATGGCGGTGCCGACCACAGGGCGGCCCGAGGCCATCGCCTCCAGCGCCTTGATCCGCGTGCCCGAGCCGATCTGCAGTGGGACAAGGGCGACGCGGGCGGCCTCGATGTACGGCCGCATCCGTGGGACGTCGGAGTGGACCGAGACCCCGGGGTTGGCCGTCAGCGCGTCGACCTCGGGCGTGGCGCCGCGACCGACTATGTCCAGCGTCGCCCCCGGGACCTTGGCGAGGACCCGTGGCCAGACCTCCCGGCAGAACCACTGCGCCCCATACACATTGGGCTTGTAGTGGAGGGTGCCGCCGAGCAGCAGTCGAGGCTCTTGAGGTAGCGGGGTCGGCGTGTACTCGGCGACGTCGACACCGTTGGGAACCACCTGCACTCCCGGCGGCAGGGCCCTGGCGTCGTCCTCGGAGCTGGCCAGCACGATGTCGAAGTCAGTTGCCATCTGGGTCTCGAGGCGCCTGGCTTTGTCGCGTTCGGTGGTTACCGCCCAGCGCTGCCGCCGGCCGGCGGCGAGGGCCAGCTCCTGCTCGGCGCGCCGCGACTCCAGCTGCTGGAAGGTCAGGGACCACTGGTTGGAGCGTCCGGGCGGAAGCAGCGGACCCAGGTGGTAGTGCTCCACGTGGACAAGGTCGAATCCGCTGGTGTCGGCGAGGCGGACCGCGAGGCCGCGCCGGTTGGGACCATTCTCGCGCACGTCCGAAGGGCTCTGATGAGCCAGCGTGTGCCACAGCACCCGCACCCGCTGGCGGGTCTTGCCCACCTGGGGGAAAACCTCGCGGCCGACCGGGTCGACCTCGGTGACGCTGGCGAAGGAGGACAGGCTGGCGCTGTCTCCCAGGCGCCCTGCCAGCAGCAGGTGGACCTCGGCGCGTCGCGCGAGCGCCTCGGCCAGGTGCGCCTGCCGAATGTTGCCACCACCGAGACGCCGATCCGGCGGCTCGTCGCTAACCCACAGGGCCCGGGTCACGCCGCGTGCGCCCTCACCAGCTGCGCCACCTGGCGGGCGCGGGCGGCGTTGGTGTTCTGTTGGCGCCAGGCGCGCAGGGCCTCCTGGTCCAGCGGCGTTTGCAGCGCTGCGTCGATCGCGGTGAGGAAGTCCTCGCGGTTGCCGGCCGTGCGCACCAGGGGCTCGTCCCGGATCGACCCGGACACGTCGCTGGCGACCACCGGCACCCCTCCGCCGAGGTGGTCGTACATCTTGACTGGGTCACAGGCGCGGTTCATTGGCGTGTCCACGTAGGGGATCACCCCCACCTCCACCGCCGTCGCCAGCTTGGCCGCCTGGGCCCGGGTCAGCCCGCCGGTGAGGGTGACGTTCTTGCGAGACGCCAGCTTGGCGATGCGGCCGGCGGCGCTGCTCGCCTCGTCGATGGACCCGGCCAGCACCAGGGTGCAGTCGGTGAAGCGATCGGCGATCGCGTCGAGCACATCGTAGTCGTAGCGATCGTTGAGCCTCCCGACCAGCCCGATCAGCGGCCTGGCGACGTCCGCTGGAATGGCCGCGGGCCCGTCGCCGGCAGAGGGGTCGAAGCCATGCGGGATGCGGCCGACGGGGCGCTCGCCGAACTGGCAGAGACGCTGCCGCAGCTCCTCAGAGACCGCGATCGCCAGGCCAGGGGTCGACATCAGGTGGCGCTCCTGAGCGGTGACCGCCGCGGCAGCCCGGCTGTCGATGTCGGGGAAGGCGCTGTAGAGGTCGGTGCAGTCGTACAGCGACAGCAGCTGGCCGTCGAACATCTCCACCATCGGCCACCACCTCGGCTGGTGGAACCAGAGCGCTCCCGAGTCGATCCCAGCAGCCCGCATCGCCCGCCTTGCCTGGGCTGCGATCAGGCGCTGGTTGGCGCGACCGATGAGGCTGAACCGCCCAAAGGGGAGCAGCAGCTGGACGTCGACCTGGAAGCGGCCCGGCTCCAGCGCCCGGGTCGACCCGGGGCGGCCGTGTCCAAGCCCCCGGACCAGCCTGGGGTAACCGGTGCGCGCCGCCACCGGGTGGACCAGCAGGACGGGCATGATCTGGCTGACCTCCCGGACGATGGGCGCCCGAAAGAACTCCCATGGTTCGGGATGGGTCTGCACGTAGACGATGCCAAACCTGCCAGTGGGCGGGGTCGTCGGCTCGCCGTCGCTCATGCCAGGACGCGGGCGACCAGGCCGGAGACGGCGGGCGCGTGGCCCAGCAGCGACTCGATATGGTACGCGGCCCAGTAGTGGTAGTCGAACTCGTCGAAGGCCTCCTTGGCGTTGAGGGCGGTCTTGCGCCAGTTGTGGCGGCGCAGGCTGTTGGCGACGCGGTAGTAGGCGATCGCGAGGCGGACGCGCTCGCGCCAGGGGGCCGCGGGCTCGCCGACCAGGCGGTCATGTCGCGACCGGCCGAGGCCCCGCTGAAAGTACATCTTGCGGATCCACTGCCGATTCATGCGATCGGCTTCGATCCGGTGCCAGACGACCGCCTCGGGGCAGTAGACAAGCTTCCGAGTGGCGCCCAGACCCTCGACCAGGTGGAGCTCCTCGAAGTCGCGCTTGATCTTCCCGGACGGGCCCAGCTCCGGGTTGAAGGGCTGGGGGATGTCGCGCAGGTCGGCCGCCCGCAGGGCCATGTTGGCGCCGATCACGTCGATCGGCTCGAGCGCCTTGGGCTCGGTGCCCAGCTCGCGCACCCCCAGCGCGGCGGCCACGTCGCCCACCAACCAGGGTGGCGGTTGCTGGGGCCAGCGAGCACGCACCCGCCCTCCGACCACGCCCACCCCCTCGT
Source organism: Candidatus Dormiibacterota bacterium (assembly GCA_049644325.1). Taxonomy (GTDB): domain Bacteria; phylum Chloroflexota; class Dormibacteria; order DASZGP01; family DASZGP01; genus DASZHA01. The sequence continues at coordinate 5,416 of JBARRR010000190.1, forward strand.
CCTCCATCGCCCGGCACAAAGACGCCGCCCACTGGTCCTCGACCACCACGTCGTCGTCGGTGAAGAGCAGGAGCGCGCCCGCCGCCTGTTGCACGCCGAGGTTGAGGGCGTTGGACTTTCCCTGGCGCGGCGCGAGGACGTAGCGCACGGGTGTACCCGCGTCAGCGGTCGCGTACGACCGGGCCACTACGGCGGTGTCGTCGCTCGACCCGTTGTCGACAACCAGCACCTCACGGGCGACCTCTGAGCTGTCGTGCAGCAGTGACTCGATGCAGCCGCGGAGCAGCCCGGAGCGGTTCCGGGTGCACACGATGATCGACGCCTGGGGTGCCGGGGATGTGGCGGCGGTCATCGGTTCCTCTCGTCGCCTGGGGCGGCGTCCGCCATGGCCGTGGCCAAGCCGTCGGCAAAATGTTCGAAGCTGTAATCGGTCAATGTCTCGCGGCCCCCTCGCCGAAGCTTGGCTACCAACACGGGGTCGGCCAGCAGCCGCCGAACAACGTCCGCCATGCCCCGCGCATCACCAGGCCTGAACAGCAGTGAGT
>JBARRR010000191.1:0-6998 GCA_049644325.1 Candidatus Dormiibacterota bacterium
TTCTGGGTCAAGGTCTTCGCCAATGGCGGCACCCCCGACCCCAGCGTCCAGGCCCTGGTCCAATCCAAGATTGGGGACCACTGGGTCTCAGGTCTCGACAACCTGGGCGACAGCACCACCCGCAGCGGCCTCAGCCCCCCGGTGCTGGCCGACTGCCTCGGGGTGCACGGGTCCCTGAGCAAGGGCGGCACCCAGTCGATCAACGGCAAGAAGGCGATCGAGGTCCAGGACAAGGGCGACTCCCCCGGCGGCCGGGCCGGCTCGCGCTTCATCGCGGTCGACTCGCCCCACGTGCTGCTGCGCCTGACAGCGTCCGGCCCCACCACAGCGGGCAGCTCGCCCACCACTGGCAAGTGTGCAGCTCCGGCGACGCCCGCCCCGGCGCCCAGCGGCAGCCCGGCCCCGGACTCCGGGCCGGTGACGATCGACTACGGCGACTACGGCAAGCCCGTCTCGGTGACCACGCCGACTGACACGGTCGACCTCGCCAGCCTCTTCACGACGCAGTAGCATTACCCGCGAAATCACGGGTCAGCGGTGCGGGGACCACGGATTCGGGCCGATTCGGGGTAGTGAGGACTGCAATTTGACCAAGGGATTCCGGATCTCGCGTGCGTCTGCGTTGCTTGCGATGCTGGCGACCTTTACCCTGACCGTCGCCGCCTGCGACTTCCCCGGCACTTCGGGTGGCGGGGGTATCAGCCTCAGCGCCTATGACCAGAAAGACCCCAAGGACATCCTCACTGACGCCAAGAACGCGCTCAAAGGGACCAAGAGCATGGCCATCAAGTTCACCGCCAAGGACCCCAAGGGCCAGGACTTCGGCCTCACGATCACCGGCGACGGCAAGGGCAATGCCACCGGGTCGATCACCAGCGAGGGCGTCACGGCCCAGTTCATCTCGGTGGATGGCAAGACCTACCTCAAGGGCCGCGACTTCTGGGCCAAGACCCTCGGCGCCGCCGCCTCGTCGATCCCCGGCGTGCTCGACAAGATCGACGACAACTACGTCGACCTGGGCAGCAGCGGTGACTTCTCTTCCTCGTTCAAGCCCTTCATCGACCCCTCGGCCTTCGCCGACTGCCTCGACGGTATCGGCACCCCGGTGAAGAACGGCACCGACACGGTCAACGGGACCAAGGCGGTGGTGCTGCAGCAGAAGGATGACTCCGGGACCAAGCTCTACGTCGGCGTCGATTCACCCCACTACCCGGTGCGGCTCGCCGCCAGCGACGCCAGCAAGAGCTTCGGCAAGAGCTCGGGTGGGTCCGGCCAGTGCAGCTCGAGCTCGCCCACGCCCAGCACCAGCAGCGGCGGGACGTCCACCGACTTCACCGGGACGGCCACCCTCGACCTCAACGATTTCGGCAAGACCCAGGACATCAAGAAGCCCTCCAACATCATTGACCTGACCACCCTCGTGAGCGGCTGACGCCGGTCCCGCGCCGGGGGCCCGCCTGGGTGCCCGGCGCGAGTTCCCGCCTACGCTAACCTTTAGATCCGATGTCGAGCGAGCAGGTCAAGGTGCCCATGGACAAGGCCTGGCGCCCGCAGGACGTCGAACCGGAGCTGTACCGCTCATGGGAGGAGGCGGGGCTGTTCGTGGCTCACGCCGACAGCCCGCGGCCCAAGTTCAGCATCGTCCTCCCTCCGCCCAATGTCACCGGCGAGCTCCACCTGGGCCACGCCGTCAGTGGCACCATCCAGGACGTCTACTGCCGTTACCGGCGGATGCTGGGGTTCGAGGTGCTGTGGCTGCCGGGAACCGACCACGCCGCCATCGGCACCCAGAACGTCATCGAGAGGGAGCTGGCCAAGGAGGGCAGGACCAAGGAGGAGCTGGGCCGGGCGGCGTTCCAGAAGCTGGTTGACGAGTGGTACCGGACGTACGGCAACCGGATCGTGGAGCAGTACAAGCGGCTGGGGGCCACTCTCGATTGGACCCGTCTCCGCTTCACCATGGACCCGGCCTATATCCGATCCGTGCGCGAGGCCTTCGTCCGCCTCTACAACGACGGCCTCATCTACCGGGGCCCAAGGATCGTCAACTGGTGCCCTCACGACCGGTCGTCGATCAGCGACCTGGAGGTCGACTGGCGGGAGCACGAGGACACCCTCTACTACATCCGCTACGACATGGCCGACGGCGACGGCGCCCTGGTGGTGGCCACGGTTCGGCCGGAGACGATGCTGGCCGACTCGGGCGTGGCCGTGAACCCCAAGGACGAACGCTACCGAGCGTTCATCGGCCGCCGGGCGTTCCTCCCCCTGGTGGGGCGAGAGCTGCCGGTGGTCGGCGACGAGTACGTCAAGAGCGACTTCGGGACAGGCGCCCTCAAGGTCACTCCCGGCCATGACCCCAACGACTACGAGATCGGCCAGCGCCACGGGTTGCCGATCTACACCGCCATAGACAAGGACCGCAACATCGTCAATGAACCCTGGGTGCCGGACGAGCTGCGTACCCGCGACGCCCTCACCGTCCGGGCCCGCATCGTGGAGATGCTGCGCGACCGCGACCACCTGGTCAAGACCGAGCCGTACACCCACGAGGTCGGGCACTGCGACCGCTGCGGCGAAATCATCGAGCCGCTGGTCGACGAGCAGTGGTGGTGCCACATGCCGCCGCTGCGAGACCCCGCGGTGGAGGTGGTGACAGAGGGGAAGACCAGGTTCGTCCCGGAGCGGTACACCAAGGTCTACCTCGATTGGATGGCCAACCTGCGCGACTGGAACATCTCACGGCAGCTCTGGTTGGGCCACGCCGTCCCCGTCTACTACTGCAACAACAGGGCCGACCACGGCGGCGAGACCTACACCTTCGCGTCGGTCGAGGAGCCGAAGGCCTGCCCCCAGTGTGGTAACCAGAAGCTCCGCCCCGATCCCGACGTGCTCGACACGTGGTTCTCCTCGGCGCTGTGGCCCTACGCCACGATGGGCTGGCCCGACGAGACCGACGACCTGCGCACCTTCTTCCCGACGGACGTCCTCAGCACCGCCCGCGAGATCATCTTCCTCTGGGTGGCGCGGATGCTGATGACCTCACAGCGCTTCATGGACGACATCCCCTTCCGCACCGTGCTCATCCATGCCGTCATCCAGGACCCCCAGGGGCAGCGGATGAGCAAGTCCAAGGGCAACGGCGTCGATCCGCTAGAGATGATCGACCTCTATGGCGCCGACGCCGTCCGCGCCTATGGCGCCGAGGTCGGCATGCGCGGCCAGGACGTGCGCTTCGACGAGAGCAAGATCGAGGCCTACCAGCGCTTTGCCAACAAGCTCTGGAACATGGCCCGGCTGGTACTCGGCAGCGCCGAGGGGGTGGCGACCCGGCCCATCGAAGAGATCCAGGCAGCAGAGCTCGACCCGGCCGAGCGGTGGGCGCTGTCCAGGCTCGACGCCGCCACGGAGCGCGCCACGTCGGATATCGAGAGCTTCCGGCCCGGGGACGCCATCTCCGGCCTGCGCTTCTTCGCCTGGGATGAGATAGCCGACTGGTACCTGGAGGCGGTCAAGCCCAGTTTCCGGCTGGAGCCGACCGACCCGGCCCGCGTCCGGGCGGCCTCGGTGGGGATGCACCTGATCCGTCAGCTGGCGCTGCTGCTCCACCCCTTCATGCCATTCCTCACCGAGGCCCTCTGGCTGAAGCTGCCTGGCGGTGACCAGCCGATCCAGGCCCCCCGTGAGGAAACCATCTGGCCCGCCCCCGCCGGCCGCCGGGACGAGGCCCTGGAGGCGCAGATGGGTGTCCTCTTCGAGGTTGTGACGCGCATCCGCGACGCCGCCAAGAGGCTGGATGCGGCGGCGGCGGACACCGTCATGACCAGTGCCAAGCGGGTCGCCGCCGACCCCTCGGCAGAGCTGCTCGACAGCGACTACGGCCGCGAGCTGGTCGCCCGGCTGGCCCGGGTCGAGTTCAGCGATGCAGCCCCGGCGGCGCGAACCCTGGTGGTCGGCGGGCTCGAGATCCTGGTCGGCGCGCGGGCCGCGGCCCCCTCCGACCACGCAGCCCTGGAGCGCGAGGTGAACGCCACTCGGGCTAAGATCGACACGCTGGAGCAGCGGTTGGCCAAAGAGGAGTTCGTAAGCAAGGCCAAACCCGAGGTGGTGCAGCGCGTGCGGGACGACCTGTCCGCGGCCCGCGAAAGACTGGCAATCCTGGAGGACGCTTTCTCACGTGCTTGAAAAATTCGGAAGCCTGATCGTAATCGGAGGCCTGTACGCGGGCGTGCTGTGGCTGGCGCTCGCGTACTGGGCCCTGAAGGACGCACGGTCTCGTTCCGACAACCCCACCTTCCACCTCTTTGCTATGGGTCTCAACCTGGTCTTCCCGTTGCTGGGGCTGCTGGTGTACATGCTGATGCGGCCGTCGATCACGATGGCCGAGCATCGCTCCCTGGAGCTGGAGGCGGCGGCCCTGAGCCAGACCGCGAAGGACGAGGACGTCCGCCCGTGCCCCGCCTGCGGCCGGGAGATCGAGAGCGACTTTGTCCTCTGCCCGTACTGCCAGACCCGGTTCGCCAAGCGGTGCCCCGAGTGCCACAAGTCGGTCCGGCTGGGCTGGCGCCTCTGCCCCTACTGCGCGACCAGCCTCGAGGTCGCCGTGCCCCGCGCCGCCGCCGGACAAAGCCGGCGCTGACAACAACCCGGCGGCCGCCCGCAGAGGTGACGCCGTGACCCTTCAGCTCGAGGTCGTGGGCCCCTGCCTGGTTCTGCTGTTGGGGGGCCTGATGATGCTGGTCCGCCCGGTCGGCGTCATCTTCGTCATCGCCGAGGCGCTGGCCCTGTTCCTACTGGTACGGCTGTGGCAGTTCAGTGGCGCGGGATCGCTGGTGCTGCCGATATACGAGCCGCTGCCGAGCATCCAGCTGGTCATTCGCGTAGATCACCTGGGCGTCTTCTTTGCCTCGCTCGGCATCGCTGCCGGGCTGCTGGTGTCGCTCCCCTGGCTGGTGGGGCCACTGCGACGTCACCGCCCGCACCAGGGCTGGGTTCTCTTCGCCCAGGCGGGCATGATCCTGGTGGCCCTTGCCGGCGGCCTTGAGACCCTGGCGGCGGGGTGGGCGATGACGGCCACCGCGCTCTGCGTCCTGGTGCTGGTTGGCCGCCTCGACAGCTCCGGCCGGCTGGTGGCGGGCTCGACGGCGCTGTGGCACATGGGCCTGCAGTTCGCCGGCGCCCTGGCGCTGCTGGCCGCCGCGGTCACGGTCGAGGTGGCGGCGGGGACCGGCGGCTTCGACGCTGTCCCGGTGGGGGCCATTGACAGCCGCGCCGTCCTCTTTGCCGCCACCGCCCCGGTGCTGGCCCTCCTCGGCATGGGGGCCACGGCTCGGGCGCTCAAGGACCCCATCGGTACGGCCCTGGCAGTGACCTCAGTGTCGGTGCCGATGGCCTGCTACCTGCTCGTCAGGCTCTACGACCTTGGCGACGGTCGTCTGCCCGATCCCCGCCTGGGGACCGCCATGGCGGTGATCGGTGGCACCGCCTGCTTCTGGTTCGCGATCTCGTCGCTGTGGGCGGTGGACCTGGGCGCCACCCTGACGCGGCTGGTGCAAGCGGCCGCCGCCCTGCTGCTGGTCGCGGCCGGCGCGGGCTCCGGGCTGGGTGTCGCCGCCGTAGCCATTGGCGCCATCAGCGTCTGCCTAGGCGCGTCGCTCGCGTACGCCATCGTCGACGCCGGCCAGGGTCGCCTGCCCAGCCTGGCGCCCGGCCGCGGCAGGCTGCGGGCCCTCTCCGCGACGACGCTGTCGGTGGTGGTGCTGCTGGCCCTGGCCTGGAGCGGTGGGGTGGGGGGAGGCCTGGCGTCGTCAACCCGGATCGCCACCATCCAGGCCGGCCTTGGCGCCGGCGGCATTGCCGCGCTGGCCACCATCCCCGCGCTGGTGGGCAGCGCCATCATGCTCTACGCCGGATACGGCGCCGGGCGCTTTGGTGGCGGCGCGGCGCCTTCGCGGACCGACGTGGTGCGGCTGCTGCTGATCGGGCTGGCCCTGCCGGCGACGTCGATCGCCGCGATCACCCTGGTCTACCCCATCGTCGTGCCGCTGGCCGCATCGGTGCTGCGCATCACGTCCGCCGAGGTCAGCATCGCGCTCCACACCAGCCCCGCGGGCAGCATCGTGTTGATCGCGCTCTTCGCGGTCCTGACGCTGGCCGCCTCGGTCCTGGCCCGGCCGGGCGGCCCCTTCGACAGCCGCCGTGGCCTTCCTCGTGCCCCGTGGTACCTGCCCCCGCCGCTGGCCGTCGCCCCCCTGGTCTACTCCGCCCGGTTTTACGAGCGGCTGGTCGGACCGGCCGCCGGGCTGGCTGGCATGGTACGGCGTCATCCGCTGCTGGTGACCACCCTGCTGGTGGCGGCGGCGCTGTCAGCGCTCAACAGCGTGCTGCGGTGACCCGAGCCCGCTGATGGAGATCCTGGAGGGGATCGTGCTGTGGGCGGCACTGCTGTGGGCAACGGGGTCGGCGCTGGTCCCCCGTCTGGGCCGCTGGGGGTGGTGGATCGCGACCATGCTGCTCCTGCTGTGGCTGGCGCTGGGCGGACGCCCGGGAATCGCCCTGGCCCTGGGCGCCGGCGCCACCGTGGCCCAGGTCATCGACCGGCGTGGGGTCGCTGGCACCGACTTCACCGGGCTGCTGCGATCGGTCATGGCGATGGCGCTGGGATACCTGTTCGCGGGGTTCGCCCTCGTCCGGCTGGTGCATGCCGAGTTCGCCTTCTCGCTTCGGGCCTTCCCTGCCCTGGCCGCGACCAGCGTGGCGGTGGCCGTCGTCGTGCTCGCCGTGGGGGATCGTGAGCAGCTTCGAGCCGGCCGCTTCCTGGCCGCGATGGGGGCCATCGCGTGGGTGGTGGCGGGGCCCACCGACCAGGCCGCCCTCAGCTACGTCGCGGCCGCATGGCTGCCTTTGCTGGCGGCTGCCGGCCGGCTCCGCCTCACCGCCGCGGGCTGAAGCCGGCCGCATGCCTGCCTCTCCCATCCCCCAGCTGACCGCCCTCCTGC
>JBARRR010000192.1:0-16611 GCA_049644325.1 Candidatus Dormiibacterota bacterium
TTCGGAACCTCACGACTGGGCGGAGACGATCTTGGCTGGCTGGCTGGAGCTGGAGGATGTCGCGCTGGATGAGGACGTGCTGCTCGAGCTCGCGCTGCTGGACGTGGCTGCGGTGGTCGCCGCCGGGCTGGGGCTGCCGGCCGAGCTTGCCGTGGATGGCGCGCTGTTCGCCGCGGTGGCGGTGGCGGTGGTAGCCGCCGAGACCGCGCCCGCCGCGATGCCGGCGCTGAGGCCGCCGAAGGTCAGGACGCTGAGGGCGGCGGCGCCGACCTTGAGCCGCCCCAGGCGGGCCCTGGCGGTGGCGACGGCCCGGGCTTTCTGCTGTCGAATCTCTTCGTTGTTCATGATCCCCAGCATCACGCTCCAGCCTCACACCGCCTTCAGGTTTTGCTCAGAGTTCGCTGGGAGATCCGTTCTGGGCCGCCGGGTCGGAGTCGGCGCTCAGAGGCAGCTCGATGCGGAAGGTGGCGCCCCCGCCGGGCGTGGGCACCACCGACACGCGGCCGCGATGGGCGGCGGTGACCGCGGCGACGATGCTGAGCCCCAGGCCGCTGCCGCCACGGTCGCGGCTCTGCTTGGGGTCGGAGCGGTGGAAGCGCTCGAAGATCTTCTCGGCCTCGACCGTCGGGATGCCAGGGCCGTGGTCGACCACCTCGATGACGGCGAAGCCATCCTGCGGACGAAGGCTGACGTCGATCGGGGTTCCCGCCGGGGTGTGGACCAGGGCGTTCTTGAGCAGGTTGCTGAGCACCTGGCGCAGCCGCATGTCGTCGCCGATCACCGCCAGGGGCGCCATCACCCGGGCCGAGATGGCCCGGCCGGGGTCGACCACCCGGGCGTCGGCGCAGGCGTCGGTGACCAATGCCTCGAGGTCGACCCGGGTCTGCTCCAGGGCCCTGCCCTGGTCGAGGCGCGCCAGCAGGAGGAGGTCGTCGACCAGCACGCCCAACCGGCTCGCCTCACCCTCGATTCGGCGGGCCGCCGTGCCGATGTCCTCGTGCTCCATCTCGGGCTCGCGGCGGAGCAGCTCGGCGTAGCCGCGCATCGAGGTCAGTGGCGTGCGCAGCTCATGGGAGGCGTCGGAGATGAACTGGCGCAGGCGCTGCTCGCTGGCGTCGCGTGCAGCGAAGGCCTCCTCCAGCTCCTCGAACATGGTGTTGAGGGCCAGCCCAAGGCGACCCACCTCGGTGCGCTCGGTGGCCGGCGTGACCCGTTGGTGGAGCCCCTCGGTGACGACCGTGCGGGCGGTGTCGCCCATCTCCTCCAGCGGCCGCAGGCTGCGGCGGACGATGACCAGGGCCGCGAGCGCCAGTACCAGCGTCACGCCGCCGCTGACCGCCAGCTCCAGCAGCAGCAGCTGGGTCAGGGTGGCATTGACGTCGTCCAAGGGGAAGGCCGTGATGACGATGTCGCCGGAGCTGTTGTTGACGGTGTCGACGTAGACGCGGTACTGGCTGATGCTCCCGGTGCCGCTGACGGTCAGGAGCGCCGGCGACGACTGGGTCCCGGGCTTAAGATCGGCGGGCAGGTTTGGGTGGGACTCGGTGCTGCTGGTGCCGAAGTTGAAGGACTGGCTCTTGAGAACGGTCCCGCTGGGTGATCGCAGCTCGCCGTAGGTGCCCTGGGGGAATGACGGCGACGATGGCCCCGGGGGCCCGCCACCCCGGCCGTCGGGGCTGGTGGGACCGCGCTCGTTGCCGTAGACAGAGCTGTTGAGGTAGCTCTCGACGGCGACGTGGGCGGCGATCACCTGCTGGTCGACGCGCTGGAGCTGGAACTGCTGCAGCGATGCGTATGTGGCGATGTCGGCGGCGGCCAGACCCAGGACGAAGAGAGGCACCAGCGCGACCAGCAGCCGCAGGCGCAGGGACATAAGCTACCGCGGCAGCCGCAGCACGTATCCGACGCCGCGGACGGTGTGAATCAGAGGAGGCTCGACCTTGTCGACCTTGTGGCGCAGGTAGCTGATGTAGGTCTCGAGCACGCTGGCGTCGCCGCCGAAGTCGTACTCCCAGACGTGGTCCAGGATCTGGGCCCGGCTGAGGACCCGCCCGGAGTTGATCAGGAGGTATCGCAGCAGCCGGAATTCGGTTCGGGTCAGGTCGATGCGTCCGCCGCCGCGCCGCACCTCGTAAGCCTCTTCGTCGAGCTCGAGGTCGGCCAGTTTGAGCACCGACCTGCCATCCGGCTTATCGCCGTCATGGCGCCGGAGCACGACCCTGATGCGCGCCACCAGCTCCTCCAGACTGAATGGCTTGGTGACGTAGTCATCGCCCCCGACCGTCAGCCCGTGGATCTTCTCCTCGGTTGCGTCACGGGCGGTGAGGAAGATGACCGGCACCTTCTGACCGTCGTTGCGCAGCCGCTGGACCAGCTCGAAGCCGTCCTGGTCGGGGAGGCCGACATCGAGCACCACCAGCGCCGGCCGGAACTCGTTGATGGCGTTACGGGCTTCGCGGGCGTTGCCCGAGGACTGCACCATGAAGCCGGCGACCTTGAGCGCCATTGACACCAGGTCGGCGATGTACTTCTCGTCGTCGACGACCAGGATGCGGGTTTCGTCTGCTACGGCCTCTGCCATGAATCTAAGAATGATGTCGGTTTCTGTGAGTTTGCTGGGAAATCGCTCACAGCAGCTTGAGGAGCGGCCCGCGATAGGGGAATGGCGCGGTGGGTAAGACTATTCTCAGCACCGAACCAGGAGGTCCCCGATTGAGCAGTACCCGCAATACCGAGACGACCCAGTCCGCCCCGACATCAATCGCGCCCGAGACCGGGGTTGGCGCCGTCCACCTGGACGTAACCGACGGCGAACGGGCCAAGCGCTTCTACACCGACGTCTTCGGCCTGACCCCGCGGGGCGTCGAGGGCGAGGCCATCAGCCTGGGCACGCCCGACAAGGAATTGGTCGTCCTGCATCCCGGCGCCGACCAGCCTGTGGTAGAGGGCACCACCGGCCTATATCACCTGGCGGTGGTTGTCCCTAACCGGCGCGAGCTGGCAAGGGTCATCGGCCGCCTGGGACAGATGCGCTACCCCCAGTCGCCGACCGACCACACCATGACCAAGTCGGACTACTTCTGGGATCCCGACGGCAATGGCATCGAGGTCTACACCGAGAGTCCCGAGGACGGCACCTTCGTCTACAGCGAGGAGACCTTCGGCGCCATCGACAAGGACGGCAACCCTCGCTCCGGCCGTGACCCCATCGACCTCAAGGAGATGTTCAGCCACCTGGAGCCCGCGGACCGGCTTGACGATCCCATCCCCGAGGGGTCGAAGATGGGCCACGTCCACCTCCACGTGCGTGAGATCCCGGAGGCCCTCGGCTTCTACCACGACCTCATCGGGTTCGACATCATGGGCCTGATGCGTCGCTTCGGCGCCGCCTTCATCTCGGCCGGCGGGTACCACCATCACCTTGGCCTCAACACCTGGGCCGGGCAGGGGGCGCCGCCACGGCCGGCGGGCGCCGCCGGGCTCCGTCACTACACCGTCGAGATCCCCACCCAGGAGGAGCTCGACCGCGTCGTCGGGCGCCTGGACGGCGGCGGAGTGGAGGTCAACCCGCTCGACGACGGCGGCTACTGGGCCCTCGACCCATCGCGCAACCGGGTCCACCTGCAACTGCGTCAGGGCTGAGCCCCTTGACGGTCGTGGGGAGGGTGGCCGGTCTCAACCGCTACCCGGTGAAGTCGATGCAGGGCGAATCCCTCATTAACGCCGAGGTCGGCGAGCTCGGGATTCCCAGCGACCGGGCTTATGGCGTCCGCGACGTCGCTACCGCCAAGGTGCTGAGCGCCAAGCGGGAGCCGCGGCTGCTGCTCGCGGCAGCCGCCACCAACAACGGCGAGGTAACGGTGACCCTGCCCGGCCAGGCCCCGATGTCAGCGGACGATCCCCGGGTCTCTGTGGCGCTGTCCGAATGGCTGGGCCGCGAGGTGCGCCTGGAGCGGGCCACGTCCACCACCGAGGCGTTCTACGAGTTCCAGACCGAGGGCGATCCCGCCGCCGACGTCATCGACCTGCCGGTGCTCGACGGCAGCTTCTTCGACCTGGCACCCCTCCACCTGCTGACGCGGGCCAGCCTGGCATCCGCCGCCAGGCTGGACCCTGCCGTGGACTGGGACATCCGCCGCTTCCGCCCCACGGTGCTGGTCGAGGCCGCGTCCGACGGGGACTATCCCGAGGACGCCTGGGTAGGGCTCGAGCTCGATATCGGTGGCGTCCGGGCTGACGTGATCATGCCCACCATCCGGTGTGCCATGCCGATGGCCGCGCAGCCGGGCCTCTCAGCCCAGCTGGCGCTGATGCCCAAGCTGAAGCAGGGCCACAATGCCCTGCTGGGCGTGTACGCCACCGTGCTCGCCCCCGGCCACCTGGCCGTGGGGGACGAGGTCAGGCTTTAGCCGCAGCCTCCCGCGCTCGGGCCCGGGGGTCGGGGAGGGGCGTGAGGACCTGCTCCAGCCGATCGCGCAGGTGCTCGTAGTCGGGCGGCAGCGACAGCTTCTCGCCAAGGTGCTCCCTGGGCTCGTCGGCGCTGAAGCCGGGGCCGATGGAGGCGATCTCGAAGAGAACCCCGCTGGGCTCCCGGAAGTAGATCGAGCGGAAGTAGAAGCGGTCGATGATGGGCGTGGGGTGGCCGCCCGCCTCCAGCACCGACTGGCGCCACGCCGCGTGCTCGTCCATCGGCGCCGCCCAGGCAACGTGGTGCACCGTGCCCGCGCCCTGGACGCCCAGGTTGGGGGCCAGGTCGTATGCGTAGGTTGAACCGCGGGCGCCGCCCCGCGCCTCGAAATCATCGCCGGTGTCCTCGAAGTTGAGGCCGGTGAGAAAGTCGCGGCTGGCCTCGGGCGTGCTGCTGTAGGCGCGGACGCCGTCAAAACCCTGCAGCGCCAGCTCGCGGGGAACGTCGGGGTGGTCGGCGAGGAGGGGGGGATCGTCGCGGTCGGACACCGCGATCTCCAGGCCCAGGCCCTCGGGGTCGGGGAAGCGGATGCGGTCACCCTCGCGCTCCACCGCAGCCCCGTGGGTGGCGAGCCGCTCCTCCCAGAATTTGAGCGCATCGGCGGAGCCCACGCGCCAGGTGATCCGATGGACCATGCCCTCGCCGGCGACGCCCGGGGAGGCGCCGGGGTACTCGAAGAAGGTCAGGTCGGCGCCGGGGCTCCCGGCCTCATCGGCGTAGAAGAGGTGGTAGACGGTGGGATCGTCCTGGTTGACGGTTTTCTTGACCAGCCGCAGGCCCATCACGCCGGCATAGAACTCGACGTTCTGGGGCGCGTCGCCGGTGATCGCGGTGATGTGGTGGATACCTTCGAGCTTCATGCGCCAACCTCACACAGGCAAGAGTTGGTTATGCGGTGCCCGAGGTGACCGGCTTGCGCGTCCGGCGGGCCGAACTCCCGGCTTTCGCCTTTGGCCGGCTCGACTTCGCTGAAGTCCCGGCCGGCCGCCGCCGACGGGCGCCGTTGCTGGCGGCGCCGTTGGTCGCCGGTGAAGTCGCGCGCGCCGGCTTCGAGGCCTCCGGCAGGAGCGCGGCCAGCTCCTTCTCAAGAAAGCCGATCAGCGACCAGACGTCGGGCACCATCTCGCGGTCGGCCACTATGCCGAAGTACAGCTGTCCCGTGTAGCTCATCACCGTGATGTTGAGGCCCATCCCGTCGGTGACCACCGAGACTGGGTAGATCTCCTCCAGGCGGGCGCCGACGCAGTACAGCGGGAACTGCGGCCCGGGCACGTTGGAGATGACGAAGTTCCATGTCGGCCGGGCGTTGCTGCTGAGCGCGAAGGTCAGTCGCGCCGCGCGCGAGAACACCGCGGGGGGAATGAAATTGGTGGCGTCCTGGAGCAGCGCCGCCGGGAGCGCCTTGTTGCGCTCCTTCATGTCGCCCATCGCCTCGTGCGTCTTCTGCAGCCGCTTCACGGGGTCGGCCTCGTTGGTGAAGACTGGCGCGCTCATCAGCTGGATCTTGTTGCCGAAGGTGCCCGCCTGTTCGAGGGTGCGCACCGAAACCGGGATCTGCGCTACCAGCGGCTTGCGCGGCAGCTCGTCGTGGGCGATAAGCCAGCGTCGCACGGCGCCGGCGCAGATCGAGACCACGACATCGTTGACGGTGGTGCCCTGCTGGTTCTTGACCTCCTTCACGGCGTCGAGCGGCAGCTTGCCGATGGCCAGGCGCCGGTGCGCGGAGACGCGGCCGTTGAAGGATGTCCGCGGCGGCACCGCCTGCTCGCGCTCCTGCACGTCGCCACCCAACCCCAGCCGGTGCTGGATGCCGCGCGTCGCGCGGGCAAGCTCGCGGGCCCCGGGGATGGCGTCGTAGATACCGACCTCTTCGATGTTGGGCAGCGCGCCGGGCAAAGACTCGAGCACCCGCAGCGGGTACTTGGGCAGGCCGAGCACCCCGCGTACCAGCATCTCCAGCTGGCCCGGCACCTGCTCAACGCTTGCGGCGACTGGCTCCGGTGCCTCGCGGCCCTCCGGCGCGAGGTCGAGAAGCACGCCCAGGATCTCGGCACCGGACATGCCGTCGACCACCGAGTGGTGGATCTTGGTCAGCAGCGCGACCCTGCCGCCCTCGAGCCCGTGGATCAGGTACAGCTCCCACAGTGGCCGGGTGCGGTCCAAGGGTCGGGCGAAGATGCGCGCCACCTGGTCCGTCAGCTTGGCGTCTGTGCCCGGTTGCGGCAGCGCCAGCTCGCGCACATGGAAGTCGATGTCGAAGTCGGGGTCGTCGATCCAGTAGGGATAGTCGAGGCCAAAGGGGACCTCCACCAGCCGCCAGGTGAACGGCGGAAGCAGCGGCAGCCGCTCGAGGATCAGGTTCTGGACGTCGTTGAGGTCGAGCTTGCCCCCGGGCGCGGTGGCAGGGTCGAGGATGGCGATGCCCGACACGTGGCCGTACTGCCGCGCGTCCTCCATCGCCAGGAACTGGGCATCAAGGCTGGTCAGCTGTCGCACTACGTCGTCCTCCGGAGACGTGAATTATGACCTCTCAGCCGGAGACCTGAGAATGTCCCCAATGAGTCGCACAACACGCCGCGCCCGCAGAGCCGGCTGGCTGGCGGCCACGCTGGTCGCTGTCCTGCCGGCGCTGACGGCACCGGCGCTCACGCCGGCCGCGGCGGCGACGGCGAGCCTGGAGGTGGTCGGCAAAAGCCCACTCGACAGCCGCGGCATGAACGCCGCCGTGGCGGTCGCGGGCAGCTGCGCCTACGTCGGCAGCCGCTCGGACGCCGCTCCGCTGGTGGTGGACGTCGCCAACCCGGCGTCGCCGCAGGTGGCTGGAGAGCTTCCCCGGCACCCGGGCAGCACGCCTCGCGAGCTCAGAGCCATCCCGGCTGCCCGGGAGCTGCTGGTGCTCTTCTACGCCATCAACGGCGGCCCCAACCGCCTCGACATCTACCGCTGGTCCGGCGACTGCCGGCAGCCGGCGCAGGTGGGCAGCGTCGACTTTGGATCGCGGGCGCCCCATGAGTTCTATCTGTGGCAGGACACGGGGCGCGCCTCTCGGGTCCTGCTCTACGTGTCGATGTTCGGGGCATCAGGCGACGGCCTCGACGTCATCGAGGTCACCGACCTGGCGCACCCGACGCGCCTTGGCGGCTGGACCGTGCCGTCGGCCTACGGCCACGCTCCACTCCACTCGATCGATGTAGCTGCGGATGGGGGCACGGCTTTCGTCTCCTTGTGGACAGGCGGCCTGGTGGTCGCTGACGTGTCCGACTTCGCCGCCGGCAAGCCGTCGCCCACCCTGCGCCCGCTCACCGCTCCGGAGGCCGTCTTCAAGACCGCGCCCGGCGACGTCCACAGCGCCGTGCCGGTGCCGGGTCGGACGATGGTCGTGACGACGGACGAGCGATACCCCAACCAGGGGTGTCCATTCGGCACGGCGCATCTCGTTGACCTCTCGACCCCGGCTCGTCCTCGCGCCGTCAGCACCCTGGCGGTGCCGGAGAACACACCCTCGACCTGCGCCGGGGCGCCGTCGGGAACCTGGACCAGCCACAACCCCACCGTCACCGCGCACCTGGCCCTCATCTCCTGGTACAGCGCCGGTCTGCAGGTCTTCGGCCTCGATGATCCCGCTCAGCCCGTGCGCCTAACCGAGCTCCGGCCCACCGGCACCACGCCGAAGCTTCGCGACCTCGAGCTCGGCAGCACCGACACCATGACCTGGAGCTACCCCGTCATCAGCGGCGGGATCATCTACGTCGCCGACATCAACCAGGGGCTGCTGCTGCTGCGGTACCACGGGCCCCACGAGGACGAGGTTGCGGGAGCTGCTTTCCTCGAGGGCAACAGCAACATCACCGCTGGCGCCGTCGGACCCTCCGCGTCTGCGACGATCGCTCCCGGCGGCGGCCCCTCATCGCCGGCGGTGTCGCCGTCCCCAGGCGCGGTGGCCGGCCTGACTGCCGCGTTTTTGCTGCCTGTGCTGGGGGTGATCGCGGTCCTCGCTCTGCTGGCGGTCGCCGTCCTGGTGCTCTGGCGCCGACGCTCGCGGGCGCCCGGACCTTAGACACCGACCGGCCCGTTGAGCCCGGGCGCAAAAAGAAGAGGAGGCCGGTAATGCCGGCCTCCTCTTTTATCCCGCCCTGTCAGGTCAGGGCGTTGATGTGCTCAGCGTCGATCAGGGAACGGTCGGCATCTGGCCGGCGTCTTCCTGGGCCTCGCGGGCCGCGCTCTCACCCTGCTCATGGGTGGGGTCCTCGTTGGGCTTGAAGGTGCCGCTCGGGGCGGTGCTCGACCCGGAGCCTGGCGACGTTGTCGCCGCCGGCGTCGGGCTGGCGGTGGCGGCGCTGGCGGTCAGCGGTCCAAGGACCACGGCGCCGACGACTCCGCCGGTGAGCAATGATGCCGCGATACCGGCGGCGGTGATGAGGTTGCGTGTCTTGGTCACTTCACTTCTCCTTATTGGTTGTGAGTGGCTGCTGTTGTTGCGTTGGCCTCAGCTTTGCGTTTGAAGCTGTGACCAATCGCCGGTCTTGCTCAGACGTTCCTCGGAGTCCGATAAGAACGTCGTGAGAGCTACTCGTCGCGCAGGGAGTAGCCGACGCCGTAGATCGTCTGGATCAGGCGGCTGAGGCCGGCGGTCTCCAGCTTCCGGCGCAGGTAACCGACGTAGACGTCGACGGAGTTGTTGGAGCCGCCGAAGTCGTATCCCCAGACCGCGTCGAGGATCTGCCCCCGGGTCAGAACCTGGCGCGGGTTGCGCAGGAAGTAGAGGAGCAGCTCGTACTCGCGCGGCGTGGGGTCGACGATCCTGTCGCCGCGGCTCACGGTGCGCGTGGAGAGGTCGACGGTGAGGTCGGCAAAGCTGAGCTCGGATGACGAACTCGCTCCCCGCCGGCGCAGCAGGGCACGGACGCGCGCCAGCAGCTCGGCGTAGTCGAAGGGCTTGACCAGGTAGTCGTCAGCTCCGTTGTCGAGCCCCGCCACGCGGGCCTCGGTGGCGTCCCGCGCCGTCAGCATCAGCACCGCGACGTTGCCCTCGCTGCGGATGCGACGGCAGGTCTCGATGCCGTCGATGCCGGGGAGCATGACGTCGAGAATGACAAGGTCAGGGGTCATCGAGGCGATGGTGCGAAGCGCGGCGCGGCCGTCCGCCGACGTCTCCACCTCGTAGCCCTCGTAGACGAGCGCGCGGCGGACCGACGCGGCGATGTGCTCGTCGTCGTCGACGACCAGGATCCGGCTGCTCAACTGCACGGCGCTGGGAATCTCATGAGAACCAGCCTTACGGCCGAGGCTCAGACCCTTCCTAGGGTTTGCTCAGAATCTGCTGGGAGATGGCAAACGGCTAACGTAGGGGAATGAGCTCGCAGTCTCCATCCACGTTCCCGGCCGAGGGCATGGAGCTGACCCACATCCTGGTGGTCTCCGACCTGGCCAAGTCGGTGGCGTGGTACCGGGACGTGCTGGGTGCGAAGCTCACCGGCGAGTACGGTGGCACCTCGGCAGTGTTCAACTTCCAGGGCGCCTGGCTGCTGGTTGTCACCGGCGGCCCCGAGACCGCGGACAAACCCGGCACCGAGTTCGTGGCGCCGGAGGACCCGGGCCGCGTCAGCCACAGCGTGACCATCCGGGTGGTCGACTGCCGCGCTTCGTACGACGTTCTCCACGCCCGTGGGGCCGCGTTTCTCACCGAGCCGGTCGACTCGGGCTGGGAGATTCGGGCCTTCTTCCGCGACCCCGACGGCCACCTCTTCGAGATCAGCGAGGTGGGGAAGAAGTAACCTGGCCTCGACCGGGTCGGGCGAGAAGGACGCGAAAATGGCCGCGGTTATCCTATGGCGATGGCAGCGACCCCAATCATCGTCGCGGGCGTCGACCTTGGCGGCACCAAGATCCAGACCGTGCTCTTCCGCTCAGGCAAGGTGATCGGCCAGGGCCGCGGCCTCACCCCGCCGGGGAGCGCGGAGGATGTCGTCGAAGCCATCCGCGTCACCCTGGTGGCGGCGGCGGAGGAGGCGCAGGCGTCGCAGAAGGACGTTGTCGGCGTCGGCATCGGCTTCCCCGGCACGGTGCACGGCCCGCAGGGAAAGGTGATCCGCGCGGTCAATCTGCCCGCCTTCGAGGGCTACGCCCTGGGAACCGGGGTATCGAAGATGTTCAATGGCGTGGCGGTGCGGATCGACAACGACGTCCGCGCCGCGGTCGTCGGCGAGCAGCGCGCGGGCTCCGGCAAGCCCTTTCAGAACTTTGCCGGCGTGTTCGTGGGCAGTGGCGTCGGCGGTGGCCTTGTCATTGACGGCAAGCTGCGGCATGGCCGCGGCGCGGCCGGCGAGATCGGGCATGTCGTGGTCAAGGACGGCGGCCGGCGCTGCGGCTGCGGCAACCGTGGCTGCATCGAGGCGTACGCCGGACGGCTGTCGATGGAGCGCACCGCCCTGCGCTGGGTCAAGAAGGGCAAGAAGAAGACGGTCCTTTTCGACCTGATGAAGCGCAAGGGCCGCGACCACCTGGCCAGCGGCATCATCTCCGATGCATTGGCTGTCCACGACAAGGTCGCCGTTCAGCTGATCGACGATGCCGTCTGGGCTCTGGGGGTGGGCCTGGCGTCGGTGCAGAACCTGCTCGACCTCGAGGCCTTCGTCATCGGCGGCGGACTGGGGGACCGGTTGGGCCAGCCGTTCATCGACCGCATCACCAAGGCGATGAAGCCGCACCTGCTCCGTCGTGATGACCCCCCGCGCCTGGTCCAGTCCAAGCTCGGCGACCTTGCCGGCGCTGTGGGTGCCGCCATCATCGCCACCGACAGGCGCTAGCACCAGGTCCGGGCACAGGGCGCGCAGCGCGTCGCGCGTGAATCACACCGCGTGCAAGCCGCACGCCGCGCAATCCATAATGTGCCGCGTGACACCCGCGCCTTGTGCGCGCACGTACACCTGAAGGAGGCAGCATGTCTAAAGCCAAGAGGCCGGCTCGCACGTCTGCAGCGCGACGTCGCACCACAGCGCGCAAGCCGTCGACTGCTCGCAGCACCAGCGCGGCGGCGTCCCCGTCGCGTCGTACAAGCGCGCGCCGCAGCACGGCTCGCAAACCTGCCGCGCGCAAGACAACAGCGGCGCGCAAGACAACAGCGGCGCGCAGGACAACAGCGGCGCGCAGGACATCCGCGGCCAGGACCACCGCAGCACGCAAGACCACCGCAGCGCGCAAGACCACCGCGGCCAAGCGTTCGACGCCGCGTCGTGCCGCCGCCGCGCGTTCCACCACGGCCGCAACCGCGACTCGCGCCCGTCGGACCACGGCGCGCGCCGTGAAGAAGACAACGACTCGCGCGCGCAGCGCCGCCGGAGCGCCGGCGGTCCAGGTCGCCGCGTTGCAGAAACGCGTCACCGAGCTGGAGCGGGCTCTCAAGAACGTCGACAAGACGCTTCAGAGCAACGTCAAGAAGGCTAGGGGAAAGGTCAGGAAGCAGGCCAAGAAGCTGACCAAGCAGGTGCGTGCGGTAACCGCCTGAGTTCAGCGGCCATTTGGGTTGCAGACGAAGGGCCTCGCCTCCGGGCGGGGCCCTTTTGCTACCTACTGCAGGCCGGAGCGGAGCAGTAGGTCGTGGTCGTGGTCATACGACAGCTTCTTGAGCGCGCTGTCGAAATCCATCCACTTCATGCGGTCGACCTCGGGGATGGGCTTGAATGTGCCGCCGATGGCGCGCATCAGCCAGTACCAGACCACTTTTTCGCGCCCGCGACGGTCGATGTAGTCAAGCGTCCCCAGCGACCGCGCGATCAGGCAGCGCATCCCGGTTTCCTCCTGGACCTCGCGCAGCGCCGCGGCCTCCAGCGTCTCGCCATCCTTGAGCTTGCCTTTGGGTAGCGACCAGTCGTCGTATGCCGGGCGATGGATGAGCACCACCTCGAGGCCGCCGGACTTACCGTCCGTGCGGTAGACCACGCCGCCGGCGGCGCGCACGACGTCACGGTCGGCCAGCACCTCCTCCACTGCATTGTCGATGAGGGATGTGTGGTTGGTCGTCAGCTCAGTCATCTCTCCATCCATTGGTGCATCTTCTTACGCGACAGCCGTTTCCAAACGGCGGGCCAGGCGGCCTTCGACTTTCGCGCGGTGCCTTCCTCCTTCTCGCTGAGCGCACCGGCGATGAACGCCGTCGAAGGCTCCATGTCTGACACGGCCCCTCTCAGCCATGCGCTGGTGACCACGGCGTCGTTGTAGTCGCCGAGGGTGTCCTGCAGCTCGGTCACCCCCGCGGCCAGGCGCGAGGCGGGCTTGCCGATCAGCGGCGCCACCGCCTCGCTGGCGTAGCGCACGCGCTTGCCGGCGATACGCACGGCGTGCAGCTGCTCGTCGGCGGGCGCCTTGTCGAGTTTCTTGACCGCGCTGGCCAGCCTGTCCCAGGTGCGCTTCACCAGCGGCGGCATCGCCTCGATGGCAGGCTGGGTCGCGCCCTCGGCCAGCGCCGGCGCCTGCGCCGCCTTCACCAGCCGCTCCAGGAGCAGTACGTAGCGCTCACTGCGGAGGCCGCTCATAAGTCGAGCCCGGGCGCTGCGTCGCCGCGCCGACAGCTGTCGTGAAAGCCGCCGGCTGTTGCCACCCGCCCTGGCGATCTGCCGTAGCTGACCCGCCAGCCGCTCAGAGAGGATGTCAGCGTCGCGCGCGTCGCCGAGGAGCTCGCCCAGCCAGCTGAGCTCGTCGCGCAGGCTGTCGGCCCACTCGGGGTCGAACATCGGCTTGAAGGTGCGCAGGTCGCTGCGCAGCCGCCGCGTTGCCACCCGTCCCTGGTGCACGCTCTCGGAGTCGCCGCCGAGCCGGATCAGCGGGTCGTTGCGTATCAGCCGCGCCACCGCCGACGCGATCGTCGCCTGCAGCAGGGTCGCCGCGCTGGAATCGCGATCGACCGCAGCGGCGTGGACCTCCGGGGGCGACTGGGAGAGGGGGCCCATGGCGCGCACGTTCTTGGGCACGGGGTCGACGGGCCCGGCGCCGGCTTCGCGAAGGCGGCCCACCACGCTGTCCACCAGCCCGTTGGCGGTTGGCGACTTGACCTCGACCTCGACCTGGCGAAAGCGCAGCGCGATCCGGCGCCCGTCGAGCACCGACACCTCGTCGTCGACGACCTCGACCTGCGCCTCGCCGCCGGCGTCGACCAGGCTGACCGCGCGCCGGCGGGTGCGCAGGCTGGCAACCGGCTTCAGGTCGGCCGTCCGGACGAAAGCCCGGAGCAGGTCCAGGGCGGCCTCCGGCGGGTGCGACGGGCCCCCGGTGAAGGCCTGCTCCTCGCGCACCATCATCTCCTGGCCCATCATCGGAGGCAGCTTCACCGTCCACCCCTCGCCGGAACGATGGCGCAGGCTGGTGCCCCACCGGGCCAGCCGCAGGTCAGGTGTGTCCCAGTAGTGGGTGGTGATCCGGTTCTCGACCGGGTCGCCCGCCGAGATCCCCTCTTCGACCCCGCTCAGGTCGGGCGCGTCGAAGTGCGGCGGCGCCTCGAGCTTGAGCTCGCGCTCCTCAGCCACCGATTGGCTCAGGCCCCACCCCGGGATTGGTCAGGCCCCACCGGCGACGCCGGCGGGCTGGGTCGCGGCCAGCGCATCGCTCATCAGCTTGCGATGGGTATTCACGCCCTTGACGGTTGGAACCTTGGTCCACTCGCCATCGGGGCCTAGGCGCCAGGCCAGCGCGTCGTCAGCCAGCTCAATGTCCATGATGTGGGCCAGGCTCTCCGTCAGGGATGGGTCCAGCACGGGGACCAGCACCTCGACGCGTCGGTCGAGGTTGCGCGGCATCATGTCGGCGGAACCGATGTAGTAGTCGGCGCCGCGGCTGTCGCTGCCGAATCGATAGATCCGGGAATGCTCGAGGAAGCGGCCCACGATCGATCGCACGCGGATCCGCTCCGACTGCCCTGGCACCCCCGGCCGGAGGCAGCAGATGCCACGGATGACGAGGTCGACCTCGGTGCCGGCGGTGGACGCCTCGTAGAGCGCGTTGATGATCTCCTCGTCGACCAGGCTGTTCATCTTCATGACGATGCGGCCGTCGGGAAGCAGGGCCTCGCGCTTGATCAGCTCGAGGATGCTGCTGCGCATACCCACCGGCGCCACCACCATCCGCCGCCAGCTGCGCTGCCGGCTGTAGCCGGTGAGGTGGTTGAAGAGCTCGATGGCGTCGGCGCCGAGGACCGGGTCGGCGGAGAGGAGCCCGAGGTCCTCGTAGATGGTGGCCGTGGTGGGGTTGTAGTTGCCGGTGCCGACATGGACGTAGTGGCGGATGGCGCCGTCCTCTCGGCGGACGACCAGGGTCACCTTGGAGTGGGTCTTGAGCCCCACCAGCCCATAGACGACATGGACGCCGGCCTGCTCCAGGGCCCGGGCCCAGGCGATGTTGGCGCTCTCGTCGAAGCGGGCCTTGAGCTCAACCAGCGCCACCACCTGCTTACCCCTTTCGGCGGCCCGGATCAGGGAGCGCATGATGCTGCCCTCGGGGCCCGATGTCCGGTACAGGGTCTGCTTGATGGCGAGCACGTCCTGGTCGCGGGATGCCTGCTCGATGAACGCCTCCACCGAGGTCGCAAACGACTCGTAGGGGTGGTGGACGAGGACATCGCCCTCGCGTAGGACCCGGAAGACGCTGGGCGGCGCGCCGTTGGGACCGGGCTGCAGGCGGGGTTGGACGGTGCCCGTCCAGGGCTCGTCCTTGAGCCCGGGTCGATCGAGCGCGTGGAGCGTCCACAGGGCGCCCATGTCGAGCAGGCCGGACGTCACGTAGACGTCGTCCTCGCCCAGCTCCAGCTCGCGAACCAAGAGGCTGAGCACCTCCTCGGACATGTCGGGGTCGACCTCCAGCCGGACCACGTCAGCCAGCCGCCGGTGCCGGCGCAGCTCTGTCTCGATCGCTGCCAGGAGGTCGTCGGCCTCGTCCTCTTCGAGCTCCAGGTCGGCGTTCCGGGTGACCCGGAAGGGGTGGTGCGAGACGACCTTCATCCCCGGGAAGAGGTGGTCGAGGTGGGTAGCGATGACCTGCTCCAGGGGGATGAAGCGCTGGCCGTCGGGCATGACGGTGAACCGGGGCAGGATCGGCGGCACCTTGACCCGGGCGAAGCGGGTGCGTCGCCGCACCGGGTCGCGGACCTGGACGGCGAGGTTGAGGGAGAGGTTGGAGATGTAGGGGAAGGGGTGCGCGGGGTCAACCGCCAGCGGCGTCAGGACCGGGAAGATGCGCTCCTCGAAGACCCCCAGGAGCCAGGCGCGCTCGGCCTCATCGAGCTCACCGGTGCCCACGATGTGGATGTCGGCCTGGCGCAGCAGGGGAACGACCTCGTCGTTGTAGACGCGGTCCTGGCGGGCGACCAGGCCGGCCACCTGGGCGCGGATCGCGGCCAACTGCTCCTGCGGGGTGAGACCGTCCGGTGCGGTGGCGGACACGCCGGCGCCCACCTGCTCCTTGAGGCCGGCCACTCGCACCTGGAAGAACTCATCCTGGTTCTGGCTGACGATGGCCAGGAACTTGGCCCTCTCCAGGACCGGCGAGGTTCGGTCCTCGGCGAGGGCCAGAACCCGCGAGTTGAAGTCCAGCCAGCTGACCTCGCGGTTGATGTAGCGCTGCTGGGTCTTGGCTCGCGGCCGTGGCGAGGAGGCGGTGCGGGCCGCGGCGCCGTTGCGGCGCGCCTTGCCGCTCTGGGCGGCGGATTGGCTCAGCCGGCTGTCAGCCGCTCTAGCCATGGTTCCCGATGATCAAGCCCCAAGTCTATCCCGACCGGGGCTGAGCTCATGCCGAGGCCTGTAGGTTGTCGTGGCGGTCGGATCGGTAGCCAACCCCGCGCACAGTGACGATCTCAAACGGCGCCCGGCCGGCGAATTTGCGGCGGAGCCAGCGGACGTGGACGTCGACGGTCTTGGCGTCGCCCACGTAGTTGTACTTCCAGACCTGCTGGAGCAGGTGGCGGCGAGTGTGAACCCGCCCCGGGTGAGCGAGGAAGAAGGACAGCAGGTCGAACTCGCGCGCCGTCAGCTTTACCTCCTCGCCCTCGAGCGAGACGGTGCGAGCGGCGCGGTCCATGACCAGGCCGCCAACCTGGTCGAGCTCGGGGACCTGCTCACCGCTACCGGGGCGCTCCTTGTCGGCGCGACGCAGCACCGCGG
>JBARRR010000193.1:0-2351 GCA_049644325.1 Candidatus Dormiibacterota bacterium
CTGTCGTCGACGAGTCGGACGAGGGTGCGGTGGGGATGTGGCGCTGGATCCGCTACCAGTTCGGTGGCGTGGTGAGAACCATCGCCAAGAGCGACAAGGTATTCATCGCCGCGGTCAACGGTCCGGCGGCCGGCGTGGGGCTGGCCTTTGCGCTGGCGGCGGACATCATCGTGGCGTCCGAGAAGGCGCGGCTGGTGACGGCGTTCGGGCCGATCGGCCTGGTACCGGAGGTGGGCACCAGCTGGTTGCTGACGCGGCGCCTGGGCTACCAGAAAACGTTCGAGATCTACATCGACGGGCGGGCGCTCTCGGCCCAAGAAGCGCTCACGCTGGGGCTGGTCAATGAGGTGGTGCCCCACGAGCAGCTGATGGACCGCGCCATGCATTGGGCCGGCAAGGCCGAGGGCATGGCCGACCACCTGCTGGCGCTGACCAAGAACATCCTGCGCAACGCCGCTGACCTCACCTGGGACCAGGCGATCGCGATGGAGGAGTTCGCCGAGCCGATGTGCTTCACCGCCAGCGCCCACCGGGACGCGGTGGAGACATTCCTGGCGGGGCGGGGACGGTAGCTGCGGAGGTGTTGCGGTAATGCGGCCCTCAGACCACCTGCGCAGCCTGATTGCCTACAGCGCCTGGGCCGACGACCGGATCGTGGGCGCGGCGAGAGTCCTCAGCGAGGCCGACCTTTCTTCGGACCTCGGTGGCTACGACACCATCCTGGGCACGCTCAACCACTACCTCTGGGCGCAGCAGATGTGGCTTGGGCGGCTGCAGGGCCGCCCCAACATCGACCGCTACTCTTTGAGGCCGACGGCGTTGTGGGAGGAGTTCATCCGCGGCGACACCGCCCTCGCCGACTTCGCCGCCCTCCTGGGCGACGCGGACTTCGAGCGGATGATCGACTACCAGGACACCAAGGGCACCCCTCATCGCCGGACCCTGGGCCAGCTCCTGACACATGTGGTCAACCACGGCACCTACCACCGGGGCGAGGCGGGCCTGATGCTGACCCGCCTGGGTCGGTCGCCGGGCGACCTCGACTACGTCTACTTCATCCCCGAAGGCGTCTGACCCCGCGCGCTGGTACGCGCAGGCGCCTTCGACGCCAGGCGAGGGCCAAGCATCCTAGGAAGCCAAACCCGGCGCCAGCAATGAACCCGCTGCTGGGCAACGCACCGTTCAGCACCAGGTTGATCGCCAAGGCGGCCCGGCCGCTTTCAGCAACCACGGGAGCCTGGTACGCCGGCGTGGCCGGCTCGGTACGAGTCCGCGGGTCGGTCGCGGCCGACCCTGCAGATCCTCCGGACTTGGGGGCTGTAGCCGACCGCTGGCTGCCCGGCTGCTTGGGGAGAGTGCCAAGTGCGGTCGACCCCGTGAAAATGGCACTGAACACGATGGTCCCGTTGACCGGCCTGCCGGCGCCGCTCCATGTGCCTGGGGCCGACCAGGCCCCGATCCCAACCTGCCGGAATGCGCCCATGATCCCGTCGCGGTGCGACGGAGAGTTCAGCCAGTCCTGGTTCACCCTCGCCGCCGCCTGGGACAGCGGCTGGTTGTTGAACCCGATGATCTCGCCGCCAGGCTGCATCGGCACCCCGGCGGATGCGACCGCCCCCATTACGGTGGCGTTGCACGGCTGGACCTGGTGCGAGAAGTAGTTGCGCTCAACCATGTCCTTGGCCCGGCCGTGGACAGCCTGCCCCGGACAGATGCTCACCGTCGCGTCCCGCGCGATCGCCGACATCGTCGAGTTGAGGCTCAGGGGGGGCAGCCCCGCGCTGGCCCGGTCCTGGTTCAGGAGGGCGAACAGCTGCGCCTCGACGCCGGCAGTGTCAGCGGCGCCGGCGCTGACCGCCGCCGGCTGGATCAACGCAGACAAAAGCAACGCAAGGCATAGCCGGCAGGTGGCAGCAAGCTTGGAGCCCAGCAACGCCGGGAGATTCTAGGGGCTCCCGCAAGCGGGGTCGGCCAGCGTGGCGGGAGCGCGTCGGTAACGATCCGACCGGCGACATCGTTCAATGCCGCCCACCAGTTTTGAAGACTGGGGAGGCCACCTGACCCCATCCGCCCCCGCCAGAAGGGTACCCGAGGAGAGGCTTTCTGGAAGGGGGGTCGGGGTCTAATCTGAATTCGAAACCGGTCCGCAAGGGCCGGTTTTTGCCGTCTTTGGGGCCCGTAAATCGCGGGTATCCCGGGAGGCCAAGGAGGATTCAGAAACATGGAAAAAACCCCAAAACTGGGAGGGTTTTCAAAAACTGGGGGGGCGCCTCAGAAGCCCTCTCCGACCCGTGTTGGCCGCTGGAGCGGCGGGCGGCCGGCGGCAGTTGTGCCGGGAAAGCCGGACCCTC
>JBARRR010000194.1:0-20142 GCA_049644325.1 Candidatus Dormiibacterota bacterium
CCTAGAGGACCTCCTCATCGACCGCCGCGGGCGGCTCGACCGCGGCCGCCACCAGCTCCGCAATCTCGGCCGCCGCCGCCGGTCGCCCCACCGTCTCGGCGTGGCCCTGCATACGCTCGAACTCGTCGCGGTCCTCCACCAGGGCATGCCGGACCAGCGACACCAGCTTGCTGACCCGGCGCGCATAGTGGCCGACGCCCTGCTCCAGGACGAAATGCACGTTGCCCTCCTCCTGGCCCGGGACGAAGTGCGTGAGGAAGATCGGCAGCCCAGTGATGAGCGCCTCGGCGATGGTGCCGGGCCCAGCCTTGGTGACGATCGCGTCCGAGGCCTGCATCAGCTCGGGCATGTTCTCGACGAAGCCAAAGACGTGCACCGGCCCCTGGTACTCCCGCGCCGCCAGCCTGGCGCGGAGCTTCTCGTTGCGGCCGCAGACCACCAGCAGCTGCACCCCTAGCCCGGCGGCGTCGAGCGCCTTGGCCTGCGCCGCCAGCCGGCCGGCCCCCTCGCCGCCGGCCACCAGCAGCAGCGTCGGCTGGTCGCTGAAGCCGAGACGGGCGCGCAGGTCCCGCTTGGCCTGGCCGTGCAGCGGACCGGTGAAGCGCGGGTCGACCGGCAGCCCGACCACGTGGACCTTGCGGGCGTCGAGGCCCTTTTTGACGCAGTAGCGGCGCGCCTCACGCGAGGGCACCACCACGACGTCGGCCTTCTTCGACATCCAGAAGCGGTGAAAGTCGCTCATGTCGGTGATCACGGTGATGAAGGGCACGTCCAGGCCGAGCTTCTCGATCGCCTCGACGACGAGGTGGTTGGTCAGGGGGTGGAAGGAAACCACCCCGGCAGGGCGCTGGTCGCTGAGGTTGCGGCGGATCCCCGGCCGGAACTGGTTGCCGAGGACGCGGATGGCGGCCCGCGTCATCGCCCGGTTGTCGGTGCCGTGGAAAATCATCCCGTAGGTCCGCGGCATGTGCTTGATCAGCCAGTTGTAGCGGTACACCAGCCAGCTGAGGAACGGCCTGCTGCCCTCGACGAAAGGGTCCAGCAGCTGGATGTCGAAGCGCCCGGGGTACTCGGTTTCCATCGCCCGCTGCACCGCGGTGGCGGATGCCCGATGCCCCGCGCCCTGGTCTGAAAAGAGGAACAAAATCCTGGCCGGCATTTGTGCCCGTCATACGATACTTGGGCATGTCAGCCACCGCCGATCGGTCGCGCCCTAACCCGAATGGGGCGCTCGAGGTTGAGGGCTACTCCACCGCCGACGCCTTTGTCAGCCTGCGCGATGAGTGGATCGACCTGGAGAAGCATGCATCCACCGACAACCTCTTCCTCACCTACATGTGGCAACACTCCTGGTGGCAGGACCTCGGCGACGGCGACGGTCGCGTCCTCGACCTGGTGGCGTTCCGCGACGCGGGGCGGCTGGTTGGGATCGCGCCGACCTACCAGGAGCAGGCGGGCGGTTTCACCCTGGTGCGTTTCGGTGGCGGCCTCGAGGTCACCGACTACCTCGGTTTCATGGTCGAGCCCGCTTACGAGAAAGCAGCCGGCCGAACCTTCCTGGAGCGATGTCTGACCCGGCCGGGGTTGGTGCTGGACCTCCACTACCTGCGCAGCGATGGGGTGACGCTGAAGGCGATCATCCAGGCCGCCGCCGACCTCGACCGCCGCTTCTCCGTCGAGGAGGAGGAGGTCAGCCCCCGGATCGAGCTGCCCTCGACGTGGGACGAGTACCTGGCCCGGCTGAGCAAGAAGCACCGCCACGAATTGCGGCGCAAGCGGCGGCGCCTCGAGGACGCCGGCGGATGGACCATCACCGAGACCAGCCAGGCCACCCTGGCCAACGACCTGGAGGTCTTCTTCGACCTCCACGCCAAGAGCATGCGAGAGAAGGCCGACTTCATGACCGAGGACATCAAGACCTTCTTCCGCCACATCTGCGGCCACCTTGAGGAGGAGGGCTGGCTGTCGCTGCGGACCCTGGTCCACAAGGGCCGGCCGCTGGCCGCGGTCCTGGGGTTCGTCTACCGCGGCACCCGGTTGCTCTACAACTCTGGCTACGACCCGGAATACAACCAGCTGGCGCCCGGGTTCGTACTGATGACGGAGGAGATCCGGCTCTCCATCGAGGCCGGTCTCCGTGAAGTCGACTTCCTGCGAGGCAATGAAAAGTACAAGTACGACCTGGGCGCCACCGACCGGCCGCTGGTCCACCTGACGGTGGAGCTATCGTGATTGATACGCGACCGGTGGCGGTGATAACGGCGCACGCGTGCCCCTTCTCGGAGATCGGCGGCGCCGAGAACGGCGGGATGAGCATCTACGTTCGCGAGGTCACCGCGCGCCTCGCCAAGCGGGGAGTCCCCAGCGTTATCTTCACCCGCAAGGAGGACAGTGGGGCACTGGCCCACGTCGACCTTCCCGACAGCTGTCACCTGGTCCACGTCGCCGCCGGGCCGGAGGCGCCCATCAGCAAGAACGCGCTCTTCTATCACATGCCCGACTTCTATCGTGGCGTGGCGGCCTGGGCGCGGGACAACGAGGTCAACTTCCGCCTCGTCCACAGCCACTACTGGATCAGCGGCTGGGCCGGCCGCCGGCTCAGCGGGCTCTGGGGCGTGCCCTGGCTCCACCAGGCCCACACCCTGGCCCGGGTCAAGGACCGCGACCGCCCCGTGGGCGCGACGCAGGAGCCTGACCAGCGGGTGGCGGTGGAGCTGGAGACCGTGCGCGGCTGCAACCGCCTGGTGGCCCCGACCCAGGTGGAGGTGGAGGATCTCGCCTACCTCTACGGGGCCGACCGAGACTGCATCTCGGTGGTCCCCCTCGGTGTCGACACCGACGTCTTCCGCGACGTCGACCCCGGCGACCTTCGCACCACGCTCGGCATCCGCCCCGACGAGAAGGTGATCCTCTTCACCGGGCGGCTGGAGCGGCTCAAGGGCGTGGACACCCTGGTCCACGCGCTGGCCGACATGCTGGCCCGCCGGTCCACGACCGATGTACGTCTCCTGGTCCTTGGCGAAGACAGCGGCAACGGGCAGGTGGAGGCCGCGGCATATGGCGGCGAGCGCGGCCGCCTGACGGCGCTGGCCCAAGAGCTCGGCGTCGTCGAGCAGGTCACTTTTGCCGGCAAGGTGCCGCACCACCTGCTGCCTCGGTACTACAGCCTGGCGGACGTCACCGCGCTGCCGTCGCACAGCGAGTCGTTCGGCCTGGTGGCGATCGAGTCGCAGGCGTGTCGGACCCCGGTGGTCGCCTCGCGCGTCGGCGGCCTGCGACAGCTGGTGATCGACGGCATCAGCGGGATCACCATCGCCGGCCACGACGTCGCTATGTACGCGGACGCCCTGACACGCATCATCGATGACCCCGAGCTGGCTCGCTCCATGGGCGACGCCGGCCGTACCGTGGCTGAGGCGTACTCGTGGGAGGCCACCGCCGACCGTCTGCTGGCGGTCTACGAGGACACCGAGGCCTACTACCACAGGGCGGCCACAGCACTCCTGGGCTGACCCCGGCGGGCTGCTCCCGCCCCCTGGGTGGCTGTTACGCTCTGCCTGATGCCAAGACCCAACGCGATCTGCTTCGACATGGGCTACACCCTGTTGCAGCACGCACCCACAGGGCCTGACCTCTACCTCCGAATCCTGGCCCAGCACGGCCACTCGATCACGGCGGAGGAGCTCGAGGCCGCGGTGCGGCCGGCGCGCGATTTTTACATCAGGGCGACCCGCGAGGGCCGGCCCTTCGAGTCCTCGATGGAGCTCGCCATCGAATTCTGGGAGGAGTACAACGGCATCGTCCTGGAGGGCCTCGGCCTGCCCATCGACGTCCACGGCACCCTGGGACAGAAGATCTACACCGCGGCCTGGAGCCCGGCGTCGTGGCGGCTTTTTCCCGACGTCATCCCGACCCTTGACGAGCTCCGCCACCAGGGGATACGCATGGCGGTCATCTCGAACTTCGTCGACACCCTGGACGCGGTCTGCGCCAGCCACGGTCTGAGCCAGTACTTCGACGTCATCCTGCCATCGGTGCAGGCGGGGACGATGAAGCCTGACCCGGAGATCTTTGGCATCGCCCTCCGCCGCCTGGGCGTGGAGGCGGAGGAGGCGTGGCACGTCGGCGACAACTACTGGGCCGACATCCTCGGCGCCCGTGCCGCCGGCCTTACCGCAGTGCTCGTCGACCGCGAGCGAGCCGTGCCCCATCCCGACGGCCCGGTGGTGCACTCGCTGGACCAGCTGGTGGGCCTGCTGGCGGAGGCGGAGGAGGAGGCGGCATGACCGCCAGCACTACCGCCCTGGCGGCCGACGTGGCCGAGTACGTCGAGAGCCAGGCCTGGATGCCGCTGCGGCTGCTGGACGTCAGGGTTGACGAGCAGGGCGGTGTCCCCGTTGTCCGTGGCACGGTGCTGACCCCGGGGCAGGGCGCCGCGTTGCGGAAGATCGCGGAGCGCCACACGGCGGGCCTCGATATCCAGGTCATCGGCGACCCGGTAGCGCGCCTGGAGCAGGCCTGGCTGAAGCTCAGCGTACCAACCCTGGAGGTGTGGCGAGACCCACAGTCCATGGGCCAGGACCAGGCCCGGGCCACCGAGTACCTCGCCACCGACGGGGCGCTGCGGCTGCTCGGGCGGCTGCGGGGGGCGATGCTGGTGCAGGGCCCGGACCTGACCATCGGCTGGATCGATGAGGCGGGTGTCGTCGCCACCGACGCAGATGCCTCACGCGCCGACTGGGTGCACCGGGTACGGGCCGCCCCGGGCCAGGCGACCGACCCCGACCCCGCCGTCCAACACCCGGACACCGAGGTCCTTGGCCACCTCCTGGCCGCCGGCCGCGAGGCCCTGGACACGCCATACCGCTGGGGCGGGACCACCAGCGCCGGCTACGACTGCTCGGGCCTGGTGCAGCGCCTGTTCTCGCTGACCACCGGGATCCTCCTGCCCAAGCACACCGGCGACCAGCGCCACGTCGGGGCTCGCGTGGTCGACGGCGAGCGCCGGGCCGGCGACCTCCTCTTCGCCACTCCCATCGGGCAGAAGGTGGGACACGTCATGCTCGTCACGTCGCCGGATTCAGTGCTGCACGCCTGCCGCACCGAGCAGCGTGTCATCGAGGAGCGCCTCCAGGACAACGCCAAGCGCTACCAGCACCAGGGGTACCGGCGGCCGGTGCAGCTGCCCTGAAACCAATAGGCCAGCAGATCGGGTCGTGGGACGACCTTGCAGCCCTGAGACAAGGCTCGGTACACGCTGTCGGCGCCGGGAGCGTGGAGGGCGCCCACCTCCTGCTCTTCCTCCTCGACCACGGCTTCACCAACCTGGTCGGCCACGACTTCGCCGCCGCCGCTGATTTCGACCGCGCCTTCAACCGCGTCCACATCGGCTGGCCCAGGGAGGAGCGGGCGGCGATGCTGGCGCGGCTGCACGCCTCGGTCGACCTGCGCTTCCAGGACCGCTACCTCGAGGGCATCGAGGAGGCCGGCGCCATCGCCGTCACCCAGGGGTGGTACCTGTACGACTCCAACCGAGTCCTGCTGGAGTCAGAGGCACTGCAGTCCCGCTTCTTCAGCCTGGTGCAGCTCTACCTGGCGTTGGCGCCGGGCACGGTGGTCGGCGTCACCGGCAGCCTGGGCAAGTCGACCACCACCCACCTGCTCGGCGAGATGCTGGTCGCCGGCGGGCGCGACGTCGTATTGGCCGGCAATGATCGCCACGGACAGCAGGCGTTGGGGCGGCTGGAGACCGCCGGTGCCGGCAGCATCCTGCTCCTGGAGATCAGCAACCGCCACCTGAAGGCGCTGGACCGCAGCCCCGACGTCGCGGTGGTGACCAATGTCTTTCCCAACCACCTGGACGAGCACGGCGGCTGGGACGGGTACCTGGAGGCCAAGACCGGGCTGGTGCGCCGCCAGTCGCCCGGCGACATCGCGGTACTCAACGCCGACCTCGCCGTCACCCGCGCCATGGTCGGCGCCACCACCGCGGACGTCTTCTGGTTCGGCCAGACCACGGGCGACCGGGGCGAACGTGGCGTCCGGGTCGAGCCCAGCCGACTGGTCGACATCGGTATGGGCGGCTTCCAGCTGGCAACGCTGGACATCCCGCTGCCCGGGCGGCACAACATGGACAACGTGGCCGCCGCGGCCACGGCGGCGCTGGCAATGGGGGTGCCGCCGCGCCCCATCCACGAGGCAGTGCGCCGCTTCCGCGGGCTCAAGCACCGGATCCAGTTTGTCTGGGACTCGGACGGGGTGCGCTTCTACGACGACCTCAACAGCACCACGCCCACCGCCACCGAGGCCGCCCTGCGCACCCTGGGCGGCGGCGTGGTCTGGATCTTCGGCGGCGATGACAAGGGCCTGGATGCCTCGAGCCTGGCCGCGGCGGCACGCGACGCCGTCAAGGTGGGCCTGGCGCTGCCGGGGGCCGGAACCGACCGCGTGATGGCGCAGCTGCAGGCCGAGGGTGTCGCCGTCGAGGCCGTGCCTGACCTCGCCGTCGCGGTGGATCGCGCTGTGGCGCTGGCCGCGCCGGGCGACAAGGTGCTGCTCTCGCCGGCCTGTCCCGGCTTTTTCTCCCTGTACTACGTGGGGACGTCGGACGACGTCGGCTTCAAGAAGCTGGTGCGTGCGGCAACGCTCGGTGGGGGAGTCCGAGACCAGGAAACGGCGCCCGCCGAAGCGGTGGAGCCTACTTCTCCTCCTGCTCGTAAACCTCGACGGTGACGGGGTCCGTGCTGATCACCTCGAGGTCGGCGCCGCATCCCGCGCACACCAGGACCTCACCCAAGCGGGGGTTGGGCTGGTCGATGGGCGCTCCGCATTCGGGACAATTGGCCATGTCCTTCGATCATATCCAAGCCCGGTGACGCTCTCCCTGGGCGAGGGCGGCACCCCCCTCCGCCGCGAGAAGTGGCTCGCCGAGTGGGCCGGGGTCGAGACCGTCTGGGTCAAGCGCGAGGACCAGAACCCCACCGGATCCCACAAGGACCGGGGAGCCAGGGCCCAGCTGGAGGCCTGCGTGGCGCGCGGCGACCGCGTCGCGGTGATCTCGTCGTCGGGCAACGCCGCCCTGGCTGCGGCGACCTACGGCCGCGCCGCCGGGGTCCAGGTGGTGGCGCTAATCTCGCCGATGACCGAGCCCGGCCGCGCCGCCGCCATCCGCGAGGCCGGCGCCCGGGTCGTGGTCACCACCAAGCCGATCAACTACACCATCAGGCTGTCGCGCGTGTGCGGCTGGCCGGACCTGCGTCCCTCACAGTCGCAGGAGGCGCTGGCCGGCTTCCGGACGCTGGGTGAGGAACTGGCCGCCGAGCTGCCCGGCGAGGAAATCGCCCTCTTTGGCTACGCCAGCAGCGGCACCACCTACCAGGCCGTCGGCGAAGCGCTGGCCGAACGCGGCAGTCGGGTTGCCCTCCACCCGGTGCAGGCGGGGTTGGTCAACGGCCTCAGTGCCGCCTTCGACCGTCCCGGGGAGGGCAAGCGGAGCGTCGTCGGCGACCTCGGCGTCAAGCACTCAAACCGCACCGACGACGTCGTCCGGCTGGTCCGCGCCAGCGGTGGTGAGGCCTGGTGGGTCGCTGACGATGCCATCATCGAGGCCGGCCATTTCCTCGAGGAACAGGGATACGCGCTGGCGCGAGAGTGCTGGGCCGCGCTGGCCGGGCTGGGGCTGGCGGCTGAGACCAACGGGATCTCGCAGGCATGCCTGTTGCTCACCGGCCGGGCGGCGCCGCCGTCAGTGGAGGATGCCCAGGGTGGGACCGCCGTCGACGCGATCGGTTCCATGACGACGCCGGCCTCTGAGTTCCGCGAGGTCCTCGACCTGGTCGCCGACCTGCGGTGAGGCTCCAGCCTTGACGGCGCAAGAGGCGGCGGTGGCGCGGGCCCGGGATGCCCTGGGGCAATCGAGGCCGGCGGTGGTGGCCCACGACGTCTGGTGGGCCCTCGGGCTCGAGCGGCTCCTCCCCGAGACCGTGCTCTTCTGCGTCCAGCGCTCCGGTGCGGTCGACCTGTTGCGTCAGCGAGGGGTCGAGGTCTTCTGCCTCTCGGAGCACGTGAGTGATCCGCGAGTGGCCTACATGTCGGCGGTCGACATCTTCGAGCACCCATCGGCTCGGGCCTTCTGCGCCGGGTTGGGAGGCTTCACGGTGATCGCGATCCGCCCCAACGCCCGGCTGGCTGGCGCCATCGAAGCCGCCGGTGGCCGCCCGCTCGGCTCGCCTCACAGCCTCGATACGGGCCGGCGCTTCGAGAACAAGCTGGCGTTTGTCGACATCGCGCGAAAGGCGGGCGTGCCGACCCCGCGCTGGGAGATCGTCACCGCTCCGGACGGAGGCTCCTTTGACCAGCTCAGCCAGCGGCTGGGCTCGCGGTTGGTGGTTCAGGCGCCCCGCGGCAACGCCGGTCAACGAACGTGGTTCGTCGACGGCCAACGGTCCCTGGACGACATCAGGGCGGCCGAGGGCGACCGGCCCCTGCGCGTGGCCGAGCTGGTGGAGGGCATGCCGTTCACCGCCAACGGGGTGGCCGGCCCGGGTGCAGAGGTGGTCACCGCCGAGGCCTGCCGGCAGGTCACCGGCATCGAGTGGCTGACGCCGATGGCGCTGGGCTCGTCAGGCAACGCCTACGGCGAGCCGCTCCTCGCCCCCCATGCCGCGGCCACGGCGACCGCGGTGTCAGCCCTAGGGTCGGCCCTGGTGGAGGCGGGGTACTCCGGGATGTTCGGCGTCGACTTCGTCCTCGGTCCCGATGGCCCGCTAGTGATCGAGACCAACCCGCGGCTGGTGGCGTCGGTGCCGCTGGCCAGCCAGCTGGAGATCTCCGCGGGGCGCGTTCCGCTGCTGCTCTCTCATCTCCTGGCCGGCCTGGCGGCGGGAGAGGCTGCCTCCGCAGATGGGGATGCCGCGCCGCCGCTGGCCGGCGCCTCCCAGGTCATGGTGCGGCGCCTGCAGGGCGATCCCGCGTCGCGCCCCCAGTTGGCCACCGGCGTGTACTCGGTGGCTCCCGGCCGGGCGCCCGTGTTCCTACGGGAGGGGGTATACGTCGACGATCTCTCCGGTGAAGACGAGGCGCTGATCCTGGCGCGCGTGGCCACCGAGCCGGTGAGCCCCGGCAAGGAGTTCGCCCGAATCTTCGTTCGGGGCCCCGGCGCCGAGAACCACCCGGGCGTCCGCGAGGCGGTGACCGCCCTTCGCGGCTGACGCCTCAGCCGAAGGCTCGCAGCATTACCCCCCAGAAGAGGGGCAGCATCACAAGGATCACGAACTCCGGGAGGTAGACCCCCACCAGCACGCCCATCAGCCGCGTCGAGATCTGCGACGCAGCCGCGGTGGCGCGGTTGCGCTGCGCCATCCGGACCAGGAGCTCCTGGTCGCGCAGGATCAGCTCCATCCCGGTGCCGACCCGCTTGCCCTGGGCGATGGCGGCGACCAGGGTTCGCAGCTCGTCGACTCCCAGCCGGTCGGCCATCGCCTGGAGGCTGTGGCCAATGGTCTGGCCCAGCCCGTACTCGCCCAGCGCCCGGCGCAGCTCGGCGGCCAGGATGTTGCCCGGGTCGGCCTGGCTTGCCTGCGCCGACACCACGTGGAGGGCCTGCTCCAATGGCACCTGGGCATTGGTGAAGGCTCGCAGCAGGCCGACCAGGTCGGGCAGCTCGGCCAGCACCTGGGCGCGGCGCCGGGCCCGTCTCCGCGCGATGTAAAGGCTGGGTGCGGTGAAGCTCGCCCAGGCCACCGCCGGTGTCAGCACCAGCGCCCCGGGCATCCCCGCGCCGATCACGAGGCAGGCCGCGGTCGCGACCAACGCCACCAGCAGCTTGAGCCCGGTCGCCTCCTCGGGGGTGAAAGCCTCGGGGTCGATGCCCGCCTCCACCAGGTCCTGGTGGCTGACCCACCTTGCCCCCAGGCCGGCGCGGCTGGTGAAGCGGCGGAGAAGGTCGTGGGCGACGGCGCGCCGCGATCGCCGGGGCGGCGCCACGTCGAGGGTGCTGGCGCGGATGAAGGCGAGGGCGCGGCCGGCGCCCGACCGTCGTGGCCGGGGCACGACCGCCATCAGCAAGCAGTAGACCGCGGCGCTGACCACCAGGGCGGGCAGCACCGGTCAAACCCTGACGCGGCTGAGACGGAAACTCAGGTAGATCCCCAGGACCTCCAGCGCCGCGGCCGCCGGCAGGAGGACGTACCGGCCGGTCCAGGTGTCGTCAAGGACGTTGAGGAAGTACGGACTCACCAACCGGAGGTAGAGGTAGATCGCCGGTACCAACAGCGCCAGGGCCCAGAGCTGGACCCGCTGCCCGGTGGTCTGGGCGCGGACCTCACCGGCCAGCTGCACGTTGAAGCGCACGGTGGTGGAGATGTCCATCAGCAGCTCCCGGGCGCGCTCGGCGGGGATGTTCTGGGCGGCGCAGATCGTCAGGTTGTCCCAGACCAGGGCCAGGTTGCGGCCCACCAGCCGGGGGCGCACCTGGCGGAGGGCGTCCTCCAGGGGGACGTCCAGCAGGAACTGACCGATAACCTCGCCCAGGTCGTCGGCCAGGCTGCGGTCGCCGATGTCCCGCCGGGCGGCCTGCAGGGCGTCGAGGTAGGTGCCGCCGGTCCCCAGGTTGGTCACCAGCAGGAGGAGCAGCTGGGGCGCCTGCCCCTCGCTCAGCGCCCGCCGCCGTGCCGTCAGGAAGGCCAGGAGCGACCGTGGCAGCAGCAGACCGGCCGCGAAACCGGCCAGTCCGACCACCGGCGAATAGAGCCAGCCGGCGACCAGAGCCGAAGGTGGCGCCAGCATCGCTATGGCTTCGAATGGCGCCGGTCCGATCGCCACCCGCGCGCGCAGGAGCTCGGCCCGCCGTCGCTGCAGCCGCCTCCGATACCAGCGGCGGAGGGCGCCCGCGGGCTGCGGCGACCGGGGCAGGACGGCGGCACAGAGGGCGAAGACCGCCAGGGCGGTGGT
Source organism: Candidatus Dormiibacterota bacterium (assembly GCA_049644325.1). GTDB lineage: Bacteria > Chloroflexota > Dormibacteria > DASZGP01 > DASZGP01 > DASZHA01. The sequence continues at coordinate 10,951 of JBARRR010000194.1, forward strand.
GGCGCCACCTAGGAGATCCAGCGCACGCCCTCAAGCGCCAGGCGCCGGGACAGGCGCGCGCCCGGCCGGTAGCCGGCCACCGCCTCGAACGTGGGGGCTTCGCCGGCGCCGAGGGAGGCCTGGAACACCGGCCGAAGAAGGTAGGCGCCGCGCTCGTCAAGGCCGTCCAGCTCGGTGATGTCGGTCACCAGGCGAAGCCCGCTGCGCAGTCTTTGGACGTGGATCAGGATGCTGAAGACGCGCGCGATGTAGCCGCGCACCTCCCGGGTCCCAAGGCTGGGAAAGTCGCGGGTTACCAGCAGCTCAAGACGGGCCAGCGCATCAGCGCAGCCGCTGGCGTGGATCGTGGTCGCCGAGCCATCGTGCCCGGTGTTGAGCGCCTCCAGCGTGTGGTACGCCTCCTGGCTGTGGCGGATCTCGCCCACGATCAGCCGGTCGGGGCGCATCCGCAGGGCGTTCTGGACCAGGTCGGCGACGTCCAGCCGGCGCTCGCCGCTTCCCTGCTCCCCCAGGCTATTGCTGTGGACGCACTCGAGCTTGACCCAATGGGGTGCATCAAGCTCCAGCTCGGCGGTGTCCTCGATGGTGACGACGCGGTCGTCGGCCGGGAAGGCGCCCACCAGGGACCGCAGCAGGGTGCTCTTGCCGGCGCCGGTGGCGCCGCTGATGAGAACGTTGGCGCCGCAGCGCGCCATCGCCATAATGAACTCGGCCATCGCCCGCGACATGCCCCCGGCGCGGACCCAGTCCTCTCGCCCGGGTGAGGCGGACGAGTCCCTGGGCAGCAGGTCGAGCTTGCGGTGATTGAACTTGCGAATGCAGAGCGTGGGGCCGCCCACGGGAGCATAGATGGCGTTGGCCCGGCTGCCGTCGGTCATGCGCGCATCCACAAGCGGTTTCTCGACACTGATCTCCCTGCCCACCAGGGCGACGATCTTCTGGATCACCTGCTCCAGGTGAGCCTGGTCGCGGAAGCGGGTTGGCGTTGGCTGGAGCCGGCCACCGCGCTCGATGTAGACCTCGTCCCAGCGGTTGACCAACACGTCACTTACGGTGTCGTCGTCCATGTACTTCTGCAGCGGACCGAGACCAACCAGGTCGTCCATGAGCCCCGACACCGTGGGGCCGTCGCGCTCCCAGCCGTTGGCGTCGAGCGCGGCCTCGACCTGGGCGCGGATGATCAGGTCGCGGTGTGGCTCGGCGGAGAAGGGGTCGGTAATGGCCGCGTCGAGGTGCGTCGCCAGGTGGGCGCGGACCTGGCGCCGCACCTCGGTGCCGTCGGGTCGAGGTGGAGTGGCGGAGGGCGCCGGCTCAGCCAAGACGCTGTCGCAGGCGACGCCAGACCGAGGCGGTCGCGGCGCTGTCGACGAACCCGGGGTATATCACCTGCGCCAGCTCACGGATGTTATTTCGCGCTTCACCAGGAGAAAGCGCGGCGGGACGGTGCTCGTCCTCGGCGGAGAGGAAGGCATCGTCCCTCGCCACTGACGCAGACAGCTCGCCGCCCAGGTCGGCCAGCATCTCGGTTGGGTCGAATGCGCCTCGGCACTGGTTGAGTACGAACCGCAGTTTGGCCCGATGGCCCATCCGGCGCAGCGTCTCGACTCCCCGGTATGTGTCCTGCACCCCGCTCGCCGTCGGTGTCAGGACGTAGTAGACGTGGTGCACCGCCTCCAACACGTACGTCGTCAGCTCATTGACCTCACTGCTCATATCGATGAAGACGAAGTGGTACTGGTTTTCGTCTAGGTGGCTCAAGACCTGGGCCAGCCGCTGCATGCCAAGCGCGCGGCTCTCGGCGTTGGCTATTGCCCGTGGCGGACCCAGCAGCACCCGCAGGCCGCTCTCCTGGTGCTCCACCAGGCATTCGTTGATGCGAGATCGGTCGGGGCTGGGGTCCACGACCAGGTCCCACAGGGTGGGGTGGGTCAGGCCCAGTTTCATCGACACGTTGGCGGAGCCCATGTCGATGTCGAGGAGCGCGACCCGCAGGCGCTGCGGTGACGCGCCAACCGTCGCGCGGTGGCGGGCATCGCGCGCCAGCATCGCCGCCACCTCGCAAGCGAGGGTGGTCTTGCCGGCGCCGCCCTTGAGCGAAAAGAACGCGATCCGCTGCGTGGCGCCGATGAAAACAGGTGCCGCAACACCGGCGAGCTCTGCCTCCGGCGTGGTTTCCTCGACGCCACCAAACGCTGGGCCACGTCCGCCGGGAAGACTCAGAATGCGCGCACCATCAACTTCGTACCCGCCGTCATGGGCAGCGTCTGAAACTCGAGTGTCCGCGACATCATCTTCGCCGCCATGAACGCTCACACCGGCGGAATTGTTGTCGTCACCAGAAGCGTTGGAAGGGTCGCCGTCCGCCGCGAAAAAGTCGCGATCGAGACGCGACGTGGTTGGCACGTCGACCACAACCGACGGACCCTCCGCCAGGCTGAGGCGTCGCCTAAGCAGCGGATTGACCCTCGCTGCCGCGGGCGCACGGTCTCCGGTCTTCGCGGGGTCGGGCGCCTGCTGCTGGACCACGGCCGGCGACGGCGTCGCCGGCTGGGGCACGCGGTCCTCGGTATTGGAGGCGGGGGCCGGCGCCGGGGTCGCCGCTGGTGCCGACCGCCGCGGGCGAAGGTAGAACCGGCCGCATAGCCACAGCCAAGTGCCGAGCGATCGATGCGCCATGCGGCCCCAGGCGAGACCGGCTCCGACCCCCATCGTGAATACGCCAAGTGGGTATTTGACGAAGCCTGGTAGGTAACTGGTGAGAACCGCGTAGGCCGTCAGCGTGGCGATTACCAGGTAAGCCAGGTGCTGGGCCGTCAGGCCCAGGGCGATCCGATCTTCGGCGTCCAGGCCCTGCGGCGCTCGTCTCCCTTCCATCTCTCTTCCCCCATGAGCTATCGGCGGGGGGAGAGGTTCGGCGCGGCGGAGACGGTGGTCAGGACTGCGTCGTGCAGCGGAGAATAACACAGCCGCCGAGGTCTCCGCACACGGTGACGGCATTTTGTCCTCGCCTACAAACGTAGTGTTACATTCCGGCTACGCATGCCGCTTAAGCGTGTTGTGAAACAGAAAATGTCGTTATCCTGAGCGGCAATTAACCGGGCACTAATGGAGGATTAGTGAATGTCGGAATCAGCAGCTGCGCCGAGCACGCCACCGCGTCCTGCGCGCAGACGTACCGCATCGCGCCGCACCACGGCGAGAAGCTCGACGGCTAAAAAGACCACCACAGGACGGGCAACTCGTACGATCACCACTGGCGCGCGGCGAGGACGTCCGGTTGGTTCGCGCACACGTCGCACGGCTAACGCTAGTCCTGCCGTGGCGCTCACCAAGCGCGTGCAGGAGCTGGTCAAGGAAAACCAGCAGCTGCGCGAGCAGGTTCGCGAGCTGGAGAAGAACTGGAAGAAGCTGGAAAAGGCGCTTGGCGCCAACGTTCGTCGCGCCAAGAGGTCGGTGCGGCGCCGCGCCAGGTCGGTAACGCGCGCCGTCGACAAGGTGATCGACAGCGCCACCGCCTGATCGCCGCCAGCGACACCACTTCGAATAGCGCCAGGGCCGGCCGGGGCTGAACCCGGCCGGCTCTTCCGTATCACACGGAAAACCCTCCCCAAACCTTAACGACTCCTCACATGGTTCTATAACGCACCGCGTTATAATCTCAGAGGCCTCAGAAGGGGGAGGAGCCGAATATGAATGAAAGTGAAACCGCGACCCCGCAGGACCCCCGACCAGGCAGCGAGCTGATGCTCGAGGTCTTCGATGCCATCTCTCGCCGCGACTGGGACCGTCTTCCGACGCTGACCAGGCCGGACATCGAAGTGGTGGTGCACGCAGGTCCAGAGGTCGAGATCGAGACCAACGCACACATCTGGCGCGCGGTCCATATCCGCGGCTACGAGGAGCTGCAGGCGTACCTGGGCGAGTTCTTCGAGGCCTTGCCCTCGGTTAGCCTGATCGCCGAGACCGAGGATGTGGACGACGACTGCGCCTGGATCAGCACCGAGGCGTCAGGCGTCGACAACGAGGGTGAGCCCTTCGACGCCCGCGCCCTGATTGAGTTCTGCGAGATCGACGGCCGGGTCGCCAGCATTCGAGCCGACGTCCTCCATATCGTCCGCGGCCCCGCCCTTCTCTCCGAGCCCGACGGCGACCCGCGGCGGTTCTTCCATCCCTTCCTCGACGAGACCGCCGGCGTCTTCCCCGACATTCGCCGCAACCAGCCCGCCGCCTGACGGAACGCCACGGCGCCGCGGGGGCGGACGCCTTCGGCCGGCTCACCGGACGCTGGTCGTACGAATGACCGGGTAGACTCGGACAGCTTGAACTCCGACGTCCTTCCACTCTTCGCAGCACCGACCGCAGACCGAGTCGTCGTCATCCGCAGTCCGCGGCGGCGACGCACCATCAGCGCCCAGCGGCGCAACGGCGTCATCGAGATCCGGCTGCCCATGGGCATGAGCCTCGAAGAGGAGCAGCGTTGGATCGGGCGCATGGCCCAGCGCCTTGACCGGCGCAAGGCGCGCACCGGCGACGCCGAGCTCGCCCAGAGGGCCCGGCGCCTGGCCGACCGCTACTTCGGCGGCGACCTTGTGCCCGAGTCGATTCGCTGGTCGGACAATATGACCACCCGCTGGGGCAGCTGCACCATCGACAGCGGCGCCGTCCGGCTCAGCTCGCGGATGCGCGACTTCCCGGTGTGGGTCATCGACTACGTGATCGTCCACGAGATGGCGCACCTGCGCTACCGCGGCCATGGCCCCCGCTTCTGGTCCGTTGTCAACCGCTACCAGCTGACCGAGCGGGCCCGCGGCTTTCTGATCGCCAAGGGTGGCGAGCCCGACGGCGAGCCGGACTGAGGGCCGAAGGCCCGAATGACGGCAAAGCCAGACTGACTTGAGCCGCGCGCCGATCATCGGGATCACGTGCGGCAGGACCAACGCCGCCGACAAGCCCGACCGAGTCGGCGTCAGCCCTGAGTACACCCGGGCCCTGGAGGCTGCCGGGGCGCTGTGCTTCCTCCTCCCTCCAGGCGACGATCGTCCCACCGCCATCAACGCCGTCCTCGATCGGCTCGACGGCCTCCTGGTCCCCGGCGGCGCCGACGTCGATCCCTCGTTCTACGGTGAGAAACGGCTGCCCCAGGTGGCCCGAACCGACCCCGTGCGCGACAACTTCGAGCTCAAGGTCATCCGTGCGGCGGTCGAGCGGGGCATGCCCATCCTTGGCATCTGCCGGGGCCAGCAGGCGATCAACGTCGCCCTGGGCGGGACCCTCTACCAGGACCTCGATGCCCAGGGCGCGGCGCGCGCTCCCCACCAGTCGGAGCACGGGTCCCAGCAGGACAGGCTGGTCCATGGCATCGCCATCGAGCCCGGCTCCCGCTTCAGCCGCGCCGCCGGGTCGCGGGTCAGGGTCAACAGCCGCCACCACCAGGCGGTCAAGGAGGTTGCCCTCGGCCTCCATGTCACGGCGACGGGCCCGGACGGCGTGATCGAGGGCCTCGAGACCGACGACGGCCGGGTCGTGGCGGTGCAGTGCCACCCCGAAGCCCGCCCCGACCTGGCCTGGGCCAGGCGGCTGTTCCGCGACTTCGTCCTCGCCGCACGGCGGGGCTGACGCGCGAGAAGGCCGGCTAGGTCGTCGGCACCTGCCGCGGCCCGCGGGCCTTCAGCCCCACCTCCTCAGCACTGCGGCCGAAGATGTGCTGGACCGGCCAGCCCATGATGCCGGCGTACGTCTCCACCTGGGAGCGGTGATGGACGTCGTGCTCGGTCATCATCATCAGCAGGCGCCAGGCCGAGAACGACAGCCCGGGCGTGTCCAGGGACGGCACCCGGCGGTTGAGCCAGTCGCTGGGGGTGCCCGACAGCTTCTCCTTGAACCGCTCGGCGGAGAGGTTGAGGGCCGCGAGCCATTCCTCCCGGGCACGCGTCGGGGTGTCCCACGGTGTGGCGATCCATTCGCCCTGGACATAGGCATCGGCGAAATACATGCGCGACGCCGCCATGTGGCCGACTATCTCGCCGATGTCCCAGGCATTCTCCCCCTCGCCCGCCGGCGGCCGCCACGTCTCCGCCTCCAGCGGCAGCGACCCGATGTCCCGAACCGCGCGCCGGTTGAGCCCGTCGAAGAACTTCAGGAAGGCCTCAACGTCGGTAATCACGCCCAGATCCTATCTCCGCGCCGGGTCGCGCCGCCCCCGTCAGGCGGGGGCGATTTCTAGTAGATAAAGCCGACGACGAAGCTGGGGACGGAGCTGAAGTGGCGCTGGGAGATGACGCCGAAGCCCTTGTAGTTCATCTCCGAGACGGTGAAGCCGCCATCGGGATCCACCGACTCGACATAGGCCACGTGGCCGTACCAGCTCTCCCGGGTGACCATGATGGCCCCGACCTTGGGCGTCGAGCCCTCAGCGAAACCGAAAGAGCGGGCGTTCGGCCACCACTCGATGGCATTGCCCATCCAGGGCACGTACCGCCTGCTGGAGACGTACCACGTGCACCAGCCCCAGGAGAAATGGCCTCCCGAGCCCGCGGCCGCCTGCACCTTGGCGAACGGCCGGGGCGTCGGCGGCGGCGGTTGCGGCTTGCCGTCGGCGATCGCGGCCACGGGTGGCATCGGGGTTAGGTCAAGCTCCGCGGTGGTGGCCGCGGCGTGGAGCGCGTCGGCGGTGGTGGGATCCTGGGCGACGGCCGCGTCCAGCGACAGGGGAATGGTGACCCGCGGTTGGGGCATGGCGCTGGTGTTGGCATTGGCCACGGTGAAGGACATCGGCACCACCACGGCACCGAGGACCATCAGGTGGCTGAGGACGCGCGGGGTGGCCGATGGGCGGAATACCGGCTGGCCCCCTGGGGTGACCCTGCGCAGCACGTCGCGCGAGCCAAAGACCGCCTTGTTGGTGGCCTTGACCAGGGCGCTGCGGCTGCGGTCCAGGGTGGCGGTGACCAAGGGCGTGCGCGGAGCCTCGAGCTCGGCCCGCAGCTCGCTGACCACCTCGGCGATCTCAGGGGAGGTGTCAGCAACCCAGACGGTGCCATCGGCATACCGGGCGAATACGAGGTATCCCTCGTCGTTGAACTGGTACTCGACGACGGCGTCTGAAGACCACGCGGAACCGCTGTCGTCCCGCGCTGAGACTACATACCCGTCTCTGAGCTCGACCTCATAGTTGCCTAGGGTTGGCAAAGCCTCTGCTTCTCCTTTGGCATGATTTGTTCGGTTGCGCCCGTGCTGAAGTGGCTTGGTGTGCGTGTGCGTGTGGGCGCGACGCCCAGCGGTTCGGCCGTGTGTCCCGTGGCCGTCCCTAACCTCGAACGGGTGTCAACAGGCGTCTGGTTTCCTACCCTACCTGAGGCCCTGATCAGATTGCAAGCAGGCCCCCAGGGGGAGTGACAACCTGGCACAGTCGCGTTAGCTCGGATCTTTGCAAGGCCTTTTGCGAGACCCTGGCGCGCAGTTCGCGCTAAAGCAGGCCCAGTTGCTCCGCCTCCACCCTGTGACGCAGAGCGTCAGTCCTGTGACGCGGAGCGTCAGCTGCCATCCATCGCCGCTGCTCGCCAGATCGCCCTGGGGCCGGGCGCCCGGGAGGGGGCAGGTGGGCAAGCGCGCCTCGCATCTTGCGGTCGAGTTCGGCCCGATCGGCCGACCTGGCATAGGCCCGACCCTCGTAGCGCGCCTGGTAGTCGCCCACCTTCTCGGGGAACTCCCGTTCCAGCCACCCCATGAACTCCTCCTTCACCCCCGGCTTGAGGTGGAGCAGCATCGGGCTGACGTGGGTCGCGCCGGCCTCGATCACAGCCGCAGCGGTGGCGCGCAGCTGCGCCGGGCTGTCGCTGATGCCGGGCAGGATGGGGGCCATCAGGACCCCGCACGGGATCCCCGCTGCGTTCAACCGCCGCACCGACTCAACCCGCTTCAGCGGGTGGGGCGTGCCGGGCTCGGTCTTGCGCCAGGCGTCCTCATCGACGGTGCCGATCGAATACGACGTATGGACGTCGGTGACCTCCGACGCCGCCAGGAGGAGGTCGAGATCGCGCAGCATCATGGTGCCCTTGCTCAGGATCGAGAAGGGGTTGCGGAAGTCGATCAGGGCCCGCAGGATGCCGGGCATCAGCCGGTATTTGCCCTCGGCCGCCTGATAGGGGTCGGTGTTGGTGCCCATGGCGATGTGCTCACCCTTCCACGCCTTTCGTGCCAGCTGCGAGCGGAGCACCCCGGCGACGTTGACCTTGACCACGATCCTGGACTCGAAATCGTGGCCGGCGTTCATCTCGAGGAAGACGTGGGTGGGCCGGGCGAAGCAGTAGACGCAGGCGTGGGAGCAGCCGCGGTATGGATTGATAGTCCAGCGAAACGGCAGGTAGTTGCCGGGGACGCGGTTGATAACCGTCTTGGCCTCGACCTCGATGAACTCGAGGCCCCGAAGCTCAGGGGTGTCGCCCCGCACCCGCCGCAGCTCGAATAGCTGGCCCTGCTCGCCCACCCTCCAAGAATAGAACATATGTTCGCTCCAAAACCAGTGTGCAAAAGGGGATGCAAATGCGGACGGCCCGGTACAGAATGTGGAGGTCGTCCCCCGGGCGGGATCTACCGGAGGATTCCTTCTTGAGCCAGCGGCTCAGCCCCATCGACGCTGCCTTCCTGAACGCGGAGACTGCCGTCACGCCGATGCACATCGGCGGCCTGCTGGTGTTTCGTCAGACCCCTGAGGTGAACGACCGGCCGGGGCTGGACGCGCTCTTCGAGACCGTCCGGTCGCGCCTGCCGCTGATTCCCCGCTGCCGCCAGGTGCTGGTCCCGGTGCCCTTTGGGCTGGGGTTGCCTGTCTGGGCCGACGCCGACCGCTTCGAGATCCGCCGTCACCTCCGTCGCATCCGCCTGGCCCAACCGGGAGGCCGCGACCAGCTGATGGAGATGGCGGCCAAGCTTCACTCCCGGCACCTCGACCGCTCGCGGCCGCTCTGGGAGATGTACCTCATCGATGGCGTCGCCGACGACCGGGTGGCGGTTTACGCCAAGCTCCACCACGCCATGGCCGACGGCATCTCGGCGGTGGAGCTGGGCCTCGTGCTGCTGGACCTCGACCCCAACGGCGAGCTGGCCCCATCGGTGCCCGACCCGCCGCCACCGCAGCCCGCCCCGTCGCCGCTCAGCCTGCTGGCGGCCACCCCTCGCGAGGCGGCCGGGGGC
>JBARRR010000195.1:0-1700 GCA_049644325.1 Candidatus Dormiibacterota bacterium
GGTGGGGTGCTGGCGATGTACCCGCAGCGCGGCGTCCACACCGTGCTGGTCACCTGCACCAACGGCGAGATGGGCGACTCCCCCGACGGCCTCAAGCCCGAGTCGGATGCCCACGACACGGTGGCAACGTCGGAGCTTCGCCTTCGCGAGCTGCGGGAGGCCGTCAAGGCCCTGGGCGTCAACGACCTCGAGCTGCTGGGCTACCGCGACTCGGGGATGATGGGCTGGCCCCAGAACAAGGAACCCGAGGCGTTTTGGAACCTGCCTGTAGAGGAGGCCGTCGACCGGGTCGCCGCGCTGATGGAGAAGCACCGCCCGGAGGTCGTCATCACCTACGACGACAGGGGGCTGTACGGCCATCCCGACCACATCCAGGCGCATCGCGCCACCATCGGCGCCGCCAAGAAGACGGGGATCCCGCAGAAGATCTATGAGATCGCGTTCCCCAAGTCCCTTATGGACGTGTTCGCCGAGTTCCAGCGGCAGCAGGGCGAAGAGCCGCCGGCGCCGGCGGACAACGAGAACGCAATCGGAACCCCGGACGAGCTGATCACCACCCACGTCGACGTGTCGTCGGTGTATGACCAGAAGCGAGCGGCGGCCCTCGCCCATCAGAGCCAGATGGCAAACTTCGACTTCCTCAAGATCGACGAGGACATGCTCCGCGCCTGGTTCAGCATGGAGCACTACGTGCGGCGCTTCGACCGAACCGGCGCGCCCGTCCCCGAAGACGACCTCTTCGCCGGCGTCAGCTAGCGGACCCCCAAGCCAACCTCGGCCTCATCGAAATTGGTGCTTGACAAGTATTGGTACGTACCAGTACCATATGCCTCCCAGCAAGGGGGGCCCTCTCTGCAATGCGTCACCGACTGGATCGAACAAAACGCGGGGCGGCGGGGGCTGTGTTGTCGGCGGTGATGCTGTCAGTGGGGGTTTCGCTCCTGGCAGCATCCACCGCCGGCACCAGCTCGCTAACGGTGCCATGAGCGAGACAGCACCGGCTCGTCGTCCACGGCGGCAGGCGAAGCAACCTGCCAGCCGGCGGCCAACCTCGGCCTCGCTCGCCACACCCGGGTCGCGGCCTTATGGCGGCGAGTCGCTGGAGGATCGGCGCAAGGACCAGCGACGGCGCCTGATGTTCGCGGCCCGCGACGTCTTCGCCGAGCACGGCTACCTGGCCACCTCGGTCGAGGAGATCGTCGCCCGCGCGCGGGTCTCGCGGACGGCTTTCTACCGCTTCTTCGAGAGCAAGGAGGACTGCCTGTTGGCGGTCTACCGGGATGGAGTCGACCGAGCCCTGGTCGATTTCAGGGCCGTTGGCACCAGCGACATGAACGCGGTCGAGAAGGTGATGACCGCGGCCGCCACCATCATCCGCTTCTTCGGCCAGGACCCCGCCCTGGCGCGGGTGATGCTGATCGAGGTGGTGGGGGCGAGCCCGGCATCGGAGGCGGCCCGGCACCAGGCTCGGCTGGAGTTCGCGCGGATCGTTGAAGACGCCATGACCGCCACCGGACTGTGGGAGCACCGGCCCAAGCGCGAGCGGGAGCTGGTGGCGGTGGCCACCATGGCGGCCATGGTCGAGACCGTCTCGCACCTGGTACAGAGCGGCAGGATCACCGAGTGGGAAAGCCTGGTCGACCCCATGGGCCGCTACGCCCTGAGGGCGCTGACGCCAGAGGCCTAGGCCGGGCTCAGAC
>JBARRR010000196.1:0-17741 GCA_049644325.1 Candidatus Dormiibacterota bacterium
CCTCAAGCCGCCAACTCTACCCCCCTCGCGGAGCTACTTCTCGACCACCTCTTTCAACTTCTCCAATATCGGAAGCCAGTTGTTCTGGGCCATGGCATCAGCCGCTTCCTGGGACGGGTTGTTGTCCTGCTTGAGGGTAAGAGTGGTCTGGCGGCCGCCGTTCTCGGCCAGCTCATAGCTGACCGTGTGATAGTTCTCGGGCTTGTCCTCCGAGCCTCCCAGGGGGCTCCAGTGGGTAGTGGTCAAGCGCTTACCAGCCTCAACCTCGAGGACCGTGCCCTTGTCCTGGTAGGCCTGGCCCTTCCATTCGCCCGTCCAGGTGATCGGGCTGCCCACCTGCCAGTCAGTAGCCATGGTGGTGCCGTGTAGGTATGCCCTCACCAGCTCGGGGTTGGTCAGCGCCTCCCAAACATCGGCCGCTGGGGCGTCGATGACAACGCTGGTCTCGGCAACGAACGAGGTGGCCATTGCTACTCCTCCGTATGGCTGGCTTCGAGCTTCAAGTCCGCGGCGCCGCGTCCTATTCCCGCTCGCGACCGCGGTTAGCCGCCTCGAGCGCGCGCCGTGCCACGCCCGCGGGGTAGCCGCGCCGCACCAGCGCGGCCATCACGTGGTCGCGCCGTTTCGCCGGCGGCTCGCTCGCCCGGCGGGCAACCATCCGGACCGCCAACTCCATGGCGCGCTCCACCTCCGCCTCCTCGTCGCGGTCCGCCAGGACATCGTCGATAACATCCGGGCTGACTCCCTTCTGGCGCAGCTCGGCGGCGATCAGCCGGGCTCCCCGGCCCTGTTGCTGACGACGCCGAAGCCGCGACGCCGCAAAGCCGCGGTCGTCCAGGTATCCATGCGCTTCCAGCTGAGCGCAGGCCTCCTCGACCTCGGTTTCCTCGTAGCCCGCGCGGCTGAGCCGCCTGGCCAGGCCGAGCCGGGTCTGGCCGGCCGCGTTGAGGATCCTGAGCCCCTTCTCGTAGGCATTGACGGTGGCAGTGGCCGCTTCCGGCCCCCCCCGCCCGTCATTGCGCTCCGATCCCTGACCCGTTGCCTTTCGCTGTTTTACGATCTCTGCTGCGTGGGGCGCGCCGCCTTGGCCGCCACCGGCTCCGGCTCGCTTACCGTCGCCACCCCATTCGACTCCGGCGGCAGTACCGCAACCTCCGTCTCCAGCTCGGTCTCGGCGCGGGTCGTCTCAACGACCTCGGCGACGGCGGTGGGCTCGGCGGCGAGCGCGGATGGTGGCGGTTGGGGAGCGCTCTTGGCCCGCAGCTCGCTGACGATTTTCTGCGCCAGGTCGGGATGGCCCTTTAGGTGCTCGCGGACGTTCTCCCGACCCTGCCCCAGGCGCTCGTCACCGTACGAGAACCAGGCGCCCTGCTTGTCGATGACGCCGCCGTCGATCCCCGCGTCGAGGACGCTGCCCAGGTAGGAGATGCCCTCGTTGTAGAGGATGTCGAACTCAGCCGACTTGAACGGAGGCGCCACCTTGTTCTTGACCACCTTGACCTTTACCCGGTTGCCGACCACGTCCAGGCCGCTCTTGATGGTGTCGATCTTGCGGACGTCAAGCCGGACCGAGGCGTAGAACTTGAGCGCCCGGCCGCCAGTGGTGACCTCGGGGTTGCCGAACATTACGCCGATCTTCTCCCGCAGCTGGTTGATGAAGATCACGGAGGTGCTCGACTTGGAGATCGCGCCGGTCAGCTTGCGCAAGGCCTGGCTCATCAGCCGCGCCTGGAGGCCGACGTGGCTGTCGCCCATCTCGCCCTCGATCTCGGCCTTGGGCACCAGCGCCGCCACCGAGTCGACCACGACCACGTCCACCGCCTGGCTGCGCACCAGCACGTCAACAATCTCGAGTGCCTGCTCCCCGGTGTCCGGCTGGGAGACCAGCAGGTCGTCGGTGTTGACCCCGATGCGGGCGGCGTAGAGGGGGTCGAGCGCGTGCTCGGCGTCGATGAAGGCCGCCACGCCGGCCAGCCGCTGGGCCTGGGCCACGACATGGAGGGCCAGCGTGGTCTTGCCGCTGGACTCGGGGCCATAGATCTCGATCACCCGCCCGCGCGGCAGACCACCGACCCCGAGGGCCAGGTCGAGAGTCAGCGCACCAGTGGGGATGACCTCGATGTTGCGGGTGGCCGGGGCATCCCCCAGCCGCATGATCGCCCCCTTGCCATACGACTTCTCGATCTGCGCCAGTGCCGAATCGAGAGTCTGGTCCTTCTCGGTGCCCCGAACGAGGCCCTTGTCGTCCTTGCCGCTCATCAACTGCTCCCTCTATTACTTTGATGCATAGTCGAACGTTTGTTCGATGCTAGCACATTGCTTCCCCTGTGCCTAGTCTACACGAAAGTGTCATGTTGCGGAGGCCGAAATCTCGGTCGCGAGGGCGATCGCCGCCTCCACGCTGGCGACCCGGTTCGCCGCCCTGCCACCGTTCCAGCGATACTCCCGCACCAGGACGTTGTCGCCACGGCAGGCGCCGACGAAGGTCAGCCCGACGGGTTTGGGAGTATCGGGATCCGGCTCCGGGTCGGGCCCGGCGATGCCGGTCACCGATACCGCCACATCGCATTGAAAGAGCTTCTGTGCCCCGCGCGCCATCTGCTCAGCAACCTCCCGGCTGACGGCGCCGACGCGGTCCAGGGTCGCCTGGTCCACCTCGAGGAGCTTGACCTTGGCCGCGTTGGTATAGGTGACCACGCCCCCGAGGAAGTATCCCGACGATCCCGGCAGGTCGGTCAGCGCCGCCGCCACCAGGCCACCGGTGCACGACTCGGCGACGGCGATGGTCAGCTTGTTCGTAAGGAGGACCTGCTGCAGCGGGCTGAGGACGGGGCTGAGCGAGCTCCCTTCGATCACCTGTCGAGGTTAGCTCTGATCCGGCACCGGATCAGCGATAGAGCAGCCGGCGATAGCGCCAGAGGTAGTCCAGGCCCGAGAACAGGGTGAAGATCACTGCCAGCGCCACCACCGCGAAGGCCAGTGTCTCCAGCTGCGGGTAGGGCCGCTCCAGCATCACCAGCCCCACGGCCGCCATCTGGCTGACGGTCTTGGTCTTGCCGAACGGCGTCGCCGCGATGATCAGGCCCTGCGTGCCGCCGATCGCCCGCAGGCCGGTGATGAGCAGCTCGCGGCCGAGGATGAGAACCACCACCCAGGCGGGCAGCAGCCCGTCCTGGACCAGGACCGCCAGCACCGCCAGGATCAGCATCTTGTCGGCCAGCGGGTCGAGGAACTTGCCAAGCGTGGTCACCTTGCCGTAGCGGCGGGCGATGCGGCCGTCGAGGGAGTCTGTAATCGAAGCGGCGACGAAGAGCAGCGGTGCCACCAGCTGGTCGCCAATCCGGGCCTCGAAGGTCCACAGGATCGCCGGGATCATCAGGAGCCGGACGACGGTCAGGCTGTTGGGGATGTTGAGGTTGGCGCTCCTGGTCCGAACCGGCGCCAGCTCGCCCGCTGTCTCCCCCGCCTTGGTCACGATCTGGGTCATCGGCGTTAGCCTACCCGCTTTGCGCTCCGCGGAGGGTCAGCGATAGTTGGTGAACTGCAGCGGGATCTCGAGCTCGGCTTCCTTGAGCGTCCGGATGGCCGCCTGGAGATCGTCCTTGGACTTACTGCTGACCCTGATCTTGTCGCCCTCGATACGCGGCTGGGCCTTGGGCACCGCGGCCTTGATGCGCTTGACCAGGTCGCGGGCGGTGTCGTCGGAGATGCCGGCACGGAGCTCGACCTTCTGCCGTACCCGGCCCTTGGCCGCCGCCTCCGGCTTCTGCGGGGCGAGCACCTTGAGGTCGACCTGGCGTTTGACCATCTTCGACTTGAGGATGTCGAGCATCGCCGTCAGCTTGTAGTCACTGTCGGCGTCCAGCTCCAGCTCCTTGTCCTTGAGGTCGATGGTGGAGTTGGTGCCTTTGAAGTCGTAGCGCGTGCCGATCTCCCGCTTGGCCTGGTCGATGGCGTTGACCAGCTCCTGGCGGTTGTACTCGGATACGACGTCGAAGCTCGAATCAGCCATGACTCCTCCCTGCTGCCCCCGAATTATCGTGCCGGCGACGGCGACGGCGCCGTCGAGGCCGGCGTGTAGGTCTGGTCGGCCACTCCCTGGTCGGCGCCCGACACCGCGCCGATCTCCCGGCCGTTGACGGTGACGAAGGTGTGGTTGGCGCGCCCCGTGACCACCCTCACCGTCTTGTCGCCGCTGAAGTTCAGCACCGTGCCCTCGGCGAAGACGGTGCCGCTGCTGGTTGTCTGGTCCGAGGCCTTGCCGTCGACCAGCACCTTGATCCAGGTCCGCGCGTCGAGCCGGATCGCCACCTGGATGCCCTTGACGGGGCTCGCCGCAGGGCTCACCGCCGGCGAGCCGCTGGGACTGGGAGCCGGCGTGATGCGCACGCTGGGGCTGCTCTTGGCGGTCACCAGGCTGGCCTGGTAGTGGTCGAACTGGCCCTTGACGTAGAGCAGGAAGACCGCGAGCAGAACCACGCAGACCGCGCCCACGATCATTCCCGGGGTGAGCGCAAACGGCCGGGGGTCGGGCTTGACCGCCGGGCGGGTGGAGACGATCTCGTTGGCGGCGTTGGCCCGCTGGTTGTACTCGGCAATCAGCGGGTCCGGGTCGAGGTCGAGGTAGCGCGCGTACGTGCGCAGGAAACCCCGGGCGTACACCGGGGCGGGCAGGTTCTCGAAGTCCTCGGCCTCGAGCGCCTCCAGGTAGGAGGACTTGATCTTCGTCGCCCACTCGATCTCGCGGAGGGGTAGCTCCCGAGACTCGCGGGCCTGCTTCAGCGTGTTGCCTAACATCCTTAAGGTCCGGCGCCCAGGGGTCATGGGCGCAGCAACTACACGTGGGGAGTTGCGACCGTCGGCGTCGATTCTACCGGCGCCCGATCTCGCCGCGGGTTAGAAGGGGGCGAATTCCTCCTCGCGCTCCTCGGGCCCCACATCCTCGCCCGAGTTCAGCCGGTCGAAGAGCTCGTCGAGCTCCATCAGGCTCATGAGCACCTCGCGGGACTTGCTGCCCTCGTAGGGGCCGACGATGCCGTGCTCGGCCAGCTGGTCGATGATCCGCGCCGCCCTCGTATAGCCGATGGAGAGCTTGCGCTGCAGCAGGCTGGTGGCGGCGCGGCCCTCGGAGGCCACGATCCGCGCCGAGCGCTCGAACATAGCGTCGCGCTTGCTGCCCTCCTTGGCCCAGCTGACCGTCGACACCATCGAGAAGATCTCCTCCTGGTAGCTGGGCGAGCCCTGTGCCTTCCAGTGGTCGATGATGCTGTCGAGCTCCTTGTCGGAGACCATCACGCCCTGGATCCGGGTGGCCTTGCCGGCGTCCACGGGCAGGTACAGCATGTCGCCACGACCCAGCAGTTTCTCCGCGCCGGTCTCGTCGAGGACTACGCGCGAGTCGATGCCGGAGCTGACGGCGAAGGCGATGCGGCTGGGGATGTTGGCCTTGATCAGCCCCGTGATGATGTCCGCCGAGGGCCGTTGCGTGGCCACAACCAGGTGGATCCCGACGGCGCGGGCCAGCTGCGCCACGCGGCAGATCAGCTCCTCGACCTCGTTGCCGGCGACCATCATCAGGTCGGCCAGCTCGTCGATGACGATGATGATGTAGGGCACCGGCTCAAGCCCGATTTCGGGCGCCCGGGCGTTGAAGCCGGCGATGTTGCGGACGGCATGGCTGGCGAAGAGCTTGTAGCGGTTCTCCATCTCGGTGACCGCCCAGCGCAGTGCCGCCACCGCGTGGTCGGCCTCGGTCACCACCGGCACCAACAGGTGGGGCACGTCTCGGTACATCGACATCTCGACCCGCTTGGGGTCGATCAGCACCAGGCGGAGCTGCTCGGGGGTGTTGCGCAGCATGAACCCGGCCAGCAGCGCGTTGACGCAGACGCTCTTACCGCTGCCGGTCGCGCCGGCGATCAGGACATGGGGCATCCGGGCGAGGTCACCGACGATGGGCTGTCCCGAGACGTCCGAGCCGATGGGCATCGCCAGCAGGTTGCTGCTGTTCTGGAAGCCCGCGCTCTGGATGATCTCGCGCAGGGTGACCAGCGCCGCGGACTTGTTGGGCACCTCGACGCCCACCGCCGACTTCCCCGGGATTGGCGCCTGGATCCGAATTGGGGCGGCCAGGGCCAGGGCGAGGTCGTTTTGCAGCGCCGTGATCTTGCGCACCGGCACGCCCTTGGCCGGCTCCAGCTCGTACTGCGTGACGCTGGCCCCGGAGTTGACTCCCTTGACCCGGGCCGCGACGCCAAAGCTGCCCAGGGTCCCCTCCAGCACCTCGATGTTGTGCTTGACCTCCTCCTGCAGCTTCTCGGCTTTGGAGGCCATCGGGTCGAGCAGGGTCTGTGGTGGCAGCACCCAGACCTTGCGCTCCTCGTCGCCGGCCTCGTGGGCGGCAGCGGCGGCTGCGTCCCACTCGGCCTGGGCGGCGGCGCGCGCCTTCTCGGCCTCGGTCGGGTCGAGGTTGCGCAGAGCCTCGTCGGTCGAGCCGGCCTCAGCATCAGGGTTCGACTCGTCAGCCGGCGGCTCGAGCAGTGAGGGGAACACTGGCTCTGGCGGTGGTGGCGGCAGCGGTCTGGCCGGGCGCGGCTCCCTGTCCGCGGACGCGATGCCGGCGAGGCGGCCGCCGAGCTTGACGTGCTCCTCGTCGGCCTCCGGCTCGTCCTCGAGCTCCTCCGGTTCGGCCTTACGAATCTTCTCGCCCAGCGCCGCCAGCGAGAGGTCGAAGCTGAGCATGGCGCCGAACAGGGCCGCCCCGAGGAGCACGATCGCCGCGCCCCAGGCGGTCAGGACGTCATTCAGCTTGGAGGCGACGAAGGCGCCAATCAGGCCACCGGCCTGCTGGTGCAGCGGGAAGAACTGGTTGGGATGGATCAGGACCAGCTGCAGCAGCCCCAGCACCGCCAGGGACAGCAGCGCCAGGCCGACCAGGACCGCGGCCTGGTTGCGGCTGGTGCGGACCGAGGTTTCCCCCTCCTCCAGCTTTCGGCCGCTGATCATGGAAAGACCGCCCGCCACCAGGATGATCACCAGGGCCAGCCAGCCGAGGCCGACGGCGTCGAGGAGGAAGCCGCGCAGGCGGCTGAGGCCCGCGCCCGGCGAGAAGATCACCGCCAGGGCAAAGAGAGCCGCCACGATCAGGAGCATCAGGCCGAAGCCCTCGCGGCGCTGGTGGTCGGTCAGCTCAAGGTGCGGCAGGCCGACCTGGCTGGCCGCCTTCCTGGCGACCCCGGTCGCGCCTCTTCCCCGCGCTGAAGGCTTGCGGCGCGTGGGCGCTCGCCGGCTCTTACGCGGAGCGGCGAACGGTGGGCGGCGACGTGTAGTACGACGTGAGGTTGACATGAGTGGAGCGTGAACTTAGAAAGTCACCCGCAGTCTAACAGGGGATCTGGCGCTTGAGAAGGACCGGCTAGAGCCGCCTCATCCAGTACAGGATCGTGCTGACGTCGTTGAAGCCGAGCGGGACCCACGCCCCGATCGTGAACACAAAGAGGTTGTCCAGGAAGGCCACCAATGGGATCCAGCTGAAGGAAAACGGGGCGACCACCAGGGCCAGCAGCCCCGTAGCAACAGACATCACCGCACTGCCGATGGGGCCGCCGAGGGCACGCGTGATGTGGACGCGAGGTGGCAGCTCACCCTCGTCCTCCGGGTAGAGCGAGGTGCCCAGCACGGCGTAGTTGCCAAACCGAATGCCAGTCATTGGGTGCCCGGTCATTCGGGCAGTCTCCGCGTGGCTGAGGTTGTGCCACATCTCGAGACCCCAGTGGGTCAGCGCCAGGAGCACGCCACCGGCCAGCGCCCGCTTCGCCGGGCGCTTGAACAGCACTCTGCCCAGCAGCGTGAACAGCACGATGTTGAACAGGGTCCCCGCGATGCCCAACGCCGATATCGAGATATCCAGGTCCCGGACCCGACCGAGGTGGAATTCCTGCCCTTCCGGTAGCGCCACGGCGGTATCGTAACCGCCGTCCGGGTGCGGCTGCGCCGGCGCTTAGACCTCCATCACCACCGGCACCACCATGGGGCGGCGCTTGGTGCGGTCGTAGAGGTGCTTGGCGATCACGTCCTTGAGCTTCTCCTGCAGGATCACGGGCTCGGTCTTCTCCTCGTGGAGCTTGGCCATGGCTTTGAGCACATGGTCCTTGGTCGACTCGATCAGGTCGTCGTTGCTGCCGGGATGCACGAACCCGCGGGTGACCACGTCGGGGCGGCCCAGGACCGCGCCACTGGAGTGGTCGACGCTGACGACCAGCACGAAGATGCCGTCCTGCCCCAGGTGCTTGCGATCGCGGAGGACAGCGCTGCCGATGTCGCCGATGCCGAGGCCGTCGACGAAGACGTAGCCCGCATCCACCCGGCCGTCGGAGGCGAAGTGCTCACCGCCGACATCGATGATGGCGCCGTCGCCGGCGATCATGACGTTGCTCTCGGCCAGCCCGATATCCTGGGCCAACAGGCCGTGGTGGGCGAGGTGGCGGTCCTCGCCGTGGATCGGCACGAAGAACTTGGGTCGCACCAGGTTGAGCACGATCTTGAGGTCGCCCGCAGAGGCGTGGCCGGACACGTGGACCCGGTTGCGCGCCGAGTAGAAGACCTTGGCCCCGTGACGGTAGAGGTTGTTGATAGTGCGGTGGACCAGGGCTTCGTTGCCGGGGATGGGCGTTGCCGAGAGGATGATGGTGTCGCCCTTCTTGACCTGGATCTGGGGGTGCTCACGATTGGCGATGCGGGACAGCGCGGAGAGCGGCTCGCCCTGGGCGCCGGTGCTGAGGACCACCACCTGGTCGTCGGGGAGCTTGCCCACCTCCTTGACCGAGACCATGGTGTCGGGGGGGATCTTCAGCAGCCCCAGCTCCTGGGTCAGGTGGATGTTGTTGGACATGCTGCGCCCCACCACCGCCACCTTGCGGCCGAATTGGTGGGCCACCTCCATGGCCTGCTGCAGGCGGTAAATGTTGGAGGCGAAGGTGGTGATGATGATTCGCCCCTCGGCCTGGGGAAAGATGGTCCGGAAGGCGTCGGAGACCAGCTGCTCTGACGGCGTATGGCCGTCCTGCTCGGCGTTGGTGGAGTCCGACATGAAGAGCAGGACGCCGTTCTGGCCGTACTCCGCGAGCCGTCCGATGTCGGTGGGATGACCGTCGACCGGGGTCTCGTCGAGCTTGAAATCGCCGGAGTGCATGATCACCCCGGCCGGCGTGGTTATCGCCAGGGCGGTGGTGCCGGGGATGGAGTGGGCGACGTGGATGAACTCGACCGAGAAAGGTGGCAGGTTGACGACGTCGCCGGCCTTAACCTCGTTCAGGGTCGCCTGGTCCAGCAGCTTGTGCTCGCGGAGCTTGTTGCGTACCAGGCCGAGGGTCATACGGGTGCCGTAGATCGGAACGTTGAGCCGGTTGACGACGAATGGGAGCGCGCCGATGTGGTCCTCGTGGCCGTGGGTCAGGATGATGGCCTCGACACGGTCGCGACGCTCGACCAGGTAGCTGATGTCGGGGATGACCAGGTCGACGCCCAGCATCTCTTCCTTAGGGAACATCAGGCCGGCGTCGATGACCAGGATGCGGTCGCCGTACTCGACGGCCATCATGTTGAGGCCGATCTCCCCCAGGCCGCCTAAGGGAATCACCCTTAGAAGAGCGATAGCTGCTCCTTGGGGTCCGTGTCGGTTGCCGCCGGCGCCGCCGCCGCCCGCTTGGCCTCGATCTCGCTGATGTAGTCGCGCACCCGGGCGAAATCCTGCCTCAGCGTGTCGAGGAGGAAGTTGTTGTAGAGCGCGGCTGCCGGGTGGTACAGGGGAACGTAGGCGCGGTCGCCGCGCTGAACCATCTGGCCGTGGACCCGGGAGATCCCCGACGACCCAGGCAGCAACCGCTGCAGGGCATGGCGACCGAGGAGCAGGATCACCGCCGGCCGGATGTACTCCACCTGGCGATCGAGGTAGCCGGAGCAGGCGCTGACCTCCTCCGGAAGCGGGTCACGGTTGCCCGGCGGCCGGCATTTGACGATGTTGGTTATGTAGACGTCCTGGCGCTCGATGCCGATGCCCGAGAGCAGCTGGTTCAGCAGCTGCCCGGCGGCGCCGACAAAAGGCAGCCCCTGCTTGTCCTCGTTTTGCCCCGGAGCCTCGCCCACGATCATGATCTTGGCCGCGGGGTCGCCGTCGCCCGGCACCGCCTGCGTGCGCGTGCGGGAGAGGGCGCAGAGCTGGCAGCCGCGGACTTCCTGGTGGAGGCCTAGGAGGGCCTCGCTCACCGCCGCCGGCGCTGGGGGGTAGTCAGCAGCGTGGACCGGCTAGGCGCCCGCCGCCGGGGAGGCAGGCTGCGGCACGGTGGCGGCCAGCTCGCCAAGGTCGCTCATGATCTGAACCAGGCGGTCGACCTGGGCTTCGCTGATCTCGTCCATCGCCAGCGGCAGCCTGGTGTCGCCCACATCGAAGCCAAGCCGCCGGAAGAGGGCCTTGGTCGGCACCGGGCTGGTCGTACAGAACAGCTCCTTGAAGATCGGCTGTAGCAGGGCGTTAAGGCGTCTCGCCTCCTCCACCTGGCCCTCCAGGTAGGCGTCGACCAGGGCGTGGATACCGGGCCCGGCGAAGTGCCCGGCGACGCTGACCACCCCGTGGAAACCAACCGAGAGCATGGGCAGGGTGATGCTGTCCTCGCCCGAATAAACGCGGAAGCCGGGCTCTACCCCAGCGGCCACCGCGGCGCACTGGGAGAGGTCGGTGGTGGCCTCCTTGAGGGCGATGATGTTGGAGACCTGTGACAGTCGGATGGCGGTCTCGGCGGCCAGGTTGGTGATCGTCCTGGTAGGCACGTTGTACATCACCAGGGGGCCGTCGATGCCGTCGGCAATCGCCTTGAAGTGGGCGTACAGCGACGTCTGCGGCGGCTTGTTGTAGTACGGCACCACCGCCATCACCGCGTCAGCGCCAAGCCGCAGGCACTCCTGCGAGAGCTTGATCGAGGCCGCCGTGTCGTTGGTCCCCGTCCCCATCACGACCGGGGCGTCGGGCACGGCGGAGTGCACGGCGCGCAGCAGCTCGAGCTTCTCATCGTGGCTCAGCGTCGGCGACTCGCCGGTGGTCCCGTTGACCACCAGCCCGTCGTTGCCGTTGGCCACGAGGTAGTGAGCCAGCCGCTCGGCCTGCCGCAGGTCGAGGTCGCCGTTGGCGTCGAAGGGCGTGACCATCGCGGTCAGGACCCGGCCGAGGTCCTTTACGGGGGCGCTCATGGTCACTGGATTATATGGCCGCCAGGAGATCGGGCCACGCGGCCGAAGCGCCTAGGCGAAGAGGAGCTCGGCGATCTGGACGGCGTTGGTGGCGGCACCCTTGCGCAGGTTGTCGGCGGCCAGCCAGAGGGCGGTGCCGGCCGGGTGAGATAGGTCGCGGCGGATGCGGCCCACGTGGACCTCGTCGGTGCCTGCGGCGCTGCGCGAGAGCGGGTAGACCTGTGCCTCGGGGTCGTCCTCGACGACAACGCCGGGGGACACTGACAGGCGGGCGCGAACGTCGGCGGGACTGAGGGGGCCCTCGGTTTCGATCCAGACCGCCTCGCTGTGGCCGACCTCGACGGGGACGCGGACCGTCGTGCAGGAGATCGCCAAGCCGGGCAGGCCGAGGATCTTGCGGGTCTCGGCGATGATCTTCAGCTCCTCCTGGTTGTAGGCGTAAGCGGCCTCCGGGTCCTCAAAGACCGGCGGGCTGAGTGCGGGCATCGACTTGTCCATGACCCAGCCGCCGGGGACGACGTTGGCCTCGAGGACGTGGGGGTATACCGAAGCCGAAGGGTCTTCACCGGCGGCGATGGCGCGGCGCTGGGCCCCCAGCTCGTCCACCAGCTTCCACCCGGCGCCCGATGCGGACTGGTAGGTGTCGACCAGCACCCGTCGCAACGGGGACAGGTCCCCGATCGGCTTGAGCACGACCGTCAGGGGGATGGCGCAGCAGTTGGGGTTGGCGATGATGCCGTTGTGGGCGCGGGCGGCCTCGGGGTTGACCTCGGGCACCACCAACGGGATGTCGGACTCGAGCCGCCAGGCCGACGAGTTGTCGACCACCGTGGCCCCCGCCTCCCGGGCAGCCGGCGCCAGGGCACGGCTGGCCTTGGCCCCCGCGGAGAAGAGGACGAAGTCGAGGCCGGTGAAGGCCTCGGGCGTCGCCTCGACGACTCGGTGGCTCACGCCCTTGAACAGGACATCCGTGCCGGCCGAGCGGGCCGATGACATCGGGCGCAGCTCGTCCACCGGGAAGCGGCGCTCATCGAGCAACTTGAGCAGGGTGCGGCCCACCATCCCGGTGGCGCCGACCACACCCACGCGCACGCCCATTACGGCGCTCCCAGCGGGGGCAGGCCGAGGACGTCGTCCAGGGAGCGGAAGAAGCGGCGCTCGCGCAACACGGCGCGGACGGTGGCCAGCACGCCGGGCATGAAGGCCTCGCGGCTGGTGGTGCGATGAGCAATCGACAGGGTCTGGCCCTGGGCTCCGAAGAGGATCTCCTGGTCGGCTACCAGCCCTGGGAGCCGCAGGCTGTGGACCCCGACCGCCCCCTCCTCTCCCCCACGGGTGTGGTCCAGGGTCACCTTCTCGGGCCGCGAGTAGGCGAACGGCTGCCGGCGCGCTGCGCCCAGCCGGCGCGCGGTGCTGAGCGCGGTGCCAGAGGGCGCGTCGAGCTTGGTGGCGTGGTGCGCCTCGATCACCTCGACCGCGTCGAAATAGGGCGCCGCGATCTCCGCCAGCCGCATCATCAGCACCGCGCCGATGGCGAAGTTGGGGATGACCGCGCCACCGGTCTGGGCGCGGTCGGCACTGGCGGCCAGCTCGTCGACCTGGTCCCCGCTCATCCCGGTGGTTCCCACCACCGGGGCGACCCCAGCCGCAATTGCCGCCTGGGCGTTGTCAAACGCGGCGTTGGGCGCGGTGAAGTCGACCATGACGTTCCCCCGGGCCAGCGCCTCGATGAGGTCGTCGTCGAGGTCGACCGCGCCGGCAAGGTGCATGTCCGGCTCGGCCTCAACCGCGGCCACCACCGTGCGGCCGACCTTGCCCAGGGCGCCACAGACGATGACGCCGATCTCAGAAGCCATGGCCCGATTCTACGGACGCCTGTGGTGCTATCTTCGCGCGGTGAGCCAGGCCAACGACTTCAGCCGCTGCTACGGCTGCGGCGAGCACAACCCGACTGGACTGCACCTGCGGCAGCACTCCCGGCGGGTCGGCGATGACATCGTCATCGACGCCAACCTGGGACCCTTCTTCGCCGGCTTCCCTGGCGTCGCCCACGCCGGCGTGGTGGCGACGATGCTGGACGAGGCGATCCAGATGCAAGCGACGGGTGTCCTCGGCCTCGAGGCACCCACGGTGCAGCTCAACATCGCCTACAAGGCACCCGTGCCGACCGAGGTGCCGGTGCAGGTGCGCGGCCGTGGCGTCCGCGACGGGAACAAGGTGATGGCGACCGGCGAGGTCACCGACGCCGATGGTCAGCTGCTGGCCAGTGCCGAAGCCGTGCTGGTGGTTACAGGCGATGCCGGCGGCGACCGCCGGACCAAGAGCGAGGAGTAGAACCGCCGCTCAGTCGTCGATGACGGCTTCGACCTCGATCTCGACCTTCCAACGCTTGTCCAACAGGGCCGCCACCACCACCATCATCGAAGCCGGCCGGTGCTCGGCGAAGAACTCGCCGTGGACCGCGCCCACCACCTCCGACACCTCGGGGTCGGTGATGTACATCCCGGTTCGGACAACGTGCCTCATCTCGGCACGCGCCTCGGCCAGGGCCTCGGAGATGATCTCGAAGCAGCGCCGGGCCTGGACCTTGGGGTCGAGGTTGACGCTGCCATCCGGCCAGATCGGGGCGGTGCCGGATACCAGCACCCGGTTCCCGACGCGCACCGCGCGTGTGAACCCCATGATGTCCTCGTAGGGCGACCCCGACGAGACCCGCTGCCGGTCGGCCTTCTTCGCCATCCGACGCCCAGACTAACGGGTTCGCTCGGTTCCGCGTTTGAAGTTGCCGCTGGCGCGAGCCAGCAGGCCCTGGGTAGTGGCATCATCCGACTCCGCCAGTTTCCGCCGCAGCGCCGCCCCCACCGCGCCGCCTACGGTCTTGACCTGGCGGCCACGCCAGTAGATGGCGACCGACTGTCCCGCGTTGCTGTACGTGAAGACGACCTCGGCCGGGGTCGGGGCAGCACCGACATCACCAGCGGTCGCCGGGGACACGGTGCCCGGCTCAGCCGCTGCGGGGATCGCCTCCGCCGTCGTCGGTTTAGCCTTCGCTTCCTTGGCCCTCGGCGCCGAGGGGGAAGGCGAGCCCGAGGATGCCTTCTTCCCCGGGCTCACGGTCGTTCCTGCCTAGTCGCGTGGCGGGCGGTTGCCGCGGAAACGCGCCGGCTGATTGGCATCCTCCGCGCCACCCTCGCGGGGGGCGGTATCGGTGTCACCGCCGTCGACCTGGCCGCCGCCACGGGGGCCGCCACGGGGGCCGCCGTCGAAACCGCCGCCACCGTAGCCACCACCGCGGGGCTCGCGCTCACGGCGCGGGCCGCGGTCACGCTCGCCAGCGAAGACCGGCTCCTCGGCGTTCTCGGGGCGGACCGGGGGCTTGGCGAACTTCTCGTCGGCCTCGCTCAGGCCCCACTTCTCGGCCTCCTTTAGGGCGTCGCGTCGCGAGAGGTTGACCCGGCCCTGGCGGTCGATTTCGTCGACCTTGACCAGGATCTGGTCGCCCTCCTGGACGAAGTCCTCGACGCTGTTGACCCGCCAGTCGGCGAGCTTGCTGACGTGGACCAGGCCGTCCTTCTTAGGCAGCACCGAGACGAAGGCGCCAAACGGCATCAGCCGCGCCACCCTGCCAAGGTAGACCCGCCCGACCTCCACGTCGTCGGTCAGGGACTTGATCCACTCGATCGCCTTCTGGGTCGACTCCGCGTCGGTGGAGGCGATGTTGATGCTGCCGTCGTCCTCGACGTCGATCGAAACCCCGCACTCCTCGGTGATGGCGCGGATCATCTTGCCGCCGGGGCCGATGACGTCGCGGATGTTGTCGGGGTTGATCTTGATCGTGGTGATGCGCGGCGCGTATGCGCTCATCTCCTTGCGCGGCTCACTGAGGGTCTCGCTCATCTTGCCAAGGATGTGCATGCGGCCTTCGCGGGCCTGGGCCAGGGCCTTGCGCATCACCTCCATGGAGAGGCCGGTGACCTTGATGTCCATCTGCAGGGCGGTGATGCCCTCGGCGGTGCCGGCGACCTTGAAGTCCATGTCCCCAAGCGCGTCCTCGACGCCCTGGATGTCGCTGAGGATGGAGTATTCGGCGCCCTCGGAGGCGTCCCCGGTACGGGTGATGAGACCCATGGCGATGCCCGCCACGGGCGACTTGATCGGCACCCCGGCGTCCATTAGGGAAAGCGTCGAGCCGCAAACGGAGGCCATCGAGGTGGAGCCGTTGGAGCTCAGGATCTCGGTGACCACGCGGATGACGTATGGGTACTCGCTCTCCGGCGGGAGGACGTTGTACAGCGCCCGCTCGGCGAGCGCCCCGTGGCCGATCTCGCGGCGGCCAGGGCTGCGCAGGGGCCGCGCCTCGCCGACGGAGAAGGGCGGGAAGTTGTAGTGGTGCATGTACCGCTTCGAGGTCTCCAACCCCAGGGCGTCGATCTTCTGCGCGTCACCGCTGGATCCCAGGGTGACCACCGACAGCGCCTGGGTTTGGCCGCGGGTGAAGATCGCCGACCCATGGGTGCGGGGCAGGACCCCGACCTGGGACCAGATCGGCCGGATCTCGGTCGACTTGCGGCCATCGGGACGCATGTCCTTGTCGATGATGGCGTCGCGGACGACGCGCTTGACGGTCTTTTCGAAGACGCCGCCGACCTCTCCCTCGCGCTCGGGGAACCGCTCCGCCAGGGCCTCGAGGACCTCCTTCTTGATGTCGCCAAGGGCGTCCTCGCGGGACATCTTGTCGGGGTTGCCGATGGCGTCGCTGATCTTGGCCTCGCTGAGCTCCACGACGGCGTGCTTCAGCTCCTCATCAACGGCGGCGGGCTCGATCACCCGCTTCTCGCGGCCAAGATGCTTGGCGAACTCGTCGATGGTGGCGCAGATCCGCTTGATCTCGTCGTGCGCCATCTCCAGCGCCTTCACCACGGTCTCCTCGTCGACCTCGCGGGCACCGGCCTCGACCATGATGATGGCGTCCTTGGTGCCGGCCACGATCAGGTCCAGCTTCGACTGCGGCAGGGCGGCAACCGAGGGGTTGACCACCAGCTCGCCTTCGATCATGCCCATGCGGACGGCGCCGATGGGGCCCTTCCAGGGGATGTCCGAGATCGACAGCGCCGCGGAGGCGCCATTGATCGCCAGGGTCGCCGGGTCGGCGTCGTGGTCGACCGACAGCACGGTGGCCACGACCTGGATGTCGAGGCGCAGGTCCTTGTCGAAGAGCGGCCGCACCGGGCGGTCGATCAGCCGCGAGTTCAGGATGCCCTGCTCGCCAGGACGGCCCTCGCGGCGGAAGAAGCTGCCAGGGATGCGCCCGGCGGCGTAGATCTTCTCCTCGTAGTCGCACGTCAGCGGCAGGAAGTCGATGCCTGGCCGGGGCTCCTTGGACATCGTCGCGGTGACCAGCAGCATGGTGTCGCCGCTGCGGACAAAGACGGCGCCGTTGGCCTGCTCGGCAACGCGGCCGGTCTCGATGGTGATAGCGCGATCGCCTACGCGATGTTCTATGGCTTTGGGTTCAGGGGTCATGGTCTCCTCGGCGGTCCCGCCCCTCTCACCCTTCAGTCAGAAACTGGAGGCAACGGCACAAATTGGTGTGCCGTTCTCGCCAATCGCTGACGCGGTGGGTCTGGGGACGGTCCCTATCTAATTGTTGATACCGGGGATGCGCTTAGCGGCGCAGGCCCAGCTTCTCGATGAGGGACCGGTAGCGGGAGATATCCCGACGCGCGAGGTAGTCCAGGAGGCGACGGCGACGACCGACCAGCTTGAGCAGCCCCAGACGCGTGTGATGGTCCTTGGGATGCTGCTTCAGGTGCTCGGTCAGGTACTTGACCCGTTCGGTCATCAAAGCCACCTGGACCTCGGGCGAACCGGTATCGGTGCCGTGGGTTTGGTGCTCTTTGACGATCTCGGACTTCTCGATGGCTAAAGACATGCTCTCTCTATCGTTCTCTCTTGAGTTCCCGCAGAGTATACCCGGAGTTCGCGGGGCGAACACCCATTCGCTGTCAAGGGACGATCACGTTGAGCGCTTTCGGGATCACCTTGAAGGTGGCCGGCAGGGTGCCGCACATCTCCCCGTCTACATCGATAAGGACCCGCTCCGGCGACAGCAACCGGAGCTCGGCCGTGCGCCAGTGCGTGACCTTGGGGTTCTTGACGTGCTGAGCCTTGTAGATGCTCTGGATTGACCGGATCGCCTCCAACCCGCCAATGTCGCCGAAGACGACCACGTCGAAGAGCCCGTCGTCGGGCTTTGCCCCGGGCGCCACGTGCATGCTGCCACCGAAGTACTGGCAGTTGGCCACGACTACGTTCTGGGCCCTCCCCTCCCAGTTCCGCTCCTCGCTCACTACCTCAACCGGCTGAGGCTTGTAGCTAAGCAGCGTGCGCAGCGACACCAGCTGGAACGTGAGCCGGCCGCCGAGCACCTTGCTGGCGTGGTTGACGCGGTCGACCACCACCCCCCCGATGCCGGCGTCGGCGATGTTGACGAAGTGGCG
>JBARRR010000197.1:0-20213 GCA_049644325.1 Candidatus Dormiibacterota bacterium
GCCCTGGCCAGCGCCGCGCCCCATCGCGGCCGCCTCCAGGGCGCGGGCCACGGTTGTGCCCACCGCCACCACGCGGCCCTCGCGCTCGCGGGCGGCGTCGATGGCCGCCCGGGTTTCCGCAGGGACGGCGTAGAACTCCGAGTGCATCCGGTGCTCCTCGAGGTCCTCCACGCGCAGGGGCTGAAAGGTGTCCAGCCCGATGTGCAGCGTCAGCGAAGCGACCTCGACGTGGGCGCTGGTCAGCCGCGCCAGCATGCCGTCGGTGAAGTGGAGACCGGCGGTCGGCGCCGCCGCCGACCCGGGGTTGCGCGCGAAGACCGTCTGGTAGCGCTCGGGGTCCTCCAGCCGCTCCTTGATGTACGGCGGCAGTGGCGCCTCCCCGATCTCGGGCAGCAGCGCCGACAGCCGGCCTGGTGGCGAGAAGCGAAGGCTGAAGAGGCCCCCCGGCTGTCGCGTGACCACATCCGCCCAGAGACCGGGCCGGAGCTGCAGCCGGGTGCCCGGTCGCACCCGCTTGCCCGGTCGTAGCAGGGCCTCCCAGACGTCGGCCCGCTCCTCCCGGAGGAGCAGGACCTCGGCGTCCTTCTCGTTCCATTGGAAGCGGAGCCGCGCGGGCAGCACGCGGGTGTCGTTGACCACCAGCAAGTCCCCGGGGCGGAGCAGGCGCGGCAGGATGTCGAACTCCTCGTGCCCGATGGCGCCCTGGGCCGGCACCACCATCAGACGCGAGTCACCGCGGTTGTCGGGCGGGTGCTGGGCGATCAGGCCCTGGGGCAGCGCATAGTCGAAGTCGGAGAGACGCAGGTCAGGCGAAGAGGTCGGGTTGGTCGTTACGCGCCGGTGGCTTGAGGCCCAGGTGCTGGTAGGCCAGTGGGGTCGCCACCCGGCCGCGCGAGGTCCGAGCCAGGAACCCCAGCTGCATCAGGTAGGGCTCGAAGACGTCCTCCAGGGTCTCGCGCTCTTCGGAGATCGACACCGCCAGGGTGTCGACACCGACCGGCCCGCCGCCGTACTTCTCGATCACCGTCGACAGGATCCGGCGGTCGAGCTGGTCCAGGCCGGCATCGTCCACCGAAAGCAACGCCATGGTGGCGCCCACCGCCTCGGCGTCGATGCGCCCCGAGCCCTTGACCTGGGCCCAGTCGCGAACCCGGCGCAGCAGCCGGTTGGCAATCCGAGGAGTGCCTCGGGAGCGGCCCGACAGCAGCACCGCGGCGGCTTCGTCGATCTCGACCTCGAGGATGCGGGCGGAGCGCAGGACGATCTGGCGAATGTCCTCCGGCTCATAGAACTCGAGGCGGAAGACGGCGCCGAAGCGATCGCGCAGCGGCCCCGAGAGCATGCCCTGGCGGGTCGTCGCGCCAATCACCGTGAACTGCGGCAGGTTGAGCCGCAGCGACTGCGCACCGGCGCCCTTGCCGCTGACCCAGTCGAATTTGAAGTCCTCCATCGCCGGGTAGAGCGACTCCTCCACGGGACGGGCCAGGCGGTGGATCTCGTCGACGAAGAACACGCCGCCGGAATCCAGGTTCATCAGGATCGACGCCAGCGCCCCCTGGTGCTCGATCGCCGGTCCCGACGAGGTCCTCAGGTCGGCTTCCATCTCGTTGGCAAGGATGTTGGCCAGGGTGGTCTTGCCCAGCCCGGGAGGGCCGCAGAGAAGGATGTGCTCCAGGGGCTCGCCGCGGCGCTTGGCGCCGCCGAGGATCAGGTCGAGGTTGTCCTTCAGCGGCTGCTGGCCGATGAACTCGCCAAGCCGGCGGGGACGTAGAGACTGCTCGTACTCGTCGTCCGCGTCGAGCGGTTGAGGCTCGAGCACCCGGGCTTCATTCATTCGTCTGACTCCTGGGGGAACGTGAATTGCAATGTCGGTCGGACTAGGGCGATCCTACGCCGATTTGGGAGGTGCCGCCAGCCTGCACCGTCACCGCCGGCGGGCCGTGATCACCGACCGATCGGCGCCTGTGGGTGCCACGCCGATATAGGTAAAGCCCGCATCGTCGAGAAACCGGCTGAGCTCGTCCACGCCATAGCAACGACCCTCGGTCCCATGCATCAACAGCGCGCTGTACTCGGCGACGGCGAGGGGACCGAAGCCGTCGGCGTCGAGATGGGTGTCGTGCACTGCCAGCAGGCCATCCGGCTCAAGCGCATCGTACGACTTCCGCAGCAGCAACCGCACCTTCTCCTCGCCCCAGTCATGGAGCACGTTGGAGTAGAGGTGGACGTCGCAGCCTGCCGGCAGCGCGTCCTGGAACATGTCGCCGGTGGCCACGGTCACGCGCCCGCTGAGCCCCGCGTCATCGACCCGACGTCGTGCGATGGCGTCGACCGGCGACCGTTCCAAGATAACGGCCTCCATGTTCGGATGATGGGAGGCGATGAGACAGGCGTAGATCCCTGACCCGCCGGCGACATCCAGCAAACGGCGGCTGCCAGTGAGGTCGAGACGTTGCACCAGGAGCGGGCCGAGATACGCTCCCCGGCAGTCCATGGCGGCGGTCAGCTGAGCGGCTCCTGCAGCGTCGTCCAGCTCCTCCTCCCAGACCTTGCCCTGCTCCCGGCCGCTCCAGCTGGCGGGTTTATCCGTGCGCAGCACCTCGAGCAGCTGCCGGCACGCGGGTCGCTCCCGCAGCGAGGCGTAGTAGGGCCCAAGACCGAAGGGCGACCCCGAGGCCAGGTGCTCGCGGGCCAGGTTGGTCAGCCGGTAGACCCCCTGCGTCAAACCGACCAGGCCGCGAGCGCCGAGCAGGCGGAGCATCACCATCGCCGGCCGCCGGGCGAGACCCAGCGTGTCGCAGATGCCGTCGAGGTCCGAGGGGTACTCGGCCAGCCAGGTGAACAGGTCGAGGCCGGCTACCGCGGCGATCAGGAGGTCGTCGGCGTAGACGCGGTCGCGGTAGCGGTAGAGCTCGGTCGGGTCAGTGCGCGGCGGCGTGAGGCCGATCACTTAACGGTGTCGAGCGCCTTCAACGCCTGGGCCACGGTGACGTCGAGCTCGGCGTCAGCGCCAATCGTGAGCCCCGCCATCACGCGGCGGACCTCCCCCTCGCGGTAGCCCAGCGATGTCAGGGCACGGACTGCGCCCTCGGCCACGCTCAGGGCCGGGCCACTTCGCCCGTCGCCGTTAGAGGGCTCGCCGGCGAGGTATTCCTCCTTGAGCTTGTCGCGCAGCTCCAGGATCACCCGGGCCGCGGTCTTGGGCCCGACGCCTGGAACCGTGGCCAGCAGCGCCCGATCCTCCTGGAACACGGCCTTCTTGAGCAGCCGCGTCTCGGCCTGCGAGATCATTCCCAGGGCCGCCTTGGGGCCGATGCCCTTGACCGACATCAGCAGCTCGAAGAACTCGAGGTCCTCGATCGAGCCGAAGCCGAAGAGGGCGATCTGGTCCTCGCGGACGTATGTGTGGATGTAGAGGTGGATGTCGGTGCCGATGCCACCCACCTCGGCCAGCAGCCTCCCCGGTGCGGTCACCAGGTAGCCGACACCGCCGACCTCGACGATCATCGACTCCGGTCCCAGGTGGGCGACCCGTCCCTTGAGGCTGCCGATCATCCGGCCCGGGCCACCGATCTCACCCTGCCGGCCGGCCGGAGACCTGGCGTTCCGGCGAGAGCCTGGCGCTCTGCATGTGGCAGAGGGCGATGGCCACCGCGTCGAAGGCGTCGTCGGGCAGCTTGGCCTGGATACCCACGGCCGCCCGCACCATCCGCGTCATCTGCGCCTTGGTCGCCTTGCCGTAGCCGGTCAGCGACGACTTCACCTGCATCGGGGTGTACTCCCAAACCGGCACCCCACTCTCCTCCATCGCCAGCAGGATAACGCCCCGGGCCTCGGCAACCGCCATGGCGCTGGTGGTGTTGCTGGCGAAGAAGAGCTGCTCCACCGCGGCGGCCTCGGGTTGCTCCTCATCCAGCAGCGCTCGCAGCTCCCGGTGGAGCTGGGCCAGGCGCGCCGGGCCCGCCATTCCCGCCGGGGTGGTGATCACGCCAACGCGCCCCAGCTCGCGTTTGCCGGTGGCGCCGCGGAGCAGAGCGACGCCGGTGGTGGCGATCCCGGGGTCAACGCCGAGCACCCCGCCCACGGCTGGGTTAGACCGCTTCGCTGAGTTTTTCCAGCTGGGCAGCGTCGATGTCGAAGTTGGCGTAGACCTGCTGGGCGTCGTCGGAGTCCTCCAAGGCCTCCATCAGGCGCAACAGCTTGGTCGCCTCGCCCTCGTCCTCGACGGGGACAGTGGTGCTGGGGCTCATCGTCACCTCGGCCGAGA
Organism: Candidatus Dormiibacterota bacterium; assembly: GCA_049644325.1. Taxonomy (GTDB): domain Bacteria; phylum Chloroflexota; class Dormibacteria; order DASZGP01; family DASZGP01; genus DASZHA01. The sequence continues at coordinate 4,268 of JBARRR010000197.1, forward strand.
CGATCCTGCCGCCCTGGGCCTCGATGCCGTCGCGAACCGTCTCCAGGTCCTCGGGCTCGGTCTCGACCTCGAGCTGGCCGTCGTCGACCTGGACGTCGCTGGCGCCGAGCTCGATCGTCTCGAGGGCGAACTCCTCGGCATCCTTACCGACGGGGTCGACAACGATGGAGCCCCTGCGCTTGAAGATCCACCCCACCGCGCCCGGCTCGGCGATGCTGCCGCCGAAACGGGTGAAGATGTTGCGGATTTCGCTGGCGGTGCGATTGCGGTTGTCGGTCAGCGCGTCGACCATGATCGCCACGCCACCGGGACCGTATCCCTCGTAGCGGAGCTCCTCGTAGTGGACGCCGCCACCCTCACCGGTGCCCCGCTTGATGGCGCGATCGATGTTGTCGGCGGGCATGTTGACGTCGCGGGCACGTTGGATCGCCAGGCGGAGCCGGAAGTTGCCACTGGGGTCACCGCCGCCGCCCTCCTTGGCGGCCACCGCGATCTCTCGCGCCATCTTGGTGAAGACCGCCCCCCTCTTGGCGTCGGTGATGGCCTTCTTGTGCTTGATCCCCGCCCACTTGCTGTGGCCTGACATGTTCTGAGTCTAAGACCGGCCGGCGGGCGCAACCACCTTCACAAACCGACGCTTGCCCACCTGCCAGAGGTCCCCTGGGGAAGGCTTGTATTGTGCCTCCGCATCCTCGACGGTCTCGCCGTTGAGACGAACCCCCCGCTGCGTCGCCAGGCGGCGAGCCTCGCCCTTGCTGGTCGTCAACCCGAGTTCCAGCAGCGCGTCGGCAACCGTCCTCTCCCCCTCCGCCAGCGCGCGTTCCTCGACCTGGTCGGGCACCTCTCCCCGTTTGAACTGCGCCTGGAACGCCTCCTCTGCGGCGCCGGCCGCGGTCTCGCCATGGAACCGCAGAACCATCATCCTGGCCAGGGCCGCCTTGGCGTCCCGAGGATTGGCGCCGGCCTTCATCCCCGCCTCCCACTCCGCCACCTCGGACTCGGGGATATCCGTGACCAGCCGCATGTACCGGGTGATCAGCTCGTCGGGGAGCGACATCAGCTTGCCGTACATCTCGGCGGGCGCGTCCGTGACCCCCACGTAGTTGCCCAGCGACTTGCTCATCTTCTGCTTGCCGTCGAGGCCCTCCAGTAGGGGTGTGGTGAGGACGTCCTGGGGCTCCAGCCCGTGCTCTCTCTGGACGTCGCGGGCGAAGAGAAGGTTGAAGAGCTGGTCTGTGCCACCCAGCTCGACGTCGGCCCGCACCGCCACCGAGTCGTATCCCTGCATCAGCGGATAGAGCAGCTCGTGCAGCCCAATGGTGGTGTTGGCTTCCAGTCGCTTGCGGAAGTCGTCGCGGGTGATGATCTGGGCCAGCGTGGCCTTTCCCGCGAGGCGGATGACATCCGCCAGCTCCATGCCCTTGAACCACTCCGACTGACGGCGGACCTCGGTGGCGTCGCGGTCGAGGACCTTGAAGACCTGCTCCAGGTAGGTGGCGGCGTTGGCCTCGACCTCCTCCTCCTCCAACGGCCGCCGGGTCGCCGACTGGCCGCTGGGGTCGCCGATTCGGGCGGTGAAGTCGCCAATGATCAGGACCGCGGTGTGGCCCAGCTCCTGGAAGTCGCGGAGCTTGCCGAGGACCACGGTGTGGCCCAGGTGGATGTCGGGCGAAGAGGGATCGATGCCCAGCTTGACGCGCAATTTGCGCCCCGACCCAACGGCCTCGCGGAGGTGTGGCTCGACCTCGATGTTGACCGCCCCACGCGCAATCCGGTCCCACTCCAACATTGCCGCAATGGTACGGGACGTAGAATTGCGCCCCGATGGGCGACCAGCAACTGGCGGCGGTACGCGGTCGCAGGCGCCGCCGCCGTCTGCGCCGAGGCCGTGTCTTCAGCACCTTCCTAGCACTGGCCCTGGTGGGCACCTTCTCGGTGGCGGCCGAGGCCCTCGACCAGTACCAGTACTACACCCTCGACCTTCCCGACCCGTCGTCGCTCAACCCATACGACCTTCAGCAGGCCACCCAGATCCTGGACCGCAACGGCAAGCTCCTGTACCTCAAGCACGGCAACGAGATTCGCACGGTGGTCCAGCTCGACCGGATCGCCCCGGTTCTGCGCCAGGCGACCATCGACCTCGAGGACCGCAACTTCTACCAGCACCACGGGATCGACTACAACCGGCTGTTGGGGGCCGCCTACAACAACGTCTTCAAGGGTGGCGCCCAGGGCGGTAGCACGATCACCCAGCAACTGGTCAAGCGCAAATATCTGACCCTCGACCAGACCCTGGACCGCAAGGTCAAGGAGGCGCTGCTGGCATCCGAGATCGAGCAGCGCTACTCCAAGGACCAGATCCTGGAGGCGTACCTCAACGAGATCTTCTACGGCCACCAGGCCTACGGCATCGACGCCGCCGCCCAGACGTACTTCGGCAAACACGCCGCTGACCTCGACCTCTCCGAGGCCACCCTGCTGGCGGGGATCCCGGAGGAACCAAGCACCCTCGACCCGCTCACCGAGGCGGGGATGAAGCTCTGCCGCGAGCGACAGAAGACGGTTCTTCAGGCCATGGTCAACCAGGGCGACATCACCCAGGCCCAGGCGATCCAGGTCGAGCAGGCGCCGATCAAGCTCAACCCCCAGGTTCCCGACCAGGTGCTGGTGGCCCCCCACTTCGTCGCCTACGTCCTCGACTACCTGCGCCAGCGGTACGGCAGCAACCTGGTTGACGGCGGCGGCCTCAAGGTCACCACCAGCCTCGACCTCGACCTGCAGACCAAAGCCGAGGACATCGTCCGCAAGCGCGTTGCCAGCTACGGCAGCGTCGGCATCAACAATGGCGCGATGGAGGTGCTCAACCCCAACACCGGTGAGATCCTGGCCTACGTCGGGAGCTCCGACTACAACAACAAAGCGATCTCGGGCAGCGTCGACAACATCAGCAACGTCGGCGGCTCGGCCCGCCAGCCGGGGTCGTCGTTCAAGCCCTACGTCTACCTGACCGCCTTCGCCGACGGCTACTCACCGAGCTCGATCATCGACGACACCCAGGGGCCAATCGCCGGCTTCACGTTCCATGACTTCGACAACCGAAGCACGGGCAACATCACCCTGCGCAAGGCGCTGGTGGAGTCGCGCAACATCCCGGCCATCAAGCTGCTCCAGGCACTTGGCTACTCGCGTGTCTTCCAGACGGCCAGGACGCTGGGCATAACCACCGACCTCAAGCCCGAGCTGGGCACGGCCATCGGCTCATCGGGCCTTCACATGCTGGACCACGTCAGCGCCTACGGAGTCTTCGCCACTCAGGGCATCTACCGCCCGCCGGCGCCGGTGATCAAGATCCAGGACGCCAACGGCAACCAGATTTTCGCGCTCAAGGACACGGGCAAGCGGGTCGCAAGCCAGCAGGTGACCTACATGCTCAATGACGTGCTCCTCGGGTACCCCAAGCAGTGGTCCTTGACCTTCCCGGGTCCGACCGCGGGCAAGTCAGGGACCACCGAAGACGGCGCCGACCTCTGGTACATGGCATACACCCCGGACCTGGTGGTGGGGAGCTGGATGGCGCACACCGGCAACAAACCCGACGGAACTCCGATCGGACGCTATCCGCTGCCCGGCCAGTTCGGCGTGACCACCGCCTCGCACATGGCCGAGGACTTCATGAAGATCTACTACACGGGCGGCCACACGATACCGACCTTCCAGAAGCCGTCGGGAATCCAGACCCCCTGCCAAGCGCCGCCCAGGCCGGCGCCGGCCCCAGCTCAGCCGGGGACAACGCAGCCCGGGGCGCCGCAGCCGGGACAACCGGGCCAGCCGGGTGGGCAGCAGGGCACAGCCCAGGATTCCCTGCTGGCCAACGCCGCCGAGCCGCCCGCGTCCCCATCCCCGGGGGCGTCACCCCGCCCGGGGTCACCTGGCACCTGCAGCACCTCGGGCGACATCAAGATCGAGGGGACTTAGCGCCTCGGCTCCGGCGCGGGCGCGATGCGGAAGCGGAGCTGAAGCTCGGCCGCCGATCGGATCCCAATCCGCGGACCCACCAGCACATCAGCGGGCGCGACGGGCATCCCCTCCACGATCCGCAGCCGTGAGCTTGTCAGGTCCCAGCCGTTCATCGCGAGGTCGATGCCGAACTCCCGGCAGAGCCGGCCTGGCCCCGCGAGGCGCCGGGCGTCGATGCTGCTGGCCGGCCATCCCTTGGGAAGTAGCGGGCTCAGGCCCCGGATCAGCACCGCCTCTCCCTCGCCCTCCGACCCGGTGACGGCGTTGAGGCAGTGGTACATGCCATAGATGAAGTAGACGTAGGCCACGCCTGCGGGGCCGAACATGATCGCCGCCCGCCGGGTGGGGCCACGGAAGGCGTGGCTGGCGGCGTCCTCGGCGCCGAGGTAGGCCTCCGTCTCGATGATAGTGGCCGCCAGCACCCTGGAGCCGCGGCGCAGGGTCAGGACGTTGCCCAGTAGGTCGCGGGCGACGTCCGGCGAATGGCGGCTGTAGAACTCGCGGCTCAGGGCCGCCGGTTCGGGACTTCGGGCCCTGGTCAGACGAACGTCTTGGTGAAGTACGTCTCCGGCTTCGGCGGCAGCACCGGCGCATAGACGAACTTGGCCAGGGGCAACAGGTTGTCAAGCAGGTGCGCCGTCGGCGACCCGGTGATGGCGTCGTGCAACAGGGTCATCACCGCCAGCTGGGCGGTCCCGGTGGGGCCCTCAGTGGCGAACATCTGGTTGAAGAGGAAGAGGAGCACGGCCATCTCGAGGGCGCCGGCGGCCAGGCCCAGCGCGAGGCCGAAGAAACGATCGAAGAGGAGGCCGCTGAAGAAGCGGAGGGCGCTGCCGTAGGCGTAGCCCAGGATCTCGGCGAAGACCACCACCGCCAGCACGATCCCGACGAAGAGGACGAAGTGGGCCGAGACCGGGTTGTTACCTGTGTTGAGGTTCAGCAGCTGGGAGAAGCCCACGCTCAGCGCCTGGGCCAGCAACATCCCCAGGTAGAAGGCAAGGACGTGCACGATGCGGCGGAACAGGCCATGACGGAAGCCGAGGTACATGTTGGCCAGGACCCAGACGATGACGATCGCGTCAAACATTGTTCAGGCGCGAGCTTGGGCGTCGATCTCGGTTTTGAGCGCGTGGAGGATGCGTGCCTCCGCGGTTGAGACCTCCTCTCCAGTGAGGGTGCGATCGCCCGCCTGGAAGGTCAGCCGGAACGTCAGACCCTTGCGGCCGGGGTCCACCTGGCGCCCGCGGTATTCGTCGTACAAGTCCACGCTGCGCAGAATAACCTCAGACACGCCCAATATCGCGTTAATCGCGTCACGCGCCGGGGTCAGCTCGGGCACCGTTATGGCCAGGTCCCGCAGTACCGCGGGGTGCCGCGAAACCGCGTTGGCACGTGGCAAGCGTGGGTTGGCGGCCACCGGCTCGAAGTTCAGCTCAGCGACGACAACGATGTCGCTCTCAAAGCGCGCGGCGATCTCCGGATGCAGCTGGCCCAGGGCGCCGACGTCCCGGCCCGCCAGCCTCAGCCGCAGGCCGCGCCCAGGATGCAGACCGGGGACCTCCACCTGCTCCGACTCCAGCTCGATTGAAGACAGTCGCCCGACCAGCATCTCCAGGGTGCCCTTCAGCTCCAGCAGCGCCGCCCGCACCGCGGCCGGCGACACCTGCGGGCCCGAGGCGCCGAGGTGGATGCCAAAACCCAGGAGCCGCGGCTCCTCGGGAAGCTCCCCCGCCTCCCGGGGCCAGAAGACGTGGCCCAGCTCGAAGACGCGGGCCCCGGGCGCGCCCCAGGCGGCATTGCGCGCCAGCATCCGGGCCAGCCCCGGCAGCAGGGTGCTGCGCATCATCGACTGGTCCGATGCCATCGGGTTCGCCAGGCGCAGCCGGGTGGTCGGGAAGATCCCGACCTGTGGCTCATCGGGAGCGACGAATGACTGGACGATCACCTCGTCGAAGCCCGCTCCCACGGCGATGTCCTTGGCCGCCCACTCGACGTCAGGCGGTGGCATGACCCTGGCCACCGGCAGACGGCGCCCCGGCAGCGTGCTCGGGATTGAGTTATAGCCCCGCAGGCGACCGACCTCCTCTACCAGGTCGACCGGCTCCTTCACGTCAAGGCGGTAGGGCGGCGGGGTGGCCCTGAGCCCCGGTTCCGCTGCCTCCACCTTGAAGCCCAGCCGCCGCAGGTCGCGCTCCACGTCGGCGTCGCCGACGGCGTCGCCCAACAGCTCGCCGACGAACCCGGAGGGCACCACGATCGGCTCGTTGCGCACTGGGTGGGCGTAGACCTCGGCCACATCCGCGGCAGGTCCCGCTCCTGCGACGTCCTGGAGCAACTCGACCACCCGTCTCGACCCCATCGGGACCAGCTCCGGGTGCAGCTGCTTCTCGAAGCGGGTGGACGCGTCGGTGCGCAGGGCCAACCTCCGGCTGGTGGCGCGCACGTTGGTCCCCAGGAAGTTCGCGGCCTCGACAACGACCTTTGAGGTCGTCGCCAACACGGCGCTGTCGAGCCCGCCGATGATGCCCGCCAAAGCGATGGGACCGGCCTGGTCGGCGATCACCAGCATCTCCGGCGTCAGGCTGCGGGTCTTGCCGTCCAGGGCCAGCAGCTGCTCGCCGCCGAGGGCACGCCGGACAACGATCCCGCCCTTGAGCTTGTCGTAATCGAAAACGTGAAGCGGCTGGCCGGTCTCGAGCATGGCGTAGTTGGCGGCGTCGACGGCGTTGCTGATGGGGCGCTGGCCCACGGCGCGCAGCCGGCGCTGCATCCATGACGGCGAGGGACCGACGCTGACGCCCTCGAGGTAGCGCGCCTGGTACCGGGCGCAGAGGTCGTCGTCGAGTATCTCCACGCCGATCGGCGACGGGCCCCCATCCTCACGGGGCGTCCCGTGCCAGTCCTTGATGGGACGGTCGTAGATGGCTGCCAGCTCGCGGGCGATGCCAAGGTGGCAGAGCAGGTCGGGGCGGTTGGTGGTGGTCTCCACCACCAGGACACGGTCCTTGGGCATCAGCTCGCTCAATGGGACCCCCGATTCGCCCTCCTGCCCCAGGACCAGGATGCCGTCGTGCTCGCTGGAGATGCCCAGCTCGAGGGCGCTGAGGACCATGCCCTCGGACGCCGTCTGCATGAACTTGCGCGCCCCGACGGTCATGCCGTTGGGCAGCTTGGTCCCGGGCGGGGCCAGTGGCACCAGGTCGCCGGCGGCGATGTTGGGCGCGCCCGAAACCACCTGGACGCGGTCCTCCCCAACCTCCAGCTGAAGCACCTTGAGGTGGTCCGAGCCCGGCACCAGGCGAGCCTCAACGATGCGCGCCACCACCACGCCGTCCCAGCCCACGCCGAGGTCGACGATCTGCTCCACCTCGGTGCCCGAGAGGGTCAGCGCCTCAGCCAGCTCCTCGGGCTTTTCCGGGAGCTCGACGTACTCCTGGAGCCAGTCCATGGAGATGCGCAGCGTCATGCCTGCACCACCACCGGATTAGAACTGCCGCACGAAGCGCACGTCGTTCTCGAACATGGCGCGCATGTCATCGATGCCGTACTTGAGCATGGCGATGCGGTCGATACCCATGCCAAAGGCGAAACCACGGTAGCGGTCGGGGTCGACGCCACCGAATCGCAGCACGTTGGGGTGTACCATGCCCGACCCCAGGATCTCGATCCACCCGGACTGGCGGCACAGCGCGCAGCCCTTGCCGTCGCAGACGAAGCAGCTGACATGGACCTCGAGGCTTGGCTCGGTGAACGGGAAGTGGTCGGGGCGGAGCCTGATCTTGCGTTCGTCGCCGAACATGGCGCGGGCGAAGTACTCCAGGGTGCCGCGCAGGTCGGCCACGGTGATGCCCTCGTCGACGGCGAGCCCTTCGAGCTGGTGGAACATGGGCACGTGGGTGGCGTCGCTGTCGCGGCGGAAGACTTTGCCGGGGAAGACGGCCTTGATGGGCGGCGGCTGCTGCTCCATCACGCGGATCTGCATCGGCGAGGTGTGGGGCCGGAGCACCAGGTTGGTCTCGGCCGTGAAGTCGGGCTCACCGGTCTCCTGGTCGGCGATGAAGAAGGTGTCGAAGCCGTCGCGGGCCGGGTGACCCTTGGGTATGTTGAGCGCCTCAAAGCTGTAGTAGTCGGTGTCCACCTCGGGGCCCCGGGCGACGTCGTAGCCAAGGCCGCGAAAGATGTCCTCCATGTCGCGCATGACGAGGCTCACGGGATGGAGGTGACCCCGGCGCGGTGGCGTGCCCGGGAAGGTGAGGTCGATGGCCTCGGCGTCCGCCAAAGCGCCGCCGCCGACCCTGAGCTCCTGAACCCGCTTGTCGAGCGCCTCGTTGATGGCGCGCTTGACGGTGTTGGCCCGCTGCCCCGCCTGGCGACGCTCCTCGGGCGGCAGCGTGCCGAGGCGGGATAGCTCGTCACTCAGCGGCGCCTTACGACCCGTGAACCGTATCCGGAGCTCCTCCAGCGCCCGGGCGTCAGGCGCCGCCGCGATCTGCTCTAGGGCTTCTTTCTGGTGCTGTTCGAGATCCAGTCGGTGGTCGCTGGTCAAGTGGCCTCGCCCTGGGCCCTAGGACCTGGGCCAGAGCGAGCAACATCGACCAGCCGGCTAAAGTGCGCGGCATCGCGCACCGCCAGGTCGGCAAGGATCTTGCGGTCGATCTCCACCCCCGCGGCCTTGAGGCCATGAGTGAAGGTGCTGTAGGTCATGCCGTTGAGCCGAGCGGCGGCGTTGATCCGTGCGATCCACAGCGCCCGCATGTCGCGCTTGCGGACCCGACGGTCGCGGTACTGGTAAGCCAGCGAGTGCATCACCGCCTCGTTGGCGGCTTTGTACAGCTCCTTGCGGCTGCCGGACATCCCCTCGGCACGCTTGAGGACCTTCTTGTGTCTGGCGTGGGCGGTCACGCCGCCTTTGACTCTTGGCATCTCGCGCTCCTCCTACAGGTAAGGCGCGACCCGGCGGATCGCCTTCTTGTCCGCCGCGCTCACCTCACGGGTGCCGCTGAAAGCGCGCTTGCGCTTGCTCGACTTCTTCTCGAGGATGTGGCTCTGGTGGGAATGGCGGCTCATCACCTTGCCGTTGCGGGTCACCCGGAACCGCTTGGCGGTGCCCTTGTGAGTTCTTATCTTTGGCATCTGTTACTCCTATGACTGCACTCCCACCGGGGTCTGCCGCGCGGCCTATACCGCGGGGGTCGCCGCCTTGTCCGGCTCGGGCTTGTCACCCTCGCTACGCTTGGCCAGCGGCCCCATGATCTGGCTCATGTTCTTGCCTTCAAGTAGCGGTGTCCGTTCAACGTGGGCGACATCGGCGAGGTCATTCGCCAGGTTGTCGAGGATCTTGCGGCCGATGTCCTGATGGACCATCTCCCGACCTCGGAACCAGATCGTGACCTTGACCTTGTCACCCTCCTCGAGGAACTCGCGGACTCTCTTCAGCTTGGTCTGGTAGTCGCCCGGACCGATCTTGGGCCTGAAGTTCATCTGCTTCAGGCGGTTGCCGCCTTGCTTTCGTCTTGACTCCTGCTCGCGCTTGCGGGCGTCGAACCGGAATCTGCCGTAGTCCATGAGACGGGTGACGGGGGGCTGCGCCTGAGGCGCGACTTCGACCAGGTCGAGCTCCCTTTCGACTGCGATCTGCCGGGCTTTGTCGGTGTCCAGCACTCCCAGCTGCTCATTGCGCTCATCTATTACGCGCACCTGCGGGACCCGGATCTGGTCGTTGACTCTTAGCTCCTTAAAGGCGATAGACGTATTCTCCTGCCCCGGGGCGGGCCTTCTCCCGGCTTAAAACAAAACGGACGGCTGAGCCGTCCGTGGGACCCGAATCTGATCCGGGACCTGAGCGACTGCCGCCGTCAGGTGAGGAGGATGGCTCCTGCTTTCCGCCGGGTCGTCTGACCCGAGCCGCTGGCGATCATAACAGGTGTCGAACTCGGCGCCAATACGAAACCGCCCCTAGTCCCGAGCCTCCACCCGGGCCTCAAGGAGGCGGGCTATACCTTCGGGGTCCATGGGCCCGTGGTCGCCGGCATGCCGCTCCCGCAGGCTGACGGTGCCGGCCTCCTCGTCGCGACCGCCGACAACGCCAACGAAGGGGACCTTCTGCAGCTCGGCGTCACGGATCTTGGCCTGCATCCGCTCCGGCCGCGAGTCCACCTCGACACGGAACCCCCGCTGGCGAAAGAAGTCGGCCTGATTCTTGGCGTAATCCAGGTTCTTGTCGGCGATCGGGATCATGACCATCTGCAGCGGCGCGATCCACAGCGGGAACTCGCCAGCGAAGTGCTCGATCAGGTAGCCCATGAAGCGCTCCATCGACCCGATCGGTGCGCGGTGGATCATCATCGGCTGGGCGGTGGTTCCATCCGCGGTGACGTACTCCAGGCCGAAGCGCTGCGGCAGGTTGAAGTCGAGCTGGGTGGTCGAGGCGCTGAACTCCCGACCCAGCGCGTCGCTGATCTGCACATCGAGCTTGGGACCGTAGAAGGCGGCCTCGCCCACCGCCTCCACGTAGGGATGGCCGACCTGGTTGAGCGCCTCGCGGATCCAGCCCTGGGCCTGCTCCCACATCGCCGCATCGCCCATGTACTTGGGATCGTCGTCGCGCAGGGACAGGCGGAAGCTGAAGTCGGTGATCTCCAGCGCCTGGTACAGGTCGAGGATCAGCTGGGTGGCGTCGACGAACTCCTGCTGGACCTGCTCGGGGGTGCAGAAGATGTGGGCGTCATTGATGGTGAAGCCACGGACGCGGAGCAGGCCGGAGAGCTCTCCCGACTTCTCGTACCGGTAGACGGTGCCCAGCTCGGCGACCCGCTGGGGCAGGTCGCGGTAGCTGTGCTGGTCGTGCTGGTAGACCCGGATGTGGTGGGGGCAGTTCATCGGGCGCAGGACATACTCCTCGTCCTCGACTCCGAAGGGAGGGAACATCGACTCCTTGAACGACTGTAGATGGCCGCTGGTCTTGTACAGCTCGACGGAGGCGATGTGCGGCGTGTAGACGTGCTGGTAGCCGGCCCGGCGCTCGACGTCGAGGATGTACTCCTCGAGCAGGCGCCTGACAGTCGCGCCTTTGGGCAGCCACATCGGCAGGCCCTTGCCCACCTGGTCGTCGATGAAGAACAGGCCGAGTTCTCTGCCGAGCTTCTTGTGGTCCCGCTCGCGAGCCAGCTCCAGGCGCTTGAAGTAGTCCTCGAGGTCGGCCTCACTATCCCAGGCCGTGCCGTAGACCCGCTGCAGCATCTGGTTGCGCTCGTCACCGCGCCAGTAGGCGCCGGCGACGCGGGTCAGCTTGAAGTGCTGCAGCGCTCCGGCGTCGGGTACATGGGGGCCACGACAGAGGTCGAGGAAGTCGCCAGTACGGTATAGGCTGACCTCATTCTCCTCGGCCGCCTCGCCCTCGGTCAAGATCTCGACCTTGTAGTCCTGGCCGAGCTGCCGGAAGGCGTCGACGGCCTCATCCTTGGGCTTGACCTCCTGCACGTATGCCGGCTTGCGGGCCACGATCTCCCGCATCCGCGCCTCGATGGCCGGCAGCTCGTCCTCGCTGAGCGTCTGTCCGCCCAGGTCGAAGTCGTAGTAGAAGCCGTCCTCGATGGCAGGCCCGATGGCGTACTTGGCACCGGGGTAGAGCTCGGTCACGGCCGCGGCCAGGAGGTGGGCGGTGGAGTGGCGGAGGACCTCGAGCTTGGCGGCAGCGTCGGCGGGGGCGTCGGGCATGGCGATGAGTTTAAGGAACGCGTGGGCGGCCGCCCGCCGCGGGGAAACCTAGAGAGTCAGACGGCGGCCAGGCGCCGCAGACCGGCGGGAGCCTCCTCGACGCCGTCGCAGGCATCTGCCAGGGCGGTCTCGTCGGCGGCCCAGTAGGGCATCTCCATCTGCTTCGACATCGGCAGAATCCGTCGCCGGGACACCTCCTTGAGGCGCTCGATCCGGTCTGGGTCGATCTGGCAGCATTCCCGGCTGCAGTACTTGTTGGTCGGCTTCTTGACCTGGTGGCCGCAGCCACGACGGGCACACTGACGCAAGGCGGAGGGAACCATCAATACCCCAAAAACGACCCTGACTTCCCGCTGCCGACCCAGGTCTGGGTGACGGCTCTGCGAATGATGAGCGCCCCGAGAAACCGTTGTCAAGTCGGTGACGCAGTGCAACAAATGACATGGGTTATGGGAGCCTAATCGCCGTTTCCACCGTCCGTGTGCACAACCTGTGCACCGTGGGGAGAACTCTGATCTTCGGCAGATCGGAGGGCGGCGATTTTTACCCCGCTTTTGCCCAACCTCAGCCTGCGGTTAACCCCTCCGCTCCCCCGTTAGTGCCATGCACATGAAGGTGTTTGGTCTCATATTGGCGCAGTAGCAACAATTCCCTTACAGCCAGTTGCAGGAAACGGCCCCCCCAGAGGCCGGTGGAGAGGATGGCCCCGAAGAGGACCACGGCGTCGACGCTGAGGCGGCCCTCGTCGCTCCAGTAGACGTCCTCCAGCCGCAGCCACAAGGCGAACTCGTCCAGGGTCATGGCCGCGCCCGCGCCATAGCCGGCCGCCGCCAGCCGGCCGACCCACTTGCGCGGCACCATGTACTCCAGGCCCGCCACCCCGGCGTAGCCGACGAGGTGAAGCAGGAGGATCCCCCACACTAGGTGATGGATGTGGGTCTCTCCCATCGCCAGGTTGCGCAGAGGCCCCCTGCCACTGCGGATCAGGTGGGTGATCCCACGGATGGTGCCGAACGTTAGCGTGAAGGACGATGACGCGATGAACAGCCGCTCCTTCCAGGGCTGCTGGAAGTGGATCCGGTAATGGTGCCCGATCGCCTCGTGGCGGCGAAGGTGGGGCATCAGCTGGTGATCGTGCCGCCCTTCCATGAAGCGTTAGCGTACACGGACGCGGTCACAATACCTCGCATGCAACAGCGCCAGGTCCGGGTCGACACCGCGACCCGGCAGGTGGTCGACATAACCGACCAGGTCGCGGCCCTGGTGGCCGAAACCGGCGGCGACGGACTGGTCAACGTGTTCGCCCAGCACGCCACCTGTGGCCTGGCCCTGATGGAGACCGGCAGTGGCTCGGAGGCTGACCTGGTGGCGGCCCTGGAACGCATCCTGCCGCGAGACGCCCCCTACCGTCACAGCCATGGCTCACGCGGCCACGGCGCCGACCACCTGCTCCCGGTGCTGGTCTCGCCCTCGCTGACGGTGCCGGTTCGAGACGGCCGGCTACAGCTTGGGCCCTGGCAGCGAGTGGTGCTGGTCGACCTCAATCGCGACAACCCCGAACGGCAGGTGCTGCTCTCGCTGCTCCCGGGTTAGTCGTCGCTCAGCGGGAGACCGACCTGGTGGCGTTGGCCCGGCGCCATTCCTTCCAGTCCGCCCGCACCGCGTCGCTCATGATCCGCGCGGCCCGGTGCAGCCAGCCAGTGGTGCGACCCTTGAGGTCCCGCTTGACCGCCGCGATGGCGCCGTGGCTGCCGAGGTGGATGTTGGCCGTCTCCCATCCCATCGCCCTCAGCAACCGGAACTCATCCCGCTTCTTGGCCAGCTCGCCGAGCTCGATGCGGCTGCAGTCGGGACTGATGCGGCGCAGGATCCAGCCGGCCTCGGTCTTCCAGAACGGGTCGGGACAGCGCACCGCCCGCTCCAGGGTGGCCTGGTAGAGGCTGGCGCCCGCCGCCTCGTCGGGGCGTGCCCATTCCCAGGCGGAGAGGGCCATCGACTTGGCCTCGCGAGCGACCAGGGCGGAGTTTAGCTCGGCCCTGGCGACGATACGCGGCCTGCCCAGGCTGCCCACACCGCTGCGACGACGGGTAAGCCGCGGCGGACCGGCGCCCTTGGGAAGGTCACGTTTGAGCGCCTTCTCCACAACGGGGGGCACGTTGGTGGCGGCCGGGAGCGCCGTGATCCGGGCCCAGAACCGCGTGGGGTCACGCAGGTCATTCCACGCGATCCGCCTCAGCCAGCGATCGCGTTCCGCCAGCACGAAGGGAAGACCACCGGCGTCGAGGCACTCGGCGTACCCAGCCAAGATCGCCGAGGCGGCCTCGCGCCCGGGCAAAGACAGGTGCCCTTCGGCGGTCGCCATCCGAGCGCTGGTTGCCAGGCGGACAAGGTCGATGGTATAGGGCATCAGGTCGGCCTCATCGAGGTCGTTGATCCCCCAGACGAGGCGGCCCTCGACGTCGCGCCAGGTGCCAAAGTTCTCGACGTGGAGGTCGCCGACGGCGTTGAGCCGGGGGGCGGCGGCGTCTTCGGGCATGACCTCGGGCCAGACCTGGGCCCAGCGGTAGAAGGTGCCCCGAAGGAAGACGAAGGGGTCGGCCGCCATCAGCTCGTGCTTGTAGTCCAGGTCGACGCGCACCAGGTCGACCTGCTGGCCCAGCCAGCGCTCGAAGGCGCGGGTGGCGCCGGCGATGTCAGTCGTGGGCATCGTCGCTAGCGGCGTCGTGCTTGTGCATGAAGCGGTCTTCGACCTTTCCGATCGCGATCAGGGAGATGACGGTGACCACGGTCGCCAGGATGGCGAGGACGAACAGCCCGAAACCGCAGGTCATCCCCACCGCGGCGGCCACCCAGGTGGAGGCCGCGGTGGTCAGGCCCTTGACGATGTTGCCCTGGTGGAGGATGGCGCCGGCGCCGAGGAACCCGATGCCGGTCACGACCTGGGCGGCGATGCGGGTGGGGTCCGTGACATTGCTGGCCAGTGCCACACCCAGGGACGTGAAGAGGCAAGAGCCCATCGAAACCAGGATCAGGGTCCGCAACCCGGCGGGGTGACGGCTGAACTCGCGCTCCACCCCAATGGCCGCCCCCAGCAGCACCGCCAGCAACAGCCGGAGAGCAAGGTCGAACTGCATGCTAATTTGAACGGTCATAGCCGTGGCGTCATTATCGACAACGGGCCGTCCGCGATGGGCGGGGACCCGACGAGCCCTGAAGCTGCTGGGGACTGGGAGCCTTGTCCTCCTCTGTGTGGTGCCTGCCACCGGCGCCGCGCCACCACCGGTGGGGGCGCCGGCGCCTCGCCCTGCCGTCGCTGTCGCCGCCGAGGCGTCGCCCTCGTCTCCGCCCAGCCCGCTGCCAACCCCCAGCGGCCCGCCGCCGTTGCCGGTGATCCGCATCGACACGTCGCTGGTCGACGACACCGCCCATCGCAGCGGCGCCCCCAAGGTTGTCTCGGCGGCCGGCATCCTGGTCGACATCGACAGCCAGGAGGTCCTCTGGCAGCACAATCCCGACGAGCGCCGGGCTCCGGCCAGCACCAGCAAGCTGATGACCGCGCTGGTGGCCCTGTACAACTTCCCGATGAGCCAGGCGGTGACCGTCTCCCCGCCGGCGGCCAACCGCGACGGCGTCGAGACCAAGATGGGCCTCCACGCGGGCGAGACCTTGACGGTCAAGGAGCTGCTCACCGGGATGCTGGTGGTCAGCGCCAACGACGCCGCCATGTCGATGGCCTATGACACGGTGGGCATGGACCGCTTCGTCGCCACCATGAACGCCCAGGCCGACGCCATGGGGCTGCATGACTCCCACTTCGTCAACCCCTCGGGCTACCCCGACGACCCAGCCGAGGTCTCCTCCGCCCGCGACCTGGCGGCGATGATGATGGTGGCCTGGAAGTACTTTCCGGTCTTCGACGAGCTGGCCGGGGTCCGCGGTGACCTGACCTTGCCCGCCACCGGGACGCACCCCGCCTACCCCATGCACAACGTGATGTCGCGGATCTTCAGCTACTACGCGCCTACAGTGGCGGGCAAGTCGGGCTTCACGGACGCCGCCGGCCCCTGCGTGGTCACGGTCGCCACCCGCGGCAGCCACCACCTGGTCCTGGTCCTCCTCGACGCCGAGGCTATGGTGCGCGACAACGGACCCCTCCTGGACTGGGGCTTTGTCCAGGAGGGCCTGCCGCCACTGATCGTGCCCTCCCCCAGCC
>JBARRR010000198.1:0-13193 GCA_049644325.1 Candidatus Dormiibacterota bacterium
AGCCGGATGTCGTCGCCCGCCACGTCGTCGAATTCCTGGCCGGGGCGTCAACGTAGGCACCTAGGCGAGCGCCAAACCGTGTCTTTCTGACGGCTAAATCATCCAATTCAAAATGGATGGTGGACCCGATCGGACTCGAACCGACGGCCTCTGCGATGCGAACGCAGCGCTCTCCCAGCTGAGCTACGGGCCCGGCCGAATTCTACCGGCGGGACATCCTGGGGCTTAGGTCAGCCGCCGGCCCAGCTGAGCAGCAGGTCGGTGCCGTAACCGGCCAGGAAGCCGAGCAGCAATCCCCAGGCGAGGGCGACCTGCGAGTTCATCCTCCGCCCCACCGCGATCATCTCGCTGATGACGTAGATCAGGGCACCAGCGGCCAGGGCCAGGAAGAGCACGAACACATAGCGGTTGCTGAAGTTGTAGCCAATCACGGTGCCGATGAAGGTCGGCCCGCCGCCGACCAGCCCGGCGGCCAGCAGGAAGAGCCATGACGGGGCCCGGTCGTCGGTAGCCGTCGGGGCGGCGATGCCGAAGCCCTCGGTGACGTTGTGGAGGCCAAAGCCGATGATCAGGACGGTGGCGAAGGCGATCGCACCGCTCGCCGCCGAGGCGCCGATGGCCAGGCCCTCGGAGAAGTTGTGGAGGCCGAGGCCGATCGCGATCATCATCGCCAGCCAGCGTCCGGAGGCCGCCACCGTGATCGGCGGCGCCTGGGCGGCGACAACGGCGCCCGGGCCTTCCGCGAGCCGCGCCTTGCGGGCGTGGTAGCGGCGGGTCATCGAACGGTTGGCGTAAACCAGGGACAGCAGCCCCGCGGCCAGGCCACCGACGAAGAGGCCGCCCAGGACTACGAAGTCCTGCGAGTCGCCGGCCTTCGCGGCGTTGAGGGCGTTATGGACCGGCTCGCCGGCCTTGGTCAGCACGTCCCAGACCAGGAAGATCAGGATGCCGGTGGCCAGCGCGTTGATGAAGCCCTGGGCGCGCAAGGAGAGCTTCCGCAGTCGTGCGACCGGCAACCCGATGAGGAGGGTCAGGCCGGCGATCGCCCCCAGGAGGACGGTTGTACCCTGACTCATGCGCTCGGCAAAGCTCCTTCGAAATCCTAACTGAGCAGATACTGTATCACGCTGATAGGGTGTGCTAAGTCATGAACGTACCTAATGCTGGCATAAGCGACGCTGGGCACAGCGCCACCATCAGCCGCTACCTGGAGGCGATCTACTACATGGAGGCCGAGGGGGAGACGGTGCGGGCGTCGCGGCTGGCAGACTGGCTGGCGGTATCGCAGCCAACCACCAGCGCCACGCTCCACCGCATGGTCCGCGACCGCCTGGTCAGGATCTCGCCTGGCAAGGTGGTCACGCTCACGGCGCAGGGCCGAGATGAGGCGGCCCGGATCGTGCGCCGCCATCGCATCGCCGAGCGCTGGCTGACCGACGTCATCGGCCTCGACTGGCTCCAGGCCGACGAGGAGGCGGGCAGGCTCGAGCACGCCCTCTCCGATGATGTCGCCGACCGCCTCCACAAGCTGATCGGTGAGCCGGCCACCTGCCCGCATGGCAACCCCATCCCCGGGGCCCGGGGCAAGGCGCCTCGGGAGCGAGCGTTGAGCAAACTCGAGCCCGGGCAACGCTCCCGGATCCGGCGGGTGTCGGAGGTCGCCGAGAGGGAGGCGCCAGAGCTGCTTCGCTTCCTGGACCAGAGTGGACTGGTCCTCGGTGCCGAGGTGGAGGCGGTGGCCAAGAGCAAAGGCGCCGGCACCCAGACGGTGCGCGCGGGCGGTCGCGAGGTGGCCATGTCGATGGAGGTGGCGGACAAGATCTGGGTCGAGCGATGAGCCGGAGCCGATGAGAGGGCAGCACCGGCTGGCGCTGGTCGGCCTGACGCTGTCGATCGCCGCCTGCTCGTCGAGCTCTCAATCGACGACGTCAACGACACCGACGGCGGTGCCGGCAACCCCAACGCCGGCCGCCGCGACAACACCGGTGCCGCCCACGGCGCTCGACACCAAGGCGGCAACCGTGGTCACCCAGCTGAACAGCAAGGACTTCGCCGCCATCCGGGCGCACTTCGACCCCACGATGATGGCGACCCTCTCCGAGGCCGAGCTGGCCACCAGCTGGCGGACCTTCCAGGAGGACTTCGGTCAGTTCAAGTCCGCGGAGGCCCCGACGCATACCAACCGCGGCGAATTGATCGTGGAACAGGTGACCGTCCACATGGCCAACCGCGACGGCGAGGTCCGGGTGACGTACCACCCCGACCAGACGATCGCGGGCCTCTTCTTCCTCAGGCCCGGCGTCCCGCTCGTACCCGTCCCCTAGCCCCCGCCACGGTCTGTGGCAAGATTCCCGCCATGCAAGAGACCCTCGACCGGCTAGTCGACGCTGGGCTGGACCGCCGCGAGCCCAACCGGGAGGACGCCCTTAAGCTGCTGCGCAGCCCTGATGACGAGGTCCAGCGGGTGGTGGCCGCGGCGTACGAGGTTCGTCGCGCCTACTTCGGCAAGCGGGTCAAGCTCAACTTCCTGCTCAACATGAAGAGCGGCCTCTGCCCCGAGGACTGCCACTACTGCAGCCAGCGACGCGAGAGCACCGCCGACATCCTCAAGTACCCGATGGTCGACAGTGCCGCCGCGGTCGATGCCGCCACCCGCGCCGTCAGCGCCGGCGCCAAGCGCCTTTGCATGGTCGCCAGCGGACGCGGCCCGACTGATCACGAGCTCGACCAGGTCACCGCCAACGTCCGGGCCGTCAAGGACGCCTACCCCGACCTCGAGATCTGTGCCTGCCTTGGTCTGCTGGCAGACGGCCAGGCGGGTTCACTCAGGGATGCCGGCGTCCATGCCTACAACCACAACCTCAACACCAGCGAGAAGCATTACGACGAGGTCTGCGGTACCCACACC
The DNA here is from genome assembly GCA_049644325.1 of Candidatus Dormiibacterota bacterium. Lineage (GTDB taxonomy): Bacteria > Chloroflexota > Dormibacteria > DASZGP01 > DASZGP01 > DASZHA01. Next base: position 2,909 of record JBARRR010000198.1, read on the forward strand.
TACAACGACCGCGTCCTCACCGTCGGGCGGGCCGCGGCGGCGGGGCTGTCGGCCTGCTCGGGGGCGCTCTTCGGCATGGGCGAGAGCGACGAGGACGTGGTCGACCTCGCCACCGACCTGCGCCGCCTGCAGCCGGACTCGGTGCCGATCAATTTCCTGATCCCGATCGACGGGACTCCCCTCGCGGGGCGGTTCGAGCTGACGCCGCAGAAGTGCCTGCGCATCCTGGCCCTGTTCCGCTTCTACTTCCCCGACGTCGAGGTCCGCATCGCCGGCGGGCGCGAGGTCCACCTGCGCAGCCTGCAGCCCCTGGGCCTGATGATCGCCAACTCCATCTTCACCGGCGACTACCTGACCACCGAGGGCCAGCCCGCCAGCGCCGACATGCGGATGATCGAGGACCTTGGCTTCGCCGTCGAGGGCATGGAGGAGAGGACGCTGCCGCGCGAGCGCGGGGACAGCGATCCCGCCAGCGCGGTGATCGGCTCGCACCCCAGCCCCGAGGAGCTGGTCAAGCTGCGCAAACGGGGCGCCGGCACCGACCTCCCCGCCAACGCTTAGGGCTCACACTGGCTGAGGCCGCCGGTCAGACGCCCAGGTACGCCCGCCGCACGTCATGGTTGGCCAGCAGCTCCTGGCCGGTGCCGCTGATGGTGGTGGTACCGAGCTCCATCACATAGGCGCGGTCGGCGATATCGAGCGCGCGCAGCGCGTTCTGCTCGACCAGCAGGATGGTGGTCCCCTGCTCGCGGATTCCGCGGATGATCTCGAACACCTCGTCGATGCGCTGTGGGGCCAACCCCAGCGAGGGCTCGTCCAGGAGCAGCAGCCGCGGGCCGGCGATCAAGCCCCGGGCGATGGCCAGGATCTGCTGCTCGCCACCGGAGAGGTTGCCGGCCGGCTGGCGGCGGCGCTTCTCGAGGATCGGGAAACGCCCCAGCATCGCGGCGATGTCGCGCTCGGCTTGGGCGCGGTCTCTCCGGCGCCAGGCCGCCACCATCAGGTTCTCAGCCACGTTCATGTTGGCGAAGACCTCCCGGCCCTCCGGCACCTGGACCAGGCCGGCGCGGACGATCGACTCCGGGCGCATCCGGCGCACGTCACGACCGTCGTATTTGATGCTCCCCGATCGGGCCTTGATCATCCCGCTGACGGCGTTGAGAGTGGTCGTCTTGCCAGCGCCGTTGGCCCCGATCAGGGCCACCACCTCCCCCTCCTCCACGCTCAGGCTGGCGTCGCGCACGGCCTCGATGGCGCCGTAGGCAACGCTCAGGTGCTCAACCTCGAGCAGGCTCATAATGCCGCGCCGGCGGCGCCCTCCTTGCCCAGGTACGCCTCCACCACCTCGGGCTTGCCCACGACGTCCTGGGGTGCGCCGTCGGCGATCAGCCGTCCGAAGTCGAGCACAGCGACGTCGCTGCAGGTGTCCATCACCAGCTTGAGGTGGTGCTCGACAAGGATCATGGTCAGGCCCTCGCGGTTGAGCGCCATCAACAGCTCGCGCAACGCCGCGGCGGCCGGCGGCCCCGACCCCGCCGCAGGCTCGTCGAGGAGCAAGAGCCGTGGCTGGAGCGCCAGGGCGCGGGCGATCTCCAGCCGCCGCTGCTCCGCATAGCCCAGCTCGCCGGCCAGCCGGTCGTCGACGTTGACCAGCCCCACGCGGTCCAGCAGCCGCCGCGCCTCGGTCACACGCGCCTGCTGAGCCTTCCGCAATGCCGGCAGCACCAGCACCTGGCCCAGCGTGTCGTTGCGACGCCGAGAGTGCATGCCCACCAGCACGTTCTCCAGCACCGTCATGCCGCGGAAGAGCCGCACCGTCTGGAACGTCCGGGCCACGCCCGCCGCCGCCAGCCGGTGGGCGGGCCAGCGGTTGACCACCTCGCCGCGGTACCAGGTCTCCCCCGCCGTCGCCGGCTGGAAGCCGCTGACCACGTCCAGCAGGGTGGTCTTGCCCGCTCCGTTGGGCCCGATCAGGCCGTAGAGGCTGCCTTCGGGCACCGAAAGGTCGACCCGGTCCACCGCCCGCACCCCGCCGAAGTGCCGGCTGATGCCGGTCAGCCTAAGCAGCGGCTCCCTCGGGGCGGTGCTTCCGCCGCTCATGATGTCGCCTGCCCGCTGCGGGGCCAGCGCCATAGCGCCATCAGCCGGCCCCGGCCTCCAGGGCGCCGGCCGCCCGCGATCCCCCGGGGCAGGAAGAGGATGACCAGGATCAGGACCACGCCATTGATCAGGTCTCGGTAGTCGCGGGCGAAGCGGAGGATCTCGGGCAGGCTGGTGAGAACGGTGGCGCCGACCACGGGCCCGACCACGTTGCTGAAGCCCCCGGCAACGGCGAAGACCAGCACCCCCACCACGCGGGTGAACTGGTACTCGGACGGGGCGATGATGAAGTTGAGGTGGGCGTCCAGGCCCCCTGCGCAGCCGGCGACGAAGGCGCCCAGGACGAAAGCGATCAGCCGGTAGCGGGCGACGTTGATGCCGTGCGCCTCGGCAGCGACCTCGTCCTCACGAATCGCGGCCCAGGCCTGTCCCAGCCGCGTACCTCGCAATCGCCAGAGCACAAACGCCACCACCACCAGGCCCCCAAAGATGTAATTGATGGCGGTGGACGGGCTGGCCTCGATGTTGATCAGCCCCTGGCCCTCACCCGTGGCGGGGACGTTGAGGATGACGCCGACGACCACCTGGCCGAAACCGATGGTGGCGATGGCCAGGAAGATGCCCGACAGCCGCAGCACCGGGAGCCCGATCGGCACCGCCAGCACCGTCGCCGCCAGCCCTCCGATCAGCATCGCCGCCGGGAAGGGCACCGACGTATTAAGCCCCAGGAGCACCGAGATGTAGGCGCCGACGGCCATGAAGCCGACGTTGGCCAGCGTCAGCATGCCGCAGTTGAGCGTGATGTACATCGACAGGGTCAGGAGGGCATTGATGCCGATCTGCGAGATCAGCAGCTGGTGGGCGCTGTAGAAGCCCAGCGGGTCGGTGAACAGCTGGATGAAGAAGTCCAAGCGTTCAGCCCCTCATCTCGAGGATCATGTCCGGCGCTCGCGGCGGCGCCCGAACAACCCCGAAGGGAAGAGCACAAGGGCCAGGAAGAGAACGGCAAACGCCACCCCCGTCCGCACGTTGGAGCCCAGCGTCACCAGGGCGACCACCTCGATCAGGCCGAGCAGGTAGCCGGCCACCACCGCCCCGGTGATCGAGCCCATGCCGCCGACGACGATAACCGCCAGCCCCTTAAGCTCGACCTGGTCCCGCCCCATGTAGGGGCTGATGTCGTGCGCCGACAGGCCGTAGAGTATGCCGGCCAGCCCGCCCAGGGCCGAGGAGATCACGAGCGTGAGGGCGATGGTGCGATCGACGTTGATGCCCATGAGCGCGGCCGCGCGGGGGTTCTCGGCCACCGCCCGGATGGCACGTCCGGGCCGGGTCCGGCGGATGACGACGGCCAGCACCGCCATCAGGCCCAGGGTGACCAGCAGGATCAGGATCGACAGCTGGTCGATGACAACCCCGCCGACGTGGAAGCCGGCGTCGGGGGCGACTGACGCTGGGTAGCGCTGGCTGTTGGCGCCGAAGTTGTTCTCGGCGAGGCTGACGAAGATCAGCGCCACCGCGATGCTGGTGATCAGCGAGCTGATGTGGGGCGCGCTGCGCCGACGCAGCGGCCGGAAGGCGACCAGGTCGAGGCCGTAGCCGATGGCGCCGCAGATGGCGATGGCCAGGACCACCGCCAGCCAGAAGGGCAACCCGAAGTTGGCGAAGAAGATCAGGGCCAGCACCGCGCCCGCCATGAACACCGCGGAGTGGGCCAGGTTGAGGATGTCGAGCACGCCGAAGACCAGCGTGTAGCCGACCGCGAACAGGGCGTAGACGCTGCCACTGAATATGCCGTTGAGGCCCTGCTGCAGGTAGAACGAGGGCGCCTGCGCCGCCAATTGGGTGAGCAGGCGCCCGGTCATGGCATCAAGCGGACGCCGCGCTCAGCTGATATCTACCGATGTGAGGTTGACGAAGCCGCCGTTGCCGTCGAAGGCGTTGATCCACACCTTCTGCTTGACGTCGTGCTGCGACGTGAAGCTGAAGGGACCCAGGGGCGAGTCGATGGACACCTTCTCCATCGCCGCCCGCAGGCTATCGCGGTCCTTGGCGGTGTCGCCGAACGTCAGGTTGGCGTTCTTGGCCGCTTCGGCGTAGATCAGCACCGCGGTGTAGGCCTGGGCCGCGATCTGGTCCGGCAGCTGGGGGTTGCCCGACTGATCCTTGAACTTCGCCTTGTAGGCGTCGACGAAGGTCTTGTTGGCGGAGGTGTCGGCGCCCACCCAGTAGGCGCTGCCCGACTGGGCACCCTTGCCCTGGGCGCCCGCCTGCTGGCTGACCTGGTAGGTGTTCAGACCGTTGCCGCCGAGGATGGGCCCGGTGTAGCCCTGCTTGCGGGCCTCGATCATGATCTTGGCCGGGATGCCTCCAAGCGAGGAGATCGTCAAAACGTCCGGGGTCTTGGAGAGAGCGGTGGTGACGTAGCTCTTGAAGTCGGTCTCGTTCTTGGAGAACTGCTGGACGCCGTCCGCCGGCAGGTTGACGCCGTTGTCGGCGAGGGCCTGCTTGAAGATCACGGCGCCGTCCGAGGAGAACTTGTCATCGTTGGCGTAAAAGAGGACCGCCGTCTTGGGATGGATGGTGCTGACCGCGTACTTGACGTTGTTGGGGATGGCGGTGGCCTCACCCAGCGAGTCCCGGAAGATGTAGTTGCAGCCATCCTTGTAGGGGCAGTCGCCGACGATGTGCTGCCCGGTGGTCGAGGGCGCCAGCATCGGGGTCTTGAGACTCTGCGCCACCGGGTGGGCCGCCACCGCGGAGTTGGACAGCGTGGGCCCGATGATGCCGACCACCTGGCCCTGCTGGATGAAGGTCTGGGTGACCTGGGCCGATGTCTGCTGGTCGGACTTGTCGTCCTGGACGTCGACCGATAGCTGGGCACCGTTGACCCCACCGTTGGCGTTGATCATGTCGACGGCGACCTGGATGCCGTTCTTCTGCTGGGGTCCGTAGACGCCTCCGCCACCGGTCAGCGAGATGTCCGCGCCCAACTTGATTGTCTTGCCGGAGTAACTACTGGACGAGCTCGACGACGAACTACCACAGGCGGCAACCGCCAGTGCCGAGATGACGACCAGGATCGCGCCAAACGCTGGCCTGTGCATCGTATTCGACTCCTATCAAAGCCCGCTGAACGACCCCTCAGCGGCTAGTTTGCGCCAACTGCCGGACCGCGGCAAGAGCGCCAGGCGTCAGTGACGGGACAGGAGAATCAGGGCCACGGGCCCCATCAGCACGATGAAGAGCGTCGGGAAAATGCAGCCGATCATCGGGAACAGCATCTTCAGCGACGCCTGGGCTGCCCGCTCTTCCGCTCGCTGCCGGCGCCGGCGGCGGATTTCCGCGGCCTGGATGCGGACCGTGTCGCCCAGCGCCACGCCCAGCTTCTGCGATTGGCCGACGGCGTTGACGAAGGCCGTCATGTCCTCGACGTCGATGCGCGTGGCCATCGCCATCAGGGCATCCATGCGCGGCCGTCCGTAGCGGACCTCGGCCAGCATGGCGGCGAATTCCTCACGCAAGGGGCCCTCGACCTTGTCGGCGATGCGCTGCATGGAGGCGTCGAAACTGAGGCCGGCGTCAAGACAGATGGTAAGGAGGTCAATGGTGTCGGGAATGACGTCCTCGATGCCGTGGCGGCGCCTGTCGGCCACCTGCTTGAGCCAGCGGTCGGGGACGATCCAGCCCACGAACCCGGCAGCGGCAGCCGCCAGGACCCAGGGGAAGGTCCACTGAAGCAGCCCGATCATCACCAGCAATGCCACTCCCAGGGCCGCGATGGCGGCGATGAACTTGGCGGCCAGGATGGTGCTGACACTGACGTTACCGGGGTTGCCGGCAGACTTGATCATCTTCCGGATGTTGTCCTGGCGGCTGGCCGGGGTGCGCGCCACCAGGAGCTGGACCAGGCGGTTGTAGATGGGGACCAGGAACCGCTCACGGAACGGCTTGGAGAGCTCCATCTCCTCCAGGCTCATGGCGTGGTCCTCAATCCCCGCGAGCTTGGCGGCGTACCTGTCCTCGACCGCGCCACCACGCCGAAGCACCCCGGTGGCGATGGCGGCGCCCAGCGCCGCGACGGCGGCGAAGACGATGGCGACGAACAGGGTCACAGGTGGATATCCGTGATCTTGCGGATGATGGCGTAGCCGATCGAGATCGATACCAGGCCAACCGCCAGCATGCCCCAGCCGATGGGGCTGGTGAAGAGGGGCCGCTCAAACGTTGGCGAGATCACCGACAGCAGCGCGCCCACGGCAAACGGCAGCGCGGTGATTATGTAGCCGGAGGCGCGGGCCTGCGCCGTGAGCACCCGGACCTCCCCGTGCACGCGCACGCGTTCGCGGATCGTCTCGGCAATCTTGTCGAGCACCTCGGAGAGGTTGCCACCGACGCTACGGTGGATGAGGATCGCCGTCACCAGTAGGTCGAAGTCCTTGCTGGCCAGCCGCTCATTGGCGTGCTCGAGGGCGGTCTCGGTATCGATGCCCAGGGATGACTCCCGGACCACACGCCCGATCTCCTCCGCCAGGGGTGGTCGGCCGTTCTCAGCCACGCTGGCCATCGCCTGTTGGATGGAGTAGCCGGCCTTGACGCTGTTGGACACCAGGTTGATGGTGTCGCCGAGCACCGCTTCGAAGGCCTGGCGGCGTTTTGCCATGCGGCGACGCAAGTAGAACGTGGGCAGCAGGTAACCGATGACCGCCGCGATCGCCACCGGGATGGGGTTGCCGAACCTCAAGAGCGCACCGATCCCGAGGACCGCCGCGAGACCCAGCTGGATCAGCACCCATTCTGCCGACCGGAGATTGAGATCGGCTCGGTTCAGCAGCAGCTGGAGCTTGTCGCGCCGCTGACCGCGGAGCAGCGGAGCAGCGAGGTTGCCGATCGGCTTGGCGAACTGCTCCCGCAAAGACAGCCGGGCCTCGTCCTCCAGCGTGTCCATGGACATGGCCTGGGTGTCGTCGTCCATGGCCGCCGCCGGCGAGTCCATCAACGCCCAGATGATGAAGGCCACGCCGCCGGCCCCAAAGGCGGCCAGGAGGATCGGGATCATCGGTAGCCGAAGGACGCCTTGAAGGTGTTCAGGTCTACCCCGGTGGTGGTGGGATCAGTGTTGTTGACGTCCAGGGGCGACTTGAGCACGTAGGTGAAATCGGTGTTCTTGACGATGAACTGCAGCGTTTCCGCGTCCTGCAGGCTGACCTGGACCACCAGGTTGCCGCCCACCGCGGTGGCCGCAGCTCCACTGTTGGCAGTGTTGGAGGCTGTCTGCGGGGTGCCGACAGCGAGCACGCGAAGCCCCTTCAAGGTGGCCTTGGTTTGGCTCACCGTCGGGGCGGCAGGTTGGGCGTTGGCGACTGCCTTAGGGGTGGCAATAACGTCGATCTGGTCACCCGGTTGTACGTACGGGGAAATGTCGCCGGCGGGGATGTTGAGCGCCACCTTGCCACTGGGAAGCGCGAAGAAAAGCTTGGCTGGAGTCGCTTCCGCGGGCGACGCCAGGTCGCTGTCCAGAACCGGTGAACCCGACTTGATGTCCTGCCGGGCAAACTTGCCGTTGGCGCTGGTCTTGTCCTTTATCGCCCCGGTGGGAACGGTGTCGACTTGGATCGTGGTCAGGTCGCCATCGGTGAGGATGGTTTGGGTCTTTATATCGTGGGCGGCCGCCACGACCGTGGTCTTGGTTGCGCTGCGGCCCACGAGCTGGCTGAAAATGACAAAGCCTACGAATGCCAGGATGACAATGACCACGCCGATGATGACCTGGAATGTCCGACCTCTGCGGCGCTGTGAAACTGTGTTGGTGCTCAACTGATGACCTCTCTGATGAGTGCGTTACGTGCTAAATCCGGCTGCCGGACGGCCCCAGCCTAACCCAACATTCGCCAGAATCAACCCCTTTACGGTGCAGTCGGCACGTACCTGAAAATCGACTTTTGGGCCTACTGGACCAGGTTCACACCGGGGGGTAGGAAGACGCCAGCCGAGCTGCTGGCGTAGGCAAGGGGCGCCAGAACGCTGCTGAGATTGAGGCCCGTGGACACGTCGTGGACGATGATCGACCCCGGTGTGACCGTCAACGACGAGCCCGAGTCCTCGATCAGCGAGCCCCTGGGCGCGTATACCGTCCCCGTCATCCCCAGGCGGCTTCCGCCTCCCGAGGACCTCACGGCGCCGAGCCCGCTGCTGTACACGACGTAGCTGCCGTCCTCCGTGTTCGCCCCCGCGGTGCCGGCGTCAGAGCAGATCTGTGATTCAGGCGGACCCGGTGGACTGCCGGCGCCAAATCCGGCCGCGCAGTAGGGCTGCAGCAGCACCGTCTCAGCCGAGGAGGTGGGGTTGCAGGTCCAGTCGGATGACGAGGCCCAGGTCCCCATGCAGAGGCTGGCCTTGCCGCTCAGGACGAACGTGACCCCGAAGTTCTGGTTGGGTGCCGCCAGGGTGCCGGGAACCTGGTCCTTGCTGTGGGGGATGTTGTGGAAACCAGTGGCGCACTGGCTGTTGTTGAAGAGCGGGTAATGCTGCGCCCCGGCGGCCGGCAGGGCTGTGACATTGACCGGGTTGCTGAAGGCGTGGGCCACGGTCTTGGCCAGCTGCTCCTGACCCGGCGGCCCGATGTAGACCTTGTAACCGTTGGTCTCGTTGGGCGAGGCCGTGATGTTGACGGCCAGCGCGCCGGTGGCGTTGGAAGTGGTGCTCAGCTCCGTGGGGGCGTCGGTTTCACCGATCGCGCTGAGGGCGCTGACCCGCACGCTGTAGTTCGTGTTGGCGCCCAGGGTGCCGCTGACTCCTCCGGCCGCCGGGGCGGTGGTGAACGAGTAGTAGGCGGCCGGCGGGATGTTCAGAAAGCCGGCCGGGTGGCCCTTGGCGTCAACCGCGGACGACCCCGCGCACTGAGGATCGAGTGGCGTGGTGGGGTCGTATATGTAGCCGTTGGGGCAGCCGCCGGTCCACACCTGCAGCGATGGGAATCCCTGCTGCCAGCATTGGCCGACGACTCCGTTGACGTTGGCATTCATGGTGTTGCCTTCGAAGAAAACACCGCCACAGCTGTTTGTGGCCGTGCTCGTGTAGCAGCTACCACCGCTCACATCGACGTAGTAAACGCCGGGGTTGAGGTTGTTCTTGACGCGGAGGGCGGTGCTGTTGGCAAACGAGTAGACGCCCGGGTCGTAGCAGTTGCTGGGGATTGCGCCTGCAGGCGTGACGGTGCCGTTCTTGCAGGCATGGTCCGCGGTGCAGTCGCCCTCATTGCCGCAGACGTTGGCGCTCTGCGGCGGCCCCGGCAGGCCATTGGGAAATGCCGAAGTAGGGAGCTGGAACTGGCTGCCGGCACTCACGCCAAATCCAAGGATGCTGACCGTGCAGCCAAGCCCAAGGTTGAGGGGAAGGATGTTGCCCGGCAGGTTGGCGTAGGGGCCGTAAACGATGTCCCCCGAGGAGTCGGGGGTGGGAAAGGCACAGAAAGTCGACGTCACGCCGGTGTTCGCGATGGTGCAGTCGTTGAGGTACACGTCGCCATCGACAACCACGGGAAGCACCGACCCGAGGGCGGAGGTGTTGTTGATGCAGCCGTCGACATACAGCGCGGCGCTCAATCGAACGCCGGGCGGCTGGGTTTTGGCCTCGCCGAACGCCCCGACGTTGGTGGTTTTAACACCCATCACCGCAGCGACGGTGTTGGTTACCGTGTCGACGATGTTCACCGAGAGAGAGGGCGCGGTGTCGCCGTACACGTGGGGGCTGTAGTCGCCGGGACTGTGAATCGAGACCTGGTAATTCGACCAGTTCCCCGGGAGCTGGCAGTTGTTGATGTTGGAGCTGAAGCCCTGGGTCCCGTTGGAGCACGGCGCCGACCCCGGCGAGCCGGACAGGGCAAACGACGACTGGGGGAGGCCGAGGTTGTCGCGGACGTAGATCATGGCGCTCTGGCGAGCCTTGGGCAGCGATGTGCCGTCGAGGGTGAGCTGCTCGGCGCCGGCGATGGCGGCATGATCGGCGAAGGCCTGGAGGTTGCGATGCTGGTCCTGGAGGAAGCCGTAGTCCACCGCCAGGGCCACGGCACCGACGATCATCAATGCCATCAGCGCGAAGATGGGCATCACCTGGCCGCGCTGTCCCTTGCGGGCGCGCTCCACGAAGCGCCTCACTGGCAGAACGCTCGCTGGTTCGCGGTCAG
>JBARRR010000199.1:0-1661 GCA_049644325.1 Candidatus Dormiibacterota bacterium
CCGTGGCCCAGTTCACAACCCGGATCGGCGGCCTTGTCATGCTGATCCTGGGGCTCTCCTTCTGGACTGGGCACCTGGCCAGCCTGGTCCCGCTTCATCGGATCCTCGGTTTCGTCCTGGTGATCGCGCTCTGGACCCTCGCCACGATCGCGTTTCGCGCCGGGGCCCCGCTCGGCCAGGTGATCCTGGCCTTCGCCTGGGGCTTCGTTGCGCCCGCTCTTGGCCTGACCCAGGACGCCATCCTTGTCGGCGGGCTCCACTGGATCGCGCAGATCATCCACCTGGTCGTTGGCCTTCTGCTGATTGGCCAGGCCGAAGGGCTCGCCCGCGCCATCAGGTCGCAGCCGCCCCAGAGGGCCGGCAACCTCCCAGCCCAGGCCGTCTGATGGCGTCAGGCGCACGCGAGGGGGTGCTTGCCGGCAAAGTCGCCGTGGTCACCGGAGCCAGCCGGGGTATTGGCCGGGCAACCGCCAGGGCGATGGCCGAGGCCGGAGCCGCGGTGGTCCTCGCGGCTCGGGACGAGGCCGCCCTCGATGCCGCGGTACACGAGATCGAGGCAGCCGGAGGCCGGGCAGTGGCGGCACCTACCGATGTCGAAGATGCGGAGTCGGTGCAGCGAATGGTGGGGCTTGCGGCCGACCGGTTCGGCCGGCTTGACATTGCCTTCAACAACGCGGCCGGCGGCGGGCATTACCCCAGGCCGCTGGCCGAGGTGGAGCTCGAGGAATTCGACAGCGCCCAGCGGGTCAACCTCCGGGGCATCTTTGCCGCCATGAGATTCGAGATCCCGGCGATGCTGGCGGTGGGCGGCGGCGCCATCGTCAACATGTCCTCGACCGCCGGTGTCCAGGGGGTTCGAGGCCTGTCCGGGTACGCGTCCAGCAAGCACGGTGTCATTGGGCTCACCCGGGTGGCGGCACTGGACTACGCCGCCCAGAACATCCGCGTCAACGCCGTCGCGCCCGGTCCGATCCTTACCGACCGCCTGGCCGCCCTCACCGACGAGCAGCGTGTCCCCGTCGCAGCGGCCGTGCCCATGGGGCGGTTGGGAAACCCCGAGGAGGTCGCCGCCACCGTGGTCTGGCTCAGCAGCGACAGCGCGTCGTTCATAACCGGCGCCACCATCCCGATCGATGGCGGTAGGCTGGCAGGTGCCTGACGAAGTTGGAGGATTCGAATGTACGGAACTGTCGCGCGTCTTAAGGTGCTGCCGGGTAAGGAGGAGGATTTCCTCAACTACGGCAAAGGCCTGGCTGGGCTGAACATACCGGGCTGGGTCGTGAGCGCGACCTACCGCGCAGACGCCGGCGACGGCGAATACTGGCTGGCCGTTGTCTTCGAGAGCAGGGAGGCCTACCGCGCCAACGCCGAGAGCCCGGAGCAGGACGCGCGCTACCAGGAGATGCGGGCCCTGCTGGCCGCGGACCCCGAGTGGCACGACGGTGAGGTGGTCAGCCGGATCACCGCCCCCGGCTAGGCGGTCGCTGTTGAGGTAGCGCCCTCCTGGCGGCCGGACCCGCCAGGTCGCACCGCCACGATCGCCAGCCAGATCATCGACGCTGCCAGCAGGAGGAACATCGTCAGGCCTTCGAGCCTGACCAGGCCGTCCGACAGGTGGGCGGTCGCGCCCCCCTCGGCCAGCAGCGCCAGCGCCGTCGGCG